>DATBMQ010000141.1:0-12141 GCA_036554765.1 Steroidobacteraceae bacterium | reverse complement strand
CTTGCCGCGGATCGGCTTCTCGGCCGCGGTGTCGGGAATCACGATGCCACCGGGCGACTTGCGCTCTTCATCTTCGCGCTTGACGATCACGCGATCATGAAGCGGACGGATCTTCATGGGTCATCACTCCTGTCAGGATCTTTGCTTCTGGAAAGGGTCCGGGGCTCAATTCGTGCTGTTAGCACTCCCCCCGGTCGGCTGCTAATCATAGGGATCGGCAGAGCGATTTCAAGCACTGATCGTGGTCGACCCGGCGATTGCGCTAACTCGCTGATTTGACATATATTTTACGCGTCGGGACGACGCGGCCCGGCGCCCGACTTCGCGAATTCGGGCGCTGGGCCAAGACAAGCGGGCATGCGGCCGCTAACCTCTCGGCGCCACGGTCCCTTTTCGGCCACGAGGATTCCCCGGAATGACGAGCCTCAGGACGGTCCTGCTCGCGTGTTGCCTTGCCCTTTCGGCTGCTGCCGGCGCGCAGGGCCTGCTCGGGCCGACCAGCAACCAGGACCAGTTCCTGCCGGTGGACGAGGCCTTCCGCTTCAGCGCCAGCGCGGACGGCGGCGGGCAGGTGGCGCTCGACTGGCAGATCGCACCCGGGTACTACCTCTACCGTCACCGTGTTTCCGCGAAGACCGCGACCGCAGGCTTCGTGCTCGCCGAGGTCGCCATGCCCGCCGGCAAGAAGAAGACCGACGAGTTTTTCGGCGACGTCGAGGTCTACTACGACGCGCTCGCCGCAACGGTGCCGGTCACGCGGCCCGCGGGCGGCTCCACGTTCGAGATCGCGGTCAGCTACCAGGGCTGCGCGGATGCGGGGCTCTGCTATCCGCCCGTGACCAAGACGGTCTCAATCGAGTTGCCGCCGCCCGGCACGCCGCCGCGTTCCGAGGCGCCCGTGATGGTGGCGGAACAGGACCGGCTCGCGAGCCTGATCGCCGACGGCAGCCTGCTGGTCGTGATGGCGACCTTCCTCGGCTTCGGCCTGCTGCTCGCCTTCACGCCCTGCGTGCTGCCGATGATCCCGATCCTCTCCGGCATCATCGCCGGGCAGGGCGCCGCCGCCACGCCCTCGCGCTCGTTCCTGCTGTCGCTGACCTATGTGCTCGGCATGGCGCTCACGTACACGATCGCGGGCGCCGCATTCGCGGCCGCGGGCCAGCAGGCACAGGCCTTCTTCCAGCAGCCCTGGATCATCCTGCTCTTCGCCGGACTCTTCGTCGTGCTCGCGCTCGCGATGTTCGGCCTGTTCGACCTCAAGATCCCCGCCGCGCTCGAGACGCGCCTCGCGGCCGTCTCTGGCCGCCAGAAGGCCGGCAGCTTCATCGGCACGGCGATCATGGGCGCGCTGTCGGCACTGGTGGTGACCGCCTGCGTTGCGCCGCCCATGGTCGCCGCGCTCGCCGTGATCGGGCAGACCGGCGACGTGCTGCGAGGCGCGCTCGCGCTGTTCGCCATGGCGATCGGCATGGGCGCGCCGCTGCTGCTGGTGGGCGTCGCCGGCGGGCGCTTCCTGCCGCACGCCGGGCCCTGGATGACCACGATCAAGACGCTGTTCGGCGTGGTGTTCCTGGCGGTCGCGGTCTGGATGCTCGAACGCATCCTGCCGGGGCCGCTCGCGCTCGCGCTGTGGGCCCTGCTCGTGATCGTGGGCGGCTATTATTTCGGCGGTTTCGGCCGCACTGCGCAGGGCGACGCGACCTTCCGCCTGCTCGCGCGCGGTGCCGGCCTCGCGGCCATCGTCTGGGGGATCATCATGATGGTGGGCGCGGCCGCGGGCGGCCACGATCCCTTCCAGCCGTTGCGCGGCGCCGCCCTGCCGGGATTCGGCGGCGGCAGGCCGGCCGCGAATGCCGAGGCGCTGCCTTTCGTGAAGGTCGCGACCGTCGTGGAGCTGGACCGCGAGCTGGCGGCCGCACAGGCGGCCGGCAAGCCCGCGATGCTCGATTTCTATGCGGACTGGTGCGTGTCCTGCAAGGAGATGGAGAAGTACACGTTCTCCGTCGGCGAGGTGCAGCGGGACCTGTCCGGCTTCGTGCTGCTGAAGGCGGACGTCACGGCCAATAACGAGGCGGACCAGGCGCTGCTGCGCCGCTTCGGCGTCTACGGCCCGCCGACGACCGCGTTCTTCGGCGCGCATGGCCGTGAGTGCCGCGCGTTCCGGCTGGTGGGCTACGTCGCCGCCGACGATTTCCGGGCGCATCTCGCCCGCTTCGCCCGCGAATGCTGACGATGCGCCCCCGCGCCCGGCACGCCATCGTCCTGGTCATTGCGCTCGCAGCCGGCACCTCGGCATTCTTCGTCAGCCGCGCATTGCTCGAGCCGGAACCCGCCCCGCCCCCGCCGCTCCGGCCCGCCGTCATTCCGGAGCTCCGGCCCGACGTGACGCTTGCCGACCGCGAGGGCCAGCCGCGGGCGCTCTCGGAATGGGACGGCAAGCCGCTCGTGATCAATTTCTGGGCCACCTGGTGCGCCCCCTGCCGGCGCGAGATCCCGATGCTGAATGCGCTCGCGCACGAGACGGCCACCGAGGGCATCGAGGTGATCGGCATTGCGATCGACTTCCGGGAAGAGGTCCTGAAGTACCTCGAATCCACCCCGATCGCCTACACGGTGCTGATCGGCGAGCAGGACGGCATGGATGCGGCCCGCGCCTTCGGCATGGAGACCATCGGCCTGCCGTTCACCGCGTTCACCGACCGCCGGGGCCGCATCGCCACCATCCACGTCGGCGAGTTGCACCGGCCGCAGGCGGACGTCATCCTGTCCGCCGTGCGGGCCGTCGATTCCGGCTTGATCGATATGGCCACCGCCCGCGACCAGATCCGGGACGGTTTGGCGAAACTCGAGCCGAGCTCCTAGCCCCAGGGCCTCTGATTTCACCCGATTGGCGTCATTTCGACGCAGTTCGCTCCATTATCGGGTCATAATCTGGACAAATCGGGGTCGCTCCGGTTGAATGTGCCTGCACCTGTGGCGGGGATACAGGGGACGGCAGGCCATGGACATCCGCAAGATCAAGAAGCTGATCGAACTGCTCGAGGAGTCCGGGCTCGCCGAGCTCGAGATCTCCGAGGGCGAGGAATCGGTGCGCATCGCGCGCTATACCCAGGGTGCGCCGGCGGCGCCGCAGGCGCTGCAGATTTCGGTGCCCTCGGCCGCCGCGCCACCGGCGGGGGCCGCCGCGGCCGCCCCCGCCGCCACCACGCCCGCCGCCGCCGCGCGTGACGAGAATCTCGTGACCGCGCCCATGGTCGGCACCTTCTACGCGTCCCCGGCGCCGGGCGCCAAGGCCTTCGTCGAGGTCGGCCAGGAGGTCCGCGTCGGCCAGGTGCTGTGCATCATCGAAGCGATGAAGATGATGAACCAGATCGAGAGCGAGCGGGCCGGGAAGGTGGTCGCGGTGCTCGCCAAGAACGGCGAGCCGGTCGAGTTCGGCCAGCCGCTGTTCGCGATCGAATAAGGGATCCGCGGCCCGCCGATGCTCGACAAGATCGTCATCGCCAACCGCGGCGAGATCGCGCTTCGCATCCTGCGCGCCTGCCGCGAACTCGGCATCAAGACCGTCGCGGTGCACTCCACCGCCGACCAGAACCTGAAGCACGTGCTGCTGGCGGACGAGACCGTCTGCATCGGGCCGGCGCCGTCCCGGGACAGCTACCTCAACATGCCGGCCATCATCAGCGCGGCCGAGGTCACCGACTCGGTCGGCATCCACCCCGGCTACGGCTTCCTGTCCGAGAACGCCGATTTCGCCGAGCGGGTCGAGAACAGCGGCTTCGTCTTCATCGGCCCGAAGAGCGAGACCATCCGCCTGATGGGCGACAAGGTCTCCGCGATCCGCGTCATGAAGGAGCATGGCGTGCCCTGCGTGCCGGGCTCCGACGGCCCGCTGCCGGCGGACATGGACGAGTGCTTCCGCCATGCGCGCGAGATCGGCTACCCGGTGATCATCAAGGCCTCCGGCGGCGGTGGCGGCCGCGGCATGCGCGTGGTGCACAGCGACGCGACGCTCGCGAACGCCATCAACGTGGCCAAGGCCGAGGCACAGGCCGCCTTCGGCAACGACATGGTCTACATGGAGAAATTCCTCGAGAAGCCCCGGCACATCGAGTTCCAGGTGATCGCCGACGGCTACGGCAACGTGGTGTCGCTCGGCGAGCGCGACTGCTCGCTGCAGCGCCGCCGGCAGAAGATCATCGAGGAGTCGCCGGCGCCCGGCATCACCGCGAAGCAGCGCGAGCAGATGGGCGAGAAGCTGGTGGCGGCCTGCGCCGCGGTCGGGTATCGCAGCGCCGGCACGCTCGAGTTCCTGTACGAGGACGGCAACTTCTACTTCATCGAGATGAATACCCGCGTGCAGGTCGAGCACCCGGTCACCGAGCTCGTCACGGGCGTGGACATCGTCAAGCTGCAGCTGCGCGTCGCCGCGGGCGAGCCGCTGCCCTTCAAGCAGCAGGACATCGTGCTGCGCGGCTGGGCGATGGAGTGCCGCATCAACGCCGAGGACCCGAAGACCTTCGCGCCCTCGCCCGGGCCGGTGCGCCTCTGGCACGCGCCGGGCGGCCCAGGCATCCGCGTGGACAGCCACCTCTACTCCGGCTACGCCGTGCCCCCGTTCTACGATTCGCTGATCGCGAAGCTCATTACCTGGGGCGAGAACCGGGACACCGCGCTGGCGCGCATGAAGAACGCCCTGTCCGAGATGGTGGTCGAGGGCATCAAGACCAATGCGCCCCTGCACCAGGAGATCTTCGGCCACTCCGCGTTCCGCCAGGGCGGGCTCGACATCCATTACCTGGAGCGCCGGCTCGGCCTCAAGTAGCGTGCCGTTCCACCAGCTCGTGATCGACCTCGGCCGCGCGGACCCGGGCCCCGTGGAGCAGGCCTGCCTGGGACTGGGCGCGATCGCCGTCTCGCTGGCCGACGCCGGCGACCATCCGCTGCTCGAGCCGGAACCGGGCGCGACGCCGCTGTGGCCCGAGGTCTGCCTGACGGCGCTGTTCGGGCAGGCGGCCGATCCACGCCTGTACGCCGCCGTGCTGACGGCGGTGCTGGGGCTGCCGGACGACGCGATCCGGATCGAGCACGTCGCCGACCGGCCATGGGAGCGCGAGTGGCTCAAGGACTTCCGGCCGATGCGGTTCGGCGGGCGGCTCTGGGTCTGCCCGGGCGGCCAGCCGGCGCCGGTCGCCGATGCGGTCGTGCTGGAGCTCGACCCCGGGCTCGCCTTCGGCACCGGCACCCATGCGACGACGGCCCTGTGCCTCGAGTGGCTCGATGGCCATGCGCCCGCGGGCCGCCGCGTGCTCGATTACGGCTGTGGCTCCGGCATCCTGTCCCTCGCGGCGCTCCGGCTGGGAGCGCACTCGGCGACGGCATTCGATACCGACCCGCAGGCTCTCATCGCGACGCGCGACAATGCCCGTCGCAATGCGCTCACGGACCGGCTCAGCGTCGCCGAGGCGCCCACCGCGATCCGCGGCCCGTTCGACGTCGTGCTCGCGAACATCCTGGCCGGACCGCTCGTGTCGCTCGCGCCGGCGCTGGCCGGACATTGCGCGCCGGGCGGCGCAATCGTGCTCGCGGGGCTGCTGGATGCGCAGGCGCCGGAAGTGGCGGCAGCGTATGGTCCGTGGTTTGATATCGCACCCGCGGCGCGCCGCGACGGCTGGACGATGCTCGCCGGCCGCCGGCGCGTGGAGTAGCCGTGTATACGCAGTGCCCGAATTGCGCGACCGTCTTTCGCGTCACCGCAGAAGTGCTGCGTGCGGCGCAGGGCGAGGTGCGCTGCGGCGTCTGTGCGACCAGCTTCGACGCGCTCGAGAACCTGAGCGAGCAGCCCTTCAAGGCCGGCGCGGAACCGGCCGGCACGGCGGACCCGGCGGATTCGATGACGGTCGAGGAATTGCCCAATATCGAGGACATCGAACTGTCCTCGGCGAACGAGATCCAGGCACTCGAGGAACCGCCATCCGGGGAGCCGGCCGCCGCGGGGGATGCGGCGCTCGAGTTCCATGGCGACGCCGGCGAGCTCGACCGGCTGTTCGTCCTCGAGGATGGAACCCTCGCAAATCCCGATCCCGCCACGGAGGGCGGCCCGGCAGACGACCTCGAGCGCACCGACGAGTACCCGATCCTCGTGCTCGACGAGCGGGACGAGCCGATCGAACCGGCTGCGGAAGAGGTCGTGCTGGAATCCGCGGCGGAGCCGGAAGCGGCGCCGGCCGATTCCGCGACCAGCGCCTACACCGCGCCCCGGATCCTGATCCCGGAGGACATGCGCCAGCGCCTGGCCGAGGAAGCGACGGCCCGCGCTGCGCTCGCCACCGACTTCGGCGCCGAGACGCCCTCGCCGTCGGTGCCTCGCTGGCCCTGGGTGGCGGCGGCCGCCGTGCTGCTGCTGGCCCTCGTCGCGCAACTGGTCCACAGCGAGCGCGAGTCGCTGGTGCGCCGCCCCGGCATCGGTGCGCTGGTGGCGCAGGTTTACGGGTTTCTCGGGCAGCCGTTGACGACCCCGACGGACCTCTCGGCCTACGAGTTGCGGCAGTGGGGTGCGGCCAGCGATCCGGCGCAGCAGGGCCGCCTGCTGCTGCGCGCGAGCATCGTCAACCGCGCCTCCTTCGCCCAGCCCTACCCCCTCCTGCGGCTCGCGCTGCAGGACCGCTTCGGCGCCACCCTGGGCATGCGCGACATCGGGCCCGCGGATTACCTGCCGGGCGAGAGCCCGTCCAAGCTGCTGGGGCCCGGCCAGCGCGCGGATGCCGAGATCCGCATCGTGGATCCCGGCCAGGAGGCCGTCGGCTTCGAAATGGACGTCTGCCTGCCCGTCGAGGGCGGCGTGCGCTGCGCCAACCCGATCACGACCGCCGCCCAGTGAGGATCGGGACTTACGAGCTCGCGGCGCCGCTCGCGCTCGCGCCGATGGCGGGCGTGACCGACCGCCCGTTCCGGCAGCTGTGCCGCCGCATGGGCGCCGGCATCGCCGCCTCCGAAATGGTGACGGCCGACGTCCGGCTCTGGAATACATCCAAGTCGCGGCTGCGCATGGACCATTGCGGCGAACCGGAACCGCGCGTGGTGCAGATCGCGGGCTACGACCCCGCGATGATGGCCGATGCCGCCAGCCGCAACGTCGGCATGGGCGCGCAGGTCGTCGACATCAACTTCGGCTGCCCCGCGAAGAAAGTCTGCAACCGCGCGGCGGGTTCGGCGCTCATGCGCGACGAGCCGCTGGTGCGCGGGATCCTGGCAGCGGTCGTGAAGGCCGCGGGCGTGCCGGTCACGCTCAAGATGCGCACCGGCTGGGACGCGTCGAACCGCAATGCCGTTGCGGTCGCGCGCATCGCCGAGGGCGAAGGCGTGGCCGCGCTCGCCGTGCACGGGCGCACGCGCGCGGATTTTTTCACGGGCGACGCCGAGTACCAGACCGTTGCGGCTGTCAAGCGCGCCGTGCGGATTCCGGTATTCGTGAATGGCGACATCGATTGTGTCGCCAAGGCATTGAAGGCGCTGGAACAAAGCGGCGCGGACGGCGTGATGGTCGGCCGCGCCGCGCAGGGACGTCCGTGGATCTTCCGCGAACTGCGCGCGGGCCTCGCGGGAACGGAAGTTGCATCGCCTTCACTCGACGAGGTCCGTGATATCATGCGCTCGCACCTCGAGGCCCTTTACTCGTTCTACGGCGAGTCGCAAGGTGTCCGCGTGGCGCGCAAGCATCTCGGCTGGTATTGCCGGTTTCATCGCGAGATCGGACGATTGCCCGCCGGTGTGCTGACGACGGAGAGCGCGATGGAGCAGCTGTCGCTCGTCAGCGCATTCCTGTCGGGCCTCGCAGGGCAGGTCGCCTGTGCGGCCTGAGCGGTGAAGTCAGGGCGACAGGCGGGGAACAGTTGGCATGACCGCGAAGAACAGGGCGCTGGCGTCGCGCCGTCCACAATATTCCCGCCCGGTCAACGGGCATGCGCGCGAAATACCGCTGCGCGACCACACCGAGCAGGCCCTCAACACCTATTTCGACAGCCTCAACGGCCACCGGCCGGGCCGGCTGTACGAGCTCGTCATGCGCGAGGTCGAACAGCCGCTGTTCCAGGCCGTCATGGACTACGCGCACGGCAACCAGAGCCGCGCCGCGAACATCCTGGGCATCAACCGCGGCACGCTGCGCAAGAAATTGCGCGAGTACGGGCTGTCTGCCTGAGCCGATGACGGCTCCGCGCGCCCGCCGGGCGCTGCTCTCCGTTTCCGACAAGGCCGGCATCGTCGAGTTCGCGCACGGGCTCGCCGCCCTCGGCTTCGAGCTGCTCTCGACGGGCGGCACCGCCAGGGCGCTCGCGGCCGCCGGGATCGCCGTCACCGAAGTATCGGCCGAGACCGGCTTTCCCGAGATCATGGACGGGCGCGTCAAGACGCTGCACCCGAGGATCCACGGCGCGCTGCTGGGCCGCGTGCCCATGGACGAGGCCGTCATGCGCGAGCACGGCATCCGCCCGATCGAACTGGTCGCCGTGAACCTCTATCCGTTCGCCGCGACCGTCGCGCGCCCCGGCTGCCGCTACGAGGACGGCGTCGAGAACATCGACGTCGGCGGCCCGGCGATGCTGCGCGCCGCCGCCAAGAACCACGAGCGCGTGACGGTGGTCGTGGACCCGGCCGATTACGCGCCGGTGCTCGCGGAGCTCGGCGGCGGCGGGACCTCGGCGGCGACGCGCCGGCGCCTCGCGGCGAAGACCTTCGCGCACACGGCACTCTACGACGCTGCGGTCGCGGGCTGGCTGCGCGAGCAGTCGGCGCCGCACGGGTGGCCTGAGTCGTTCGTGACCGGCCTGCGCAAGCGACAGGACCTGCGTTACGGGGAGAACCCGCACCAGCAGGCGGCGTTCTACGTGGACCCGCAGTCCGGCGCACCGTCGATCGCCGGCGCCGTGCAATTGCAGGGAAAGGAACTCTCGTACAACAACATCGCGGATGCCGACACGGCGCTCGAATGCGTGCGCCAGTTTGCCGGCACCGCCTGCGTGATCGTGAAGCACGCCAATCCCTGCGGCGTGGCACTCGCGCGGTCGCCGAGGGACGCCTATCTCGGCGCCTATGAGCCCGACCCGACCTCAGCCTTCGGCGGCATCATCGCATTCAACTGCGACGTCGATGCCGCAGCCGCCGCCGCGATCCTGGAGCGCCAGTTCGTCGAGGTGGTCGTGGCCCCGGACTATGCGCCGGAGGCGCTCGGCCTCTTCTCCGCGAAGCAGAACGTGCGCCTGCTCCGGACCGGCGCGCTGGCGGGCCCCTTCCCGCCGGGCATCGAGTACCGGTCGGTCGCCGGCGGCCTGCTGGCGCAGACACGCGATGACGGCACGGTGGATGCCGCGGCGCTCAAGGTCGTGACGAGGCGCGCGCCGGATGCGCAGGAACTCGACGACCTGCTGTTCGCCTGGCGCGTGTGCAAGTACGTGAAGTCGAACGCCATCGTGTTCGCGAGGCGCGGCCGCACGGTCGGCATCGGCGCCGGCCAGACCAGCCGCGTCGTCTCGACACGGATCGCCGCCATCAAGGCGGCCGACGCCGGCCTCTCCGTCGCCGGTTGCGTGATGGCGTCCGACGCCTTCTTCCCGTTCCGCGACGGGCTGGACGCCGCGGCGGAACGGGGCGCGCGCGCCGTGATCCAGCCGGGCGGCTCGGTGCGCGACGCCGAGGTGATCGCGGCGGCCGACGAGCGCGGCATGGCCATGGTCTTCACCGGCATGCGGCATTTCCGCCATTGAAGGCCGCGTGAAGGTCCTCGTGATCGGCGGCGGCGGCCGCGAGCATGCCCTCGCCTGGAAACTCGCCCAGTCGCCGCGCGTGAACGAGGTGCTGGTGGCGCCCGGCAATGCCGGCACGGCTGCGGAGCCGAAGTGCCGCAACGTCGCGGTGTCCGCGACCGACATTCCGGCGCTCGTCGCGCTGGCCCGCACGGAGTCCGCCGCCCTGACCGTCGTCGGACCCGAGGGTCCGCTGGTCGCGGGCGTCGTGGACGCCTTCGCAGCGGCGGGCCTGGCCTGCTTCGGCCCGAAGCAGGCCGCCGCCCGCCTCGAGGGCAGCAAGCGCTTCGCCAAGGAGTTCCTCGCACGGCATCGCATCCCGACGGCGCGCTACGCGACCTTCACGCCAGGAGACTTCGACCCGGCTGCGATCCGCGGTCAACGCCCGCCGATCGTCGTCAAGGCTGACGGACTCGCGGCCGGCAAGGGCGTCGTCATCGCGCAGTCCGCGGACGAGGCCATCCGCACGGTCGAGCAAATGTTCGCAGGCGCCTTCGGCGACGCCGGCCGCACCGTCGTCGTCGAGGAGTTCCTGGAGGGCGAGGAAGCAAGCTTCATCGTGATGGCGGACGGCCGGCACGTGCTGCCGCTCGCGACCTCGCAGGACCACAAGCGCCTGCGGGACGGCGACCGCGGCCCCAATACGGGAGGCATGGGCGCCTATTCCCCGGCGCCCGTGGTCACGCCCGCGTTGCACGCGCGGATCATGGGCGAGGTCATCGAGCCGACGCTCACCGGCCTCGCGGCCGAGGGCATGCCGTACACGGGCTTCCTGTATGCGGGACTGATGATCGCGGCGGACGGCACACCGAACGTGCTCGAATTCAACTGCCGCTTCGGCGACCCTGAGACGCAGCCCATCCTCGCGCGCCTCTCGAGCGACCTTGCGGAGCTCTGCGAGGCGGCGCTCGCGGGACGCCTGGACCAGGTCCGCGCCGACTGGGACCCGCGCGTCGCGCTCGGCGTGGTGCTGGCCGCCGAGGGATATCCGGAAAGCCCGCGGCTCGGCGACCGCATCGCGGGCCTCGCGGACGCCGCGGCGCTTCCCGGCAAGGTCTTCCACGCAGGCACGCGGCAGGACGGCGGGCAGGTCGTGACCGCGGGCGGCCGCGTGCTGTGCGCAGTCGGGCTGGGCAGCGGCGTCGCCGAAGCCCAGCGCGCGGCCTACGCGCTGGTGGACCGGCTGTGCTGGCGCGGCATGCAGTTCCGCCGCGACATCGGCTGGCGCGCGATCGCGCGGCGCTGAGCTTGGCTATACTTTTTCCATGAGCCGCATCCACCTGCGCCGCGAGCACGACCTGACGCCCAGGGCCGCGCGCACGCGCGTCAACCGCATGGCCGACGCGCTCGGCAGGAAGTTCGATGCGGAATGCCGCTGGGACGGCGACGTGCTCTCGATCGAGCACCCGAACGTCAGCGGCACCGTGACGGTCGGCAAGGACGAGATCGTGGTCGAGGCGACGCTCGGATTCCTGCTCGCGATGTTCCGCGACCGCGTGGACGAGGAGCTGGTCCGCATCCTGGATGCGGAGTTTCCCGAGGCGAAGGCCTAGTCCGGCGGCCGCACCAGGATCGGCCAGTTCAGCGTGGATTCCACGTCGCGCACGCCGCGGCGTGCCGGGAAGAACACCAGGCTCCTCAGGATGCAGGCGCCCGCCGCGTCGAGCGCGGCGTTGCCGCTCGGCTCCAGCAGTTCCGCCTTGCGCACGCGCCCGGTTTTCGCGACCGTGATGCGGTAGTGGATCGTGACCATCGCGGTCTGGCCCGCGGGATAGCACTTGCGGTAGGCCGCGAGTATCGACGCCTCGTCCGAGCGCGGTCTCGGAGGCTCGATTTCCGCCTCCAGGTGCTGGACGTCCGACAGCCCGAAGGACAGCGGCACCAGCGTCCAGGATTCGAGCAGTGCGGTCCGCAGGCGGGCCGGGTAGAACTCGAGCCGGTCGGCCACGCATTTCACCGCGTCCTGCATCCATTCCAGCGTGCCGCCGGGCAACTGGTAATCCTTGATCTTGCCGTCCTTGCCGACCCGCGCGACCAGGTTGACGCTGCCCTCGAGCGCATTGGAACGCGCCGAGGCAACGCGCGCGTCCATCTCGTCCGTGCGCCGGTTCCGGACCGGGAAACCCGCCGCATTGCGCACCGTCGTGCCGAGACGCACGTCCGCGTCGGTCCACGGCGCGTGGCAGTAATCGACCACGCGCTGCAGCTCGCCGCGAACCTCCGGCAGGGTCGGGAACTCGACCGTGAGCACGACCCGTCCCGTCACCGGCTCGCCGTCGCTGAGCGCCGGCTGGTACGCGAGACGCGCGCCGACGCACTGCGCGGCGGCTGCCATGCGATC
>DATBMQ010000153.1:0-2319 GCA_036554765.1 Steroidobacteraceae bacterium | reverse complement strand
CCACACCATGTTCCTCGGCGGCGGCTTCGGCCGGCGCGCGACGCCGGACTCCGACTTCATCGTCGAGGCAGTGCACGTGGCGAAGGCCGCGGGCAAGCCGGTCAAGACCGTGTGGACGCGCGAGGATGACACGCAGGGTGGTTATTACCGGCCGGCGTTCCTGCACCGCTTGCGCGTCGGTGTCGGCGCGGACGGCAGGCCCGGGGCCTGGGCGCACACGATCATCGGCCAGTCCATCCTGGCCGGCACGCCGTTCGAGGGCATGATCCAGAACGGCGTGGACAGCGCCTCGGTCGAGGGCGTTTCCGACTCGCCGTACGTCAAGGACCTCGCCGATCACCTGGTGGACCTGCATTCACCCCGCGCCGGCGTACCGGTGCTGTGGTGGCGGTCGGTCGGTCACACGCATACGGCCTTCGCCATGGAGTCGATGATCGACGAGCTGGCCGCCGCGGCGGGCCGCGACCCGGTCGATTACCGCCGCGAGCTGCTCGCGCGTCACCCGCGGCACCTGGGCGTGCTGAACCTGGCCGCGGAGCGCGCCGGCTGGGGCACGCAGCTGCCGGCGGGCCGCGTGCGCGGCGTGGCGGTGCACGAGTCGTTCGGCAGCTGGGTGGCGCAGGTGGCGGAAGTGTCGGTCGAGGATGGCAGCGTGCGCGTGCACCGCGTCGTCTGCGCCATCGACTGCGGCGTCGCGGTCAATCCCGCCGGTGTCGTCGCGCAGATGGAGTCCGGCATCGCGTTCGGTCTCGGCGCCGCGCTGTACGGCCGCATCGACCTGCGCGAGGGCAGGCCGCAGCAGTCGAACTTCCATGACTACCGTGTGCTGCGGCTCGACGAGATGCCGCAGGTCGAAGTCCACATCGTGCCGAGCAGCGAGCGGCCGGGCGGCGTCGGCGAGCCGGGCGTTCCGCCGATTGCACCGGCGGTCGCCAACGCGCTGTTCGCGCTCACCGGAAAGCGGTTGCGCGAACTGCCGCTACGAGTCTGATTGGGGACGTTTCCCGATTGGCCGGCGCCAATTGGGAAACGTCCCCAATTGAGCGCCAGCGGTTGCGTTCAGGCGAAGGCGCTGAACGCCAGGACCTGCACGATCGCCGCGGCGGCGAGCAGAATCGCGGTAGGCAGTCCGCGGTAAACGAGCTTCGTGTTCATCTTTTTCTCCTTGCTGCGGATGATTTCACGAAGCCGGGAGCGCCGGCCGGGCCCGGGTCACAGTTCGGGCGACATGGCGCTCCGAAAAGGTGTCAGCCTCCTTTTTGGCACTGCCGAAAAGGAGGCTGCCTCCTTTATGTCACGGCTGGCTGCGGCATTCCGCCTTGCGGATCTTCACCTTGCCGCCGAGGCGCTCGACGGGACGGCAGTCCTGCCGCTCCGGCTCGACGCCCGTGATCACTTCTGCCTGGATCGCTTCCTGGGCGAACGCGTGAACCGCAAATCCCTGCATGACGGCCGCTGAAACCAGCAGCAGCGACACCGGCAGGCCCCGATAAACAACCTTCGAAAACATCATCCCTCTCCTTTGCTGTAGACCAACATGAACAAGTTCGACATGTATGACCCGGCACCCATCAGGCCGCGGCGCGGCGCAGCTGCGCGCGGCGGCGCAGCTCTGCGTGCTCGCGCGCCGCGGCGGCTGCCGGTGCGTCGCCCTGCAGCTCCAGCGCGCGTGCCGTGAACTGCCAGTTCGACGGGCTCGCGGGCTTCGCCTCGGTGCGCTCTGAGGCGAGCGCGCGGGCGAGCTTGCCCTGCCCCGCGCGCAGCGCGGCCTCGATGCAGGTGACCTGGAAGATGTCGCGTTGCGCGTGGCTGCCGCCGATGACGTGGGTGCGGCTGCGGATCGGCAGCAGGAGCGCGGCGGCCCTGGCCGCCTGGTGCTCCACCATCGCGATGATCGCCCGGGCGAGCGGCAGCCCGATGTCGCGCGTGAGGCGGCCATTCAGGTCTGCGTCGCCGGCGCGCTGCTCGAGAGTCGCGAGCATGCGCTGCACCTGGTCCTTGCGGCCCGCCGAGGCGTAGGACATGAGCGCGTGCAGGTCGTTGAAGACGTAGAACCCGCCCTCGGCCGGGCCGGCCCAGCAGTCCGCCAGCTCCGCCCAGCGGCTGCCGGTGTCGATGCCGCGCAGCGTCATACGCCACAGGAACTGCGAGGCGTCGATCAACTCGAGCGCGACCGCGGTGGGCTTCGGGTGGATCACCCGGTCGTAGAGCTCGATTGCGGCCTGGCCTTCGCCGAGATCCATGTAATGCAGCGCCAGGTGCCACCAGTTGTGGAACGCGAGCGCGGATTCCTGCCAGTCGGGCGCGGTGGCCTGCAGC
>DATBMQ010000070.1:0-5457 GCA_036554765.1 Steroidobacteraceae bacterium | reverse complement strand
GTCCCGGACCTACGGCGCACTCGGATTCCAAGGCCGGCTGCCGTATGACATCCGCTTCGAGGGCACCGGCTACCTGGGCGACGGCAGCCGCAGCGGCGAAGACGTCCATTCCGGTGTGCGCGTGCAGCTCGAGCGCGGCTGGGACCTGACCGATCGGTTCACGTTCGTGCTGCGTGCGGAGCACGAGGTCTGGAGCGAGGACCACGTGCGCTACGCGGAAGGCATCGGGCCGTGGATGTGGTCGGCGGGCGCCCGCCTGCACTACCGCATCAATGACCACGTCGCGCCGTACCTCGGCGTGGAATGGTTCGACCTGGTGCAGGACACCGCGAGCCAAGCCGTGGCCGCGGGCGAATCGGAGAACGAGGTCCGCGCGGTCGTCGGGCTGCGCATCCAGTTCGGCAGCCGCTAGCTGCGGGTTCCTACTCGAATAGCGTCACGCCCGCCGCGCGCGCGGCGCGGGCGAGGTCGTGGTCGAGCGTTGCCAACGGTGCCTGCCGCCGCACTGCAAGCTCGAGATACGCAGCATCGTACGCCGTCAGGCGATGCTCCCGTGCAAGCGCCGGAATATCATCCCAGCCGCGCAGCCAGGTCTCGGTGTCCGCCTCGATTGGGAGCAGCTTGATCGCATTCAAGAGTTCGTCGCGCTGGCGCCAGTCAATCCTGCCAGCCCGGACGCTGTTCAGCATGGCGTTGGCAATCTCCAGGCTCCAGTGTGCGGGTACGCAGGCAAGGTCCTTCGCAACACGCCGGATCTGGGCGTCGAGGGAATGCGGCGCCTCCTTGTACGCCCAGGCAATGACAAAGGACGCATCAAGCACAACCATCAGTACTTGCGTCCTTCATTGATCAAGTCCCTGATCTTGAGTCCGCCCAGGCTGCGTTGCTTGCGCGTGCGGATGAGCCACTCGGCCGCCTCGAGGGCCCTGGCCCGGTCAAACTTCTCGACCGGAACCAGCTTCGCCACCGGGCGTCCGTGCTTCGTAATCATGACTTCCTCGCCATTCTCTGCGGCTTCGAGCAGTTCACTCAGGCGGTTTTTCGCCTCGAATGCGCCGATTGTTTTCACCCGGTTCTCCCGGATAAGCTAGATGCAGCTAGCTTAAACTCTGTAAGCCGGTCCAGCAACCGGCCCTGAAGTCCGGCAGAGGAGGCTGCCAAGTAGCTGTTTCTACGCCCCTTTTCCGGCAGAATGCGCCATGCCCGCCGCACGCGGGCCAGGGAGTGCGCACCCCGCCATGGCCTGGGAGATCTGGTTCACCCTCGCGATCGTCGTGACGGTGCTCGCCATGCTGGCGACCACCCCGGCCCCGACCGAGGTGGTGCTGCTGGGTGCGATGATCGTGCTGTCCATCGCGGGCATCGTTTCCCCCTCGCAGGCGCTGTCGGGCTTCTCCAGCCCGGGGGTGATGACGATCGCGGCGCTGTATGTCGTCATCGCCGGCCTGCGCGAAACCGGGGCCATGAGCTGGTTCTCGCAGATGGTGTTCGGGCGGCCGAAGAGCCTGCTGTCGGCGCAGGCCAAGCTGCTGGGCGCAGGCAGCCTGCTGTCCACGGTCATCAACAACACGCCGGTCGTGGCCATGTTCATCCCGATCGCGCAGGAATGGGCCGCGCGCTACGGCCTGCCGATCTCGCGCCTGCTGCTGCCGCTCAACAACGTGGTGGTGCTGGCCGGCATGTGCACGCTGATCGGCACCAGCACCAACCTCGCGGTCTACGGGCTGCTGATCCAGCAGCGGCCGGACGCGCATATCGGGCTGTTCGACCTCATCTGGGTCGGCCTGCCGCTGACCATCGCGGGATTCATCTACGTGTTCGCATTCTCGCGCCGGCTGCTGCCGGACCGGCAGGGACCGATGGAGCAGCTCGAGAACGCGCGCGAATATGCGTTTGAAGTGCTCATCAAGAGCGGGCCGCTGGTCGGCAAGACCATCACCGAGGTCGGGCTGCGCAATCTCAAGAGCGCATACGTGCTCGAGATCCAGCGCGGCGACACGCTGCTGACCTCGGTGGGCCCGGAATTGAAGCTGCGTGCCGGGGACCGTCTCACCTGCGTCGGCGTGGTGGATGCGATCAAGGACCTGCGGCGCCTGCCGGGGCTCTCGATCGCCGACGGCCAGGACTTCAAGCTGGACCTCAAGCACGCCCAGCGCCAGCTGGTCGAGATCGTGCTGTCGGCGACCTCGCCGCTGATCAACCGCACGGTGCGCGAGAGCGGCTTCCGCGACCTCTATGGCGCGGCCATCCTCTCGATCTCGCGCGAGGGCGGGCGCATCCCGGGCAAGGTCGGCGACATCGTGTTCCGGCCCGGCGACACGCTGCTGGTCGAGGCCGGCTCGACCTTCGCCGACAAGCACAAGTACAGCCGGGATTTCCTGCTGGTGAGCGCCCTCGTGGACTCGGCGCCCCCGGACTTCCGCCGCGCGCCGCTGGCGCTCGCGATCCTGATCCTGATGATCGTCGTCGCGACGCTCGAATGGGTGCCTCTGTTCGAGGCCTCGTTCATCGCCGCCGGCCTCATGGTCGCGACCGGCTGCCTGACGATGCAGATCGCGACCCGCAGCATCGAGTACCACATCGTGGCGGGCGTCGCGGCCTCGTTCGCGCTCGGCGTCGCGCTGATCGAGTCGGGGGCCGCGGGCCTGGTCGGCGACGCGCTGCTGGCGCTCGCGGCGGGCCATCCCCTGGTTGCGCTGGCCGCGCTGTACTTCGTGACGGTCGTCGTCACGGAGCTGATCACCAACAACGCCGCGGGCGTCCTGATGTTCCCGATCGCCATCGCGATCGCCGACGCGGCGGGCGTGTCCTACATGCCATTCGTGATCGCAGTGATGGTGGGCGCGTCCTGCGGGTTCATCACGCCGATGGGCTACCAGACCAACCTGATGGTGTACGGCCCGGGCGGCTACCGCTTCATGGATTACGTGCGCTTCGGGCTGCCGCTGAACCTGGTCTGCGGGGTCATCACGCTCCTGATCGTCCCCCGGGTGTGGCCGTTTTGAGCGCGCGGCCCGATCGCATGACGCAGCTGCGGCGGCTCGAGGCCGAGGGCATCTACATCATCCGCGAGGTGGCCGCCGAGTTCGACAACCCGGTCATGCTCTATTCGATCGGCAAGGACAGCTCGGTGCTGCTGCACCTGGCGCGCAAGGCCTTCCACCCGGGCAAGCTGCCGTTCCCGCTGATGCACATCGACACCACCTGGAAGTTCCGCGAGATGATCGAGTTCCGCGACCGCATGGCGCGCGAACTCGGCTTCGAGCTGATCGTGCACGTCAACGAGGAGGGCCTGCGCGCGGGCGTCACGCCGTTCACGCACGGCGCCAAGTACACCGACATCATGAAGACCGAGGCGCTGAAGGCCGCGCTGTCGAAGCACAAGTTCGACGCCGCCTTCGGCGGCGCGCGCCGTGACGAGGAGAAGTCGCGCGCCAAGGAGCGCGTATTCAGCTTCCGCGATGCGCAGCACCGCTGGGACCCGAAGAACCAGCGCCCGGAGCTGTGGAACGTCTTCAACGGCCGCATCCACCAGGGCGAGAGCATCCGCGTGTTCCCGCTCTCGAACTGGACCGAGCTGGACGTGTGGCTCTACATCCACGTCGAGCGCATCCCGGTCGTGCCGCTGTACTTCGCCAGGCCGCGGCCGGTGGTGGAGCGGGACGGGCTGCTGATCATGGTGGACGACGCGCGGCTGCCGCTGCGGGAAGGCGAGCAGCCGCGCATGGAAATGGTGCGGTTCCGGAGCCTCGGCTGCTACCCGCTGTCGGGCGCGGTGCGTTCGCAGGCGTCCGACCTCACCGCGGTCATCGAGGAAATGCTCGTCACGCGGACTTCCGAGCGCCAGAGCCGCGCCATCGACTTCGACCAGGCGGCCGCCATGGAAATGCGCAAGCGCGAGGGCTACTTCTGATGGCCGCGCCGAAGCTTGCGGAATTCCTGCGCCGCCACGAGGCGAAGGAACTGCTGCGCTTCATCACCTGCGGCAGCGTGGACGACGGCAAGAGCACGCTGATCGGGCGGTTGCTGCACGACACGCAGCAGATCCTGGAGGACCAGCTCGCGGCGGTGACTTCCGACAGCCGCAAGTGGGGCACGACCGGCAACGAGGCGGACCTGGCGCTGCTGGTGGACGGGCTGCAGGCCGAGCGCGAGCAGGGCATCACCATCGACGTCGCCTACCGCTATTTCGACACGGAGAAGCGCAAGTACATCATCGCCGACTGCCCGGGACACGAGCAGTACACGCGCAACATGGCGACCGGCGCCTCGACCGCGGACCTCGCGGTCATCCTGGTGGATGCGAGCCGCGGCGTGCAGGTGCAGACGCGCCGGCACGCGTACATCGTCTCGCTGCTCGGCATCCGCCACGTCGTGGTCGCGGTCAACAAGATGGACCTCGTGGGCTACGACGAAGCGGTGTTCCGCCGCATCGGCGACGACTGCCTCACGATCCCGGGCATCCGCGCGGCGGAGGCGAAGATCGTGCCGGTGTCGGCGCTCAAGGGCGACAACGTGGTCGCGCGCGGCGGCGGCATGCCCTGGTACACCGGCCCGACCATCATCGAATGGCTGGACGCGGTGGACGTCAGCCACGGCCAGGCACTGGCCGACCTGCGGCTGCCGGTGCAGTCCGTGAACCGCCCCGATGCGTCGTTCCGCGGCTACGCCGGCACGGTGGCCGCGGGCCGGGTCGCGGTCGGCGACCCGATCATGGCGGTGCCCTCGCGTCGGCTGTCGCGGGTGCGGGAAATCGTGCGCTTCGACGGCAATCCGCGCGAGGCCGGCGCCGGCCTCGACGTGACGGTCACGCTCGAGGACGAGATCGACGTCAGCCGCGGCGACGTGCTGGTGCACCCGGATCGCGCCCCCTCGGTCGGGCGCATCTTCGATGCGCACCTCGTCTGGATGAACGACTCGCCGCTGCTGCCGGGCAAGCAGTACGAATTCAAGCTGTCGCACCGGTACTTTCGGGGCACCGTCGAGAGCATCCACCACCGCGTGGACGTGAACGACCTGTCCGAGCATGCGGCGGCGGAGCTGAAGCTCAACGAAATCGGCCTGTGCCGCATCGTGCTCGCCGAGCAGGCGGCTTTCGACACCTACGCGACCAGCCGCAGCACCGGCGCGTTCATCGTCGTCGATCGCCTGAGCCACGCGACCGCGGGCGCCGGCATGATCCTGCGCAGCGCCGCGCCGCAGGGCGCGCAACACGACGTGTCGGTGTTCTGGCAGCCGACGCGCGTGCGCCACCAGCAGCGCGCGAACCAGAAGGCGCAGCAGCCCTGCATCCTCTGGTTCACCGGCCTGTCGGGTGCCGGCAAGTCCACCATCGCCAACGCGGTCGAGCAGGCGCTCTACCTGCGCGGCCATCACTCCTACCTGCTGGACGGCGACAACATCCGCCACGGCCTCAACAAGGACCTCGACTTCTCGGACGCCGGGCGCGTCGAGAAC
>DATBMQ010000286.1:0-7453 GCA_036554765.1 Steroidobacteraceae bacterium | reverse complement strand
GGCTCCGTCGTGAACCCGCGCACCAGCCACTCCGGCCGCCACTGGCACAGCAGCGTGATCACGATCATCACGCCGACGCTCATCGTCGCGGACGAACGCATGGTCTCGCGCACGCGCGCGTTCTGCTTCGCGCCGTAGTTCTGCCCGGCGATCGGCCCGGTCGCGAAGGCGATCGCCATCGCCGGCAGGAAGATCGCCTGCATGAGCCGGCTGCCGACCCCGAAGCCCGCCTGCGCGGCCGCGCCGAAGTCGCGGATCACCCAGTAGATCACGACCATGAACAGGAACATCAGCGCGAACTCGCCGCCCGCCGGCGCGCCGACGTTGATCATGCGCGTCCAGACCTCGCCCCGCGGCTTCCACAGCGCGGAGCGGAAGTGCACGTACTTCTCGAGCTTGAGGAAGTAGCCCGAGAGCATGAGCGTGCCGGCGGCGATCGCGATCGTGGAGGCCAGCCCGGCGCCCGCGACGCCCATGGGCTTGCCGGTGCCGATACCGGCGATCAGCACCGGCGCGAGGATTGCATTCAGCAGCACGGTCGCGATCTGCACGACCATGGTCGGCTGCACGACGCCGGTGCCGCGCAGTCCCGACATCATCACCATGTTGACGTACTGCAGCGCGAGGCCGGGCAGGAACCAGTGCAGGTAGGTGGCGCCCGCCGCCATGGTCGCCGCGTCGGCACCCACCATGCCCATGTACCAGCGCGTGGTCGCATAGCCGAGCGCCAGCGTCGCGATCCCGCAGATCACGCCGAGCGCCATGCCCTGGTTGAAGACGAGGTTGGCGTCCTCCGGATCCTTGCGCCCGACCGCCTGCGCGATCAGCGCCATGGCGCCGACGCCGAGCGCCTGCGTGAAGGCCATGACGACGAACATCGCGATGCCCGCGGCGCCGACGCCCGCGAGCGCGGCGTCGCCGAGCTGCGCGACGAAATAGAGATCGATCAGCAGGTAGAGGGTCTGCGCCAGCATGCCGGCGGCGATCGGCGCCGCCATCGTCAGCAGGTGGCCGGGAATCGGGCCCTGGGTCAGGTCGCGCATGAACGCCCCCCGCGAAAGGAGTAGGATGCTACCCGATCCGCCGGGGCCGGCGGTCAAGCAGAACGATTCCAAGGGGGCAAAACGTGAAGATCCTGAAGTCAGCTGCAATCATTGCGGCAGGACTGCTCGCGCTCGCCGGTTGCCAGAAGGCGACCGTGGACGCCGCGGCGGAAATGGACGCCATCAAGGCGGTCAACAAGGCATGGAACGACAACTACGCGGCGGGTGACGCCGGCGCGGTCGTCGCGCTGTATGCGGACGACGCGGTCGTGCTGGCGCCGGGCTACGCCACGGCATCGGGGCGCGATGCCATCCGCACGCTCATCGAGACCGACGTCGCGGGAAGCAAGGCCGCTGGCGTCAGCCTCAATATCTCGCCCGAAAGCACGGTCGAAATGTCCGGCGACGTCGCCTGGCAGACCGGCACCTTCACCGTCACCGACGCGAGCGGTGCGCAGATCGACAGCGGGAAGTTCCTCTCGGTGCTGAGAAAGAAGGACGGCAAGTGGTCGCTGATCCGCGATGCGTGGAACTCGGATACGCCGCCGCCCGCCCCGGCCGCCGAGCCTGCCGCCGAGGAAGCCGCCGCACCCGCCGGCTGATCAGAACTTCCAGACGATCCCGAGGGACGGGATCAGCGGCAGCGAGCCGCGCGCCTCGACGTCGAGGAAGGGCACTTCCTCCTCGTCCTCGATCTGGTACTCGACGCAACAGTCGTTGTTGCGCTTGAGGAGGTTGTTCACCTCGACGAACGCCGTGATCTCGCCCGCCGATTCGAGCACGAATCGGCGGGCGAGCCGCAGGTCCACGCGCGTGTAGTCGCCGATGCGCGTCGCGTTGCGCGTCTGCACCGACGCCAGCGGGAACGGCTCCAGCGTCAGCAGCTCCACCTCGGTGGTCGGCCAGCCCCGGTGCCAGGTGGCGGCGAGCGAGGCTTCCCAGCGGTCGCCGCGCCAGTGCAGGCCCGCACTCGCGTAGTCGCGCTGGTCCCAGCTGCGATTCAGCCATTCGCCGTCGACCCGGTCGCGCACGCGCGAATGCGTGTAGCTCAGCCAGCCGGCCAGGCTTCCCGCTTCGTAGTTCAGGGACAGCTCGACGCCCTCGGCGAGCGCGGCATCCGGCGCCACCGCGATGCGGTCCGGCTTGAGCTCCGGCAGCACGACCAGCGTGTTCAGCAGGTTCTCGTGCCGCGCCAGCGGCCGGTCGTAATCCTTGCGGTAGGCCTCGGCCCGCAACGTGAGCGCGGGCGTCAGGTCGTGCTCGACGCTGGCGACGTGATGCGTGGCGCGCTGCGCGCGCTGCCAGGCGGTTTCGCCGTCGGGCACCTGCAGCTCGTTGATGCCCTGGGCCTGGAAGTAGCGTCCCCACCCGAACCGCAGGCGCGTGTCGTCCCGCGGCCGCCACAGCAGCACGGCGCGCGGGCTCCACTGCGATCCGTCGCCTGCCGCCAGCGACTGCGTGTCCCAGCGCACGCCGATGTCGGCCGCCAATGCGCGGCCCGGCTCGAATCGCCAGTTCAGGTACGCGCCCGACTGCTGGCCCGACGGCCGCAGGCTGATGGATCGCGCGCGCGACTCCTCGGTGGGCGCGCCCGGCGTCAGGAACAGCAGCTCGAAGTCCACCGCGTCGGAGTACTCGTACCGGCCACTCTGCTGCCGCCACTCCGCGCCGGCCTGCAGCAGCGACTTCGAGCCGATCCGCCACCAGCCGTCGGCCTGCAGCGAGTGGATCGTGAAATGGCGCTCGTCGGACAGGGCCCCGCTGGCGACGCCCGGCAGCACGGCGCTGCCGCTGCGCTCGCTCTCGAGCTCGGTGCGCGACGCCAGCACGCGGCCGCCGCGGCCGTCCGGCTCGCCGAGGTCGAAGCGCAGCCACCCGTACGCGTCGCGGTACTCCGCGCGCGCTTCCTCCTCCTGGTCGCTGTCGAAGGCGAGGATGCGGTCGTCGAACACCAGCGCGTTGGCGCTCACCGCCAGCCAGTCGTTGAGCCGCCGGCCGGCATGCGCATACAGGTCGTGATAGTCCGGTTCGCCGAGCGTCGAATCCGCGGCGTCGAAGAAGACGTCCATGTTGCCGCGCCGCGCGGCGACCGCCCAGTCGCCAGCGCCGCCGGCGAATCCGCCGTCGAGCGCCACGCCGGCCGTGAACAGCGACAGCACCGCCTGTCCCTGCGGCCGCGTGCCCGGCAGCCGCGGCGCGATGTCCACGACGCCGCTGCTGCGGTCGCCGAAGTTGACGGGGAAGCCGCCGGTATAGACGCGGATGTCGCTGACGATGCCCGGATCGATGCTGCTGAAGACGCCGAAGAAATCCTTCAGGTGATACGGGTTGTAGAGGCGCAGGTCGTCGAACCGGAACAGCGTCTCGTTGTCCGCGCCGCCGCGCAGGTGTACGCGGCTCGAAAAATCCTGGCGCGCGACGCCCGGCAGCCGCGCGACCGCGCGCACCGGGTCCTCCCCGATCTCCGGCAGCGCCTCCAGTTGCGCGTTCGAGAGCTGCGTCGACGAGAATGCCGGCTCGTCGCCGAACCGGTAATGGCTCGCGCTCACGACCACCGCCTCGAGCGGCGCCGGTACCGGGCGGTGCGCCGCGCCGGGGGCCGCCGCCCGCGGCGCCCGTGACGCGTCCCGGACCAGGATGAGGGTCCCGGCCGGGCCCTCGGTGACGCGGATGCCGTGGGGCGCGAGGATTTCCTCGAGGCGGGCGCGCGGCTCGGTGGCCTGCGGCTCGACGGTGACGCGCAGCCAGGGCTTGACCAGGTCGCTGCTGTAGAGCAACTCGAGCCCGGCCGCGCGCAGCTCCTCGAGTGCACGCTCGAGCGGCATGCCCCGGTACGCGGCGGCCTCGGCGGCTCCCGCGAGGCAGGCCAGCAGCCACGGCAACCTGTTCACGGCCCGGATTGTGCTCTCGCGCGAATCTCCATGGTATCGCCGGCGATCACATAATCGAGATCGGTCGTCGCGAGCATGGCATCGAGCGCCGAGAGCGGCGGCAGGTGCCGGATGTTGCCGTGCAGGATCACGGCCGCCGCGCGCTGCGCGATCGCAGGCGACTCGTAGCGCAGCCGGTGTCCCGTCTCGCGCGCGACCCAGGCGATCAGTTCGGCGGCAGGCTTGCCGTCGATGTCCGGCGCCGGCGCGATGGACTCCGCCCACTGCCAGGCCGGATCCGCGGCGTCGATCGGCGAGCGCGTCACGCCGCCCAGCACGTCGATCTCGAGCTGCTCGCCCGCCGAGCCCGACAGCATCTGCCCGGCGCGCTCGATCTCGACCCGGCCCTCGCGCACCCGCAGCCGCAGCGCCCCGCCGGACACGTTCAGCTCGAACTGCGTTCCGACATCGCGCGCGATGCCCGCGGGCGTCTCGATGCGGTAACCGGTGCCGACGCTCCCGCGGTGGTCCAGGTAGATCGTGCCCTTGCGCAGGTACAGGCGGCCGGGCTCGTCGAGCATGATCTCGGTCTCCGCCGCGAGGCGCAGCGATGCGCCGCCCGCGAGCAGGAGCCCTGTGCGGCCGCCGGCGAGCGTGCGCAGCTTCATGCCGCGGGTCAGCGGCGCCACGGACTCGCCGACCGGCTGCCAGACGTCGCCGGTCGCGCGCTCCACGCCGCCGATCGCGCGCTCGATCCGCGCGAGCTCCTCGCGCTGCGCGCCCGGCGGTGTCCACTGGAACATCAGCGCGACGGCAAGCGCGAGCACGGCTGCGGCGCCCGACCACAGCACCCACAGGCGTTCCTTGCGCCGCGCTGTCTTCTCATGCAGCGCCGCCGTCGCCGCCGCCAGCACCTGGCGATAGGCGTCCTCCGGCGGCTCGGCGCGCCGGCCTGCGGCGCGGATCAGCGATTCGACCAGGTCCTGCGGCTTTTCCATTGTCGGTTCATCCCGGTTGTGGGCCGATCGGCGCGGCAAGGTCCTCCGCCGCGCCGGCGAGCTCGACGATCGACTCGCGGAATGCGTCGCGCGCGCGGGTCAGCAGCGATTCCGCCGCCTTGTCGCCGAGGCCGAGGCGCGCGGAGATCTCGCGCACCGACAGCCCGTCGAGGTACTTCCATTCGAGCACCTCGGCATAGTGGCCCGGCAGCGCGTCGAGCGTCGCTTCGACGAAGCGGTGCACCTGGGCCTGCCAGGCGCCGGTCTCGGGCTGGTCGCCGACCGGCGCGGTCAGCGAGTCGAGGATCGCGCGCACGTTCGGCTGGTCCTCGAGCAGCACCATGCGCGTGGCCCCGAGGCCGCGCCGGCGGAAATGGTCCGCGACCACGTTGCGGCAGATCTGGCAGAACCAGGTGTAGAGCGCGGCCTCGCCGCGGTAGCCGTCGAGCCGCTCGATCGCGTTGCAGAAAGTCTGCTGCACCACGTCGCGCGCGGTCTCCGCGTCGCCGCCCAGGCGCGCGAGCGCGAAGCGGTAGAGCCGCGGGAAGAAGCGGTCGAACAGGTCCTGGAAGGCGGCCTGGTCCCCGCCCAGTATCCGGCGAGCCACGGCCCGGTCGACGTGCACGAGGTCAGCCATTGTCGGATTGGACGCCCCAGTGGCCGGAATCCTTCGCGGCGCGAAGGATTATCGCGCGCCGCGCATCCAATGTGACGCAAGTGCCAGATATCCCGGCAAAGGAGCGTCTTATGTCAGCCTTCCATCGACCACTCGTCCTGCTGCTCGCCGCGGCCGCGCCGCTCGCCGCGGCATCCGCGAACGGGGACGGATTCACCGACCAGTTCCCGATCGCCGCCTGCGACTTCGAGTCCACCGGCACCAACGCCTTCTTCAAGCTCATTCCCAACCGCCAGCTCTACCTCAGCAACGTGCGCTGCGTGCAGGCCGGCGAGTGCGACGAACTCGAGGAACTCTGGATCACGGTGCTTCCGGCAACCAGGCAGATCCGGTTCCACCATAACGGCAAGCACATGTCCGTGCGTGCGCGCGTGGTCGAGGAATACGAGACCGCCGACGGCGAGGTCGAGGAGATCTCGCGCAACTACTTCGCGTCCTGCAAGCCGATGAACGACGTCTACTACTTCGGCGAAGACGTGTTCGACGGCGACGGCAACAAGCTGCCTGACGCCTGGCTCGCCGGCCGCTCCGGTGCGCGTCCGGGCATCATCATGCCGGATCGCGCCTTCCTGCTCGGCTCACGCTACTACCAGGAGATCGCGCCGAACGCGCAGGACCGCGCGGAACACACGTCGATGGGATTCGAGGTCGAGGTGCCGGCCGGCGTATTCAGGAACTGCGTCGAGATCATCGAGACCTCGCCGCTGGAGCCCGGTCACGAGTCGCCCAAGACCTGGTGCCCGCATGTCGGCATGGTCAGGGACGGCGACCTGGAGTTGATCGCGGTCTACTCCAACGCGGAATCGCCATCGGAAGACGACGAGGATTGAATTGGGGACGTTTCCCGATTGATGGCCAGAATGCACAAGGCCCCCGCAAGGGGGCCTTGTCGTCTGCATCGGTCAATGGGAAACGTCCCCAATCAGTCGTCGAGGCGGCGGTCCTTCCAGTTCCACCACTTCAGGAGTTCGGGCTGCGGTTCCGGCGTGCGTGCGGCGTAGGCCGCGCAGCGGAACGTGTAGAGCAGGCAGGGCTCCTGTTCGTGTCCGGTGATTTTCTGCAGTCGCTGGAAGAGTTGTTCTGGATTCGATTCGGCGAGGTCTTTGATCGAGTGAATGCCCAGGTGGCGGAGATCGGCGGCGATTCCGGGGCCGATCCCGGGCAACGTGGTCAGCTCGTCGTGCATTGGCAGGATCCTCCTACGGCATGTCCACGTCCCCAGATTACACCCCTCGCGGCAGCCGCCTGCAAGCCCGGGCGTAAGTGAATGAAAAGGCGGCGGGAGATCCCTCTCCCGCCGCCCGCTGCACCGGCCGCTGCGATCACTTCTGGACGGAAGCGTTCGCCTCGACCGAGGCATCCGCATTCGCGGAAGCCTTGCCGTCACCCGAGGACTGGACGCCGCCATCGGCCTTCGCCTTGCCGTCGGCCTTGACCCTGCGGCGCGGACGCTCGGCCGGCTCGTCGCCCATCGCCGGCTCGCTGCGCGAGGCCTCGGCGCTGCCCGAACCCTGGCCGAAACCCATCGCGCTGCCGCTGACCGGCGGCGAGGCCGCGTCCAGCGTTCCGCCCAGCACGCCCTCGCCGCTGGCCTGGCCACGCGTTTCGCGCGACGGCTGGCTTTCCGGCATCTCAGGCGTTTCCGCGGCGACGTCGGAGAACTCCACGCTGGAGCCCGCCTCGCCCGCGAATTCCGCGCCCGCGGAAACTGCGCTGGTCGCGCCTGCGGCCGCATCGGCGCCCGCGTCGAGCGCACCCGACGCCTGCGCCTGCGCGCCGGCCGCAGCGGACTGCGCGTGATCGCGCGTTTCGCCGACCGTGTCCTTCGCCTTGTCCTTCACGCGCGAACCGATCTCGCGGGTGCGG
>DATBMQ010000231.1:0-8099 GCA_036554765.1 Steroidobacteraceae bacterium | reverse complement strand
AGCACCAGCCGGAACGGGCCCTTGCCGTTGATCGTGACCGGTGCCCAGATGCGGCCGATGCGGTCGCGGCGCGTGGGCGCGACGAAGCGCGGCTCGTCGGCGGTGACGGCGACGGGATCGAGCGGGGTCGGCGCGGGCTGCACGGGCGCCGGTGGCGGTATGGCAGTGGCAGCCACGCCCGTGGTCTCGGCCTGCGGGCCGAACAGCAGCGCAAGGACGAGCGCGAATCCAGTCACCGCCATCCCCTCGCGAGAGGCCTCAGGACCCCCCGAGTCTCGCGGCGACCATGTCCGGTACGGACTGGAGTGCCGCATCGAGCTTCGCCGCGTCGGTGCCGCCCGCCTGGGCGAAGTCCGGCCGCCCGCCGCCGCGTCCACCTATCAGACCGGCGACCGCGCCCGCGAGTTCGCCGGCCTTCACCCGGCCGGTCAGGTCCTGGGTCACGCCGGCCACCAGGGCCACCTTGCCGTCCCCGGTCACGGTCGCGAGCACGATCACGGCGCTGCCGAGCCGGCTCTTGAGGGAATCCACGGCCTCGCGCAGCGTCTGCGCGTCGAGACCCTCCACCTTGGCCGCCACCACCTGCGCGCCGTTGACGTTCACGGCATTGTCGGCGAGGTCGCCGCGGTGCCCGCTCGCGAGCCTGGACTTCAGGCCCGCGAGCTCGCGCTCGAGCTTCTTCTGCCGGTCGAGCAGCTGGAAGACCTTTTCCTCGACGTCCGCCGGCGTGCCCTTGAGAGCGGCGGCCACGCGCTTCAGCGCCTGCTCGGTCGACTTGACGGACTTGAGCGCGCCCTCCCCCGTCACCGCCTCGATGCGGCGGATGCCGGAGGCGATGCCGCCCTCGCTGGTGATGCGAAACAGGCCGATGTCGCCGGTGCGGCGCACGTGAGTGCCGCCGCACAGCTCGGTGGAGAAGTCGCCGAAGGACAGCACACGCACGGTGTCGCCGTACTTCTCGCCGAACAGCGCCATGGCGCCGGACTTGATGGCCTGGTCGTACGGCAGGTGGCGGATCACGCCCTCGCGGTTGGCACGGATCTCGTCGTTGACCATGCGCTCGATCAGCTCGAGCTCCGGCGGCGTCAGCGGCTGGGTGTGCGAGAAATCGAAGCGCAGCCGGTCGGGCGCGACCAGGGAGCCCTTCTGGGTCACGTGCGTGCCGAGGACCTTGCGCAGCGCCGCGTGCAGCAGGTGGGTGGCGCTGTGGTTGAGCACGGTCGCCTGGCGCGTCTTGCCGTCCACCTTCGCCGTGAGCGTGTCGCCGACCGCGAGCGAGCCTTTCTCGAGGCGGCCGAGGTGCAGGTGGGCCTCGCCCAGCTTCTTGGTGTCCAGCACCCGGAAGCGGGTCGCCGCATTCTCGAGCACGCCCACGTCGCCCACCTGGCCGCCCGCCTCGGCGTAGAACGGCGTGCGGTCGAGGACGACCTGCATGGCGTCGCCGGCGGCGGCCGAGTCCACTTCCGTGCCGCCCTTCAGGATCTTGAGCACGCGGCCCTCGCCCGCGAGCGTGTCGTAGCCGCAGAACTCGCTCTCGGCATCGATCGCGCCCTGGCCGCGCAGGTCCACGCCGAACTTGCTGGCCGCGCGGCCGCGCTCGCGCTGGCCTTCCATGGCCTGCTCGAATCCGGCCTGGTCGATCGAGAGGCCGCGCTCGCGCGCGATGTCGGCGGTGAGGTCCACCGGGAAGCCGTAGGTGTCGTAGAGCTTGAACACGGTCTCGCCGGCGATGGTCCTGCCCTTGAGCTTGCCGATCGCGTCCTCGAGCAGGCCCATGCCGTTGGCGAGCGTCTCGGCGAATTTTTCCTCTTCCTGGCGCAGGACCCGGGTCACGTGCGCCGCGGCCTTCGGCAGTTCCGGATAGGCCACGCCCATCTCCTGCACGAGCGCGGGCACCAGCGCGTGGAAGAAGGGCTTCGGCTGGCCGAGCTGGTAGCCGTGGCGGATCGCGCGGCGGATGATCCGGCGCAGCACGTAGCCGCGCCCGTCATTGCCGGGGATCACGCCGTCCACGATCAGGAAGGAACAGGCGCGGATGTGGTCCGCGATCACGCGCAGCGACGGGCTGGTGAGCTTCTTCTGGTGCGTGGCGGCGGCGGCCGCCTTGATCAGGCCCTGGAACAGGTCGATTTCGTAGTTCGAGTGCACGTGCTGCATCACCGCGGCCGTGCGCTCGAGGCCCATGCCCGTGTCCACGGAGGGCTTCGGCAACGGCGTCATCCTGCCGTCGGCACTGCGGTCGTACTGCATGAACACGAGGTTCCAGATCTCGACGTAGCGGTCGCCCTCCTCGTTCTTCGAGCCCGGCGGGCCACCTTCGATCTGCTTGCCGTGGTCGTAGAAGATTTCCGTGCAGGGACCGCAAGGCCCCGTATCACCCATCGCCCAGAAGTTCGACTGCTCGTCCATGCGCGAGAAGCGCCTGGGGTCGATCCTGATCTTCTTGAGCCACAGGTCCGCGGCCTCGTGATCGTCCTTGTAAACGGTGACCCAGAGTCTTTCCGGCGGGATCGCGAGCGTGCCGGTGACGAAATCCCAGGCGAACTCGATGGCCTCGGGCTTGAAGTAGTCGCCGAAGCTGAAGTTGCCGAGCATCTCGAAGAAGGTGTGGTGGCGCGCGGTGTAGCCGACGTTCTCGAGGTCGTTGTGCTTGCCGCCGGCCCGGACGCAACGCTGGGAGCTCACCGCGCGCTTGTAGCTGCGCTGGTCCTTGCCGAGGAACACGTCCTTGAACTGCACCATGCCGGCGTTGGTGAACAGCAGCGTGGGATCGTTGCCGGGCACCAGCGGCGACGACGGCACGATGGCGTGGCCGCGCGCGCGGAAGAAGTCGAGGAAGGAGCTGCGCAACTCGCTGCTCGACATTGTCGTCTTCGGTGCCGGCCTGGCCTTCGCCTTCGTCTTGGCCTTGACCTTGACCTTGACCTTTGCCCTCGCCTTCGCCCTGGACTTCGAAGGCGCTGCCTTGCGTTTCGTCGCCATCATTCCTCGTCGAGGTTGCCACCCACCGCCGCGCGGACCTGCTCCGCACTGAAACCGCGCTGCGTCAGGAATCGTGCCTGCCGGCCGCGCTCGGCCCAGGTCGCGGGCGCCTTGGCGCCGAAGCGCCTGCGCCGCGCCTGCTCGCAGCGCCGCCGCCAGTCGGCGCCATGCGCGTCGACCGTGGCGTTGATGGTTTCCGCTGCGACCCCGGCCTCCCGCAGCCGATGCGCGATGCGCACCGGCCCCTGGCCGCGGTTCGCATGATACGCGACGAAATGCTCGGCAAACCGGGCATCGTCCACGAGTTTCTCGGCCACCAGGCCGGAAATCGCGGTCTCGGCGGCCGCCCGGGCGAAGCCGCGCGCGACCAGGCGCTCCGCCAGTTCGCGGGCGCCGTAGTCGCGGCGATTGAGCAGTTTCAGTGCGGCGAGGCGGGCCGCCCGCGGGTCTTCGGGGGCGGGGGCGACAGCCGCCTTAGGCTTCCGCAGCCTCACTCGGGACCGCTACCGGGCGGCGCACGGGCAACAGGCGGTTGCGCAGCGCCGTCTCGATCCTGGCGGCGATCTCCGGGTGCTGCTGGAGGTAGACCCGGGCGTTGTCCTTGCCCTGGCCGATGCGCTCGCCGTCGTAGGCGTACCAGGAGCCGGACTTCTCGACGATGCCGTGCATCGAGCCCATGTCGATCAGCTCGCCCTCGCGCGAGATGCCCTGGCCGTAGAGGATCTCGAACTCGGCTTCGCGGAACGGCGGCGAGACCTTGTTCTTGACGACCTTGACGCGGGTCTGGTTGCCGACCACTTCCTCGCCGTTCTTGATCGCGCCGATGCGGCGGATGTCGAGCCGGAGCGAGGCGTAGAACTTGAGGGCGTTGCCGCCGGTGGTGGTCTCGGGGTTGCCGAACATCACGCCGATCTTCATGCGGATCTGGTTGATGAACAGCACGATGGTGTTCGAGCGCTTGATGTTGCCGGTGAGCTTCCTGAGCGCCTGCGACATCAGCCGGGCCTGCAGGCCGACCTGCATCTCGCCCATCTCGCCCTCGATCTCGGCCTTGGGCGTCAGCGCCGCGACCGAGTCGATCACGACGATGTCGACCGCGCCGGAGCGCACCAGCATGTCGGTGATCTCGAGCGCCTGCTCGCCGGTGTCCGGCTGCGAGATCAGCAGCTCCTTGACGTTGACGCCGAGCTTTTCGGCGTAAACCGGGTCGAGCGCGTGCTCGGCGTCGACGAAGGCGGCGACGCCGCCCAGCTTCTGCGCCTGGGAAATGATGGAGAGCGCGAGCGTGGTCTTGCCCGAGGCTTCCGGCCCGTACACCTCGATCACGCGGCCGCGCGGCACGCCGCCGATGCCGAGTGCGACGTCGAGGCCGAGCGAGCCGGTCGAGACGACTTCGATGTCGTTGTTGGCCGGGTGGTCGCCGAGCAGCATCACCGAGCCCTTGCCGAACTGCTTTTCGATCTGGCTGAGCGCGGCGGTGAGCGCCTTCTTGCGATTGATGTCTTCCATCGTTGGGTCCCCTTGGGTTGTCCCGATTATTCCACAATCCTTCATGCGGGCTGCCATAAAAACTTCCCCATTGGCGGTGATTTTCATGGCGGCCAGCTTGCGCCCCGGGGTGGCTCAGGGCGCGACCCAGCCCAAAAAGGTGTCAGGCACCTTTTCCCCCAGGAAAAGGTGTCAGGCACCTTTTTCCAAATGGGAAACGTCCCCAATCAATGGTCGAGGGGCCAGCGGGCGAGCGGCGTGTAGCGCGCGCCCGCGGGATCGGTGACGGACTCGACCAGCGCCAGTTTCCAGGCGAAGCCGTCCCGCACCGGGTGGCGCGGGATCGGCAGTTCCTCCCCGCGCGGCGGCGGCCGGCTGACCTTGCGCACGATGGTCAGGTGCGGCTGCCAGGGACGCGCCTCGCGCTCGAACCCCAGCCGCTCGAGCGACTCCCAGAGGCTCGCCACGATCCGGATGCCGGCCTCGGGAACGGCCACGGGCATGGCAACCAGCACCCTGGGCTTCGGCCAGTACTCGACGCGGTCGAAATCGAGCTGGACCCGCGGCCAACGGCCCCGGTGGCCGATCGCCAGGATGTCGGGGACGCCGCCCTCCGGCACCAGCCCGAGGAATGCGAGGGTGACGTGCAGGTTGGCGGCCGGCATGCGGTTGCCGGCGGCCCGGGAGGCGGCATCGGCGGTCGCGCGGTCCAGTGCCCGGCGCAGGGCCGGTTCGGGCCAGAGGGCGAAGAACAGCCGGCGGCGCCCGGGACGCCCTGGCCGCGGCCCGTTCACGATGCGGGCAGGCCTTCGAGCGCCGCGGCGGCGGCCTGGCGCCGGATGGCGTTACGGCTGCCCCGGAAGCGGAACAGGCGCGCAAAGACCTGGATGTCGTCCTGCCGCTTCAGGCCCCAGGCGATCCAGACCGTGCCCACGGGCTTGTCGGGCGTACCCCCGGCGGGGCCGGCAATGCCGGTGACCGCGATCGACACCCGGGCCGCGGACCTGCGCAGGGCGCCGCGCGCCATGGCGAGGGCCGTCTCCTCGCTCACCGCGCCGTGGCGCGCGAGCAGCGGTGCGGAGACGCCGAGTTCGGCGCGCTTGGCGGCGTTCGAATAGGTAACCCAGCCGCGCTCGAAATAATCGGAGCTGCCGGCGATGTCCGTCAGGCACTTGGCAATCAGGCCGCCGGTGCAGGACTCGGCGGTCGCGATCGCGAGCCCCGCGCGGCGCAGCGAGCGGCCGACGTCGAGCGCGAGCTCGGCCAGCGCAAAATCGGTCGGCGTGGCCACGGGCCCTCAGCCGAACTTCGAGAAGTCCGGCTTGCGCTTCTCGATGATCGCGGCGATGGCCTCGCGCGCCTCCGCGCCCGCGAGCCGCGGCCCGAACTGCATGGCCTCGCGCATGATGGTCTCCTGCACCGCATTGCCGAGCGCCTGGCGCAGCAGCTTCTTGGTGTCGCGCACCGCGCCCGGCGGCAGCGCCGCGAGCTTGCGCGCCACCGCCTGCGCGTGCGGCATGAGTTCCGCCGAGCGCAGCACCGCGTTCGCGACCCCCATGACGACCGCCTCGGACGCGAGGAACGGCTTGCCGAGCATCAGCGCCTCGGTCGCGCGCACCCGCCCGGCGATCATCGGCAGCAGCAGCGTCGAGCCGAACTCGGGCACCAGGCCGAGCCCGGTGAACGGCATCGAGAAGGTCGCGTTGTCCGCCGCGTACACGAAGTCGCAGTGCAGCAGCATGGTCACGCCGATGCCGACCGCGAGGCCGTTGACGGCGGCGATCACCGGCTTCTCGTAGCCGGCCAGCGTCTGCATGAAGGTCAGCACCGGCGAGTCCGGCTGCGCGAAGCGCGGGTTGGCGAAGTCCTTGAGGTCGTTGCCGGCCGTGTACGCGTCGCCGGCGCCGGTGAAGATCACGACGCGGACCGACTTGTCCTCCGCGGCGCGGCGCAACCCGGCCACCATCGCCTCGTACATCTCGCCCGTGATCGCGTTTTTCTTCTCCGGGCGGTCGATGGTGATGGTCGCGATGCCCTGGTCCTGCTGGTATCCGATGCTCATGTGGCGTCCTTCTCCGGGGCCGTCATAATGCCTCAAACGACTTGCGCACGAACATGCCCGCCACCGAACCGCTATTCCCGGGGCTCGAGAGCCATACGCCGATGATGCAGCAGTACCTGCGCATCAAGGCCGGGAACCCGGACGTGCTCCTGCTCTACCGCATGGGCGACTTCTACGAGACCTTCTATGACGACGCGCGCCGCGCCGCGCGCCTGCTCGACATCGTGCTGACGCAGCGCGGGGAGTCCGCGGGCGCGGCGATCCCGATGGCGGGCGTGCCGGTGGACAAGCTCGACCAGTACCTGGCGCGGCTGGTGAAGCAGGGCGTGCCGGTGGCGATCTGCGAGCAGGTCGGCGAGGTCGGCAAGGGCAAGGGCCCGGTCGAGCGCGAGGTGGTGCGCATCGTCACGCCCGGCACGGTCACCGACGAGGCGCTGCTGGACGCCCGGCGCGAGAACCTGCTGGCCGCCGTCGCCGGCGTCGGCGACCGCTTCGGTCTCGCCTGGCTCGACCTCGCGGCCGGGCGATTCTCCGTGCTCGAGGGCGAGGGCGCGGAGGCGCTGATGGCGGAGCTCGAGCGCCTGCGCCCGGCGGAACTGCTGTTGCCGGAAGGGCTGCTGCTCAAGAGCCCGGCCCATGTCGTCGAGAAGCCGCCCTGGCACTTCGAGCAGGAGGCCGCCCGGCGCGCGCTGAATGCACAGTTCGGGACCCGCAGCCTGGCCGGCTTCGGCTGCGAGGACCTGACGCTCGGGGTCGGCGCCGCCGGAGCGCTGCTGCAGTACGTGCGCGACACGCAGAAGGGCGCCCTGCCCCACCTCACCAGCCTCGCGCGCGAGTCGCGCGACGAGGCGCTCGCCATGGACGCGGCGACGCGGCGCAACCTGGAGCTCGACGCCAGCCTGGCGGGCCGCGACGAGGCCACGCTCGCCGGCGTGATCGACCGCACCGCGACCGCCATGGGCGCGCGCGAACTGCGCCGCTGGATCCGCCGCCCGTTGCGCGACCAGGCGCAGCTGCGGCGCCGCTATCACGCGGTCGCGGCGCTGATCGCAGCGCATCGCCATGCAAAGCTGCACGGCATCCTGGGCGGCATCGCCGACGTCGAGCGCGTGCTCGCGCGCGTGGCACTGGGAACCGCGCGGCCGCGCGACCTCGCGGCGCTGCGCGCGGCGCTGGCCCAGCTGCCGGCGCTCGCCGCGGCGCTCGGCGGGCTCGATTCGCCGCTGCTCGCGGGGGCGGCGGCCGACCTCGCGCCGCGCCCGGAGCTGCACGCGCTGCTCGGGCGCGCGATCGTCGCCAATCCGCCGGCGCTGCTGCGCGAGGGCGGCGTGATCGCCACCGGCTACGATGCCGCGCTCGACGAGCTGCGCTCGATCGCGACCGGCACGGATGCGCACCTGCTCGAGCTCGAGGAGCGCGAGCGCCGGCGCAGCGGCATCTCCCAGCTCAAGCTCGGCTACAACCGCGTGCACGGCTATTACATCGAGCTGCCGCGCAGCCAGTCCGGCCGCGCCCCGCTCGACTACCAGCGCCGGCAGACGGTCAAGAACGCCGAGCGCTACATCAC
>DATBMQ010000296.1:0-8844 GCA_036554765.1 Steroidobacteraceae bacterium | reverse complement strand
GACCTCGCTGGGATTGCGCAGCATCCCGGAACGCTGGGGCGCGTCGCTCGTGATCTTCGTCGGCCTCGCCGGCGTGGTGGCCGTGTTCACCGCGCTGCTGGCGATGGCCGAGGGATTCCGCTCGACGCTCGAGGCCACCGGACGCGCTGACGTGGCCCTCGTGACCCGCGGTGGTTCGAGCGCGGAGCTCAATTCCGGCCTGACGCGCGACCAGGGCGACATCGTCAAGCAGGCGCCGGGCGTACGCACGGGCGCCGACGGCAGGCCGCTTGCCTCCGCCGAGATGATCGTGATCGCGGAGCTGATCAAGTCCGGCGAGGAGACCGGGTCCAACATCACGGTGCGCGGCGTGGAGCCGGCGGCCTTCGCGCTGCGGCCGCAGTTGCGCATCGTCGAGGGCCGCGCGTTCCAGGCGGGGCTCCGCGAGCTGATCGTGGGGCGCGGCGTCGCCGCGCAGTTCGAGGGCGTCGGCATCGGCGAGACGCTGCGCATGCGCGGCTCGGACTGGACGGTGGTGGGCCTGTTCGAGTCCGGCGACGCCAACGAGAGCGAGATGTGGGCCGACGTCGAGGTGGCGCAGACCACGTTCAACCGCCGCGGCTACAGTTCCGTGCGCCTGGCGCTCGACGGCGCGGCCGGGTTGCAGACGGTCAAGGACGCGCTCGCGGCCGACCCGCGCGTCAACGTCGACGTCGAGACCGAGCAGCAGTACTACAGCGGCCAGACGCGGCAGTTCCGCGCCACGATCGGCATCCTGGCGGGCGTCGTGACCGCGATCATGGCGCTGGGCGCGACCTTCGCCGCGCTCAACACGATGTACGCGGCGGTCGGCGCGCGCACGCGCGAGATCGCGACCCTGCGGGCGCTGGGCTTCGGCGGCGGCCCGGTCGTGCTGTCGGTCATGATCGAGTCGCTGCTGCTGGCGCTGGCGGGCGGGATTGCCGGCGCGCTGCTGGCCTTCGCCCTCTTCAACAACATGGCGGTCTCGACGCTGGGCGCGAACTTCACCCAGGTGGTGTTCCGGTTCTCCGTGACGCCGGAGCTGGTGCAGCGCGGGCTGGTCATCGCGCTCGCGATCGGCATGATCGGCGGGCTGCTGCCGGCCCTGCGGGCGGCGCGCCTGCCCGTGACGACCGCATTGCGCGCGGCCTGAGCCTGCGGCGGAGCATGCGGCCCGTCCTGGTCGACGTCGGCGCCAATCTCGCCCACGACAGCTTCGAGCGGGATCGCACGGCGGTCATCGAGCGCGCCGTGCAGGCCGGCGTCGCCGCCATGATCGTCACCGGCAGCACCCTGGCCGACAGCGAGCGCGCGCTCGCGCTCTGCCGCCAGTGGCCGCACCGGCTGCGCGCGACGGCGGGCGTGCATCCTCACCACGCCGCGGGCTTTGCGGATGCCGACGCGCCGCGGCTCGCCGGATTGCTGGCCGACCCGATGGTCGTGGCGGCCGGCGAATGCGGACTCGACTACTACCGCAACTTCTCGCCGCCCGCCGACCAGCGCCGCGCCTTCGCGCTGCAGCTGCGTGTCGCCGCCGGGCACGGGCGTCCGCTGTTCCTGCACCAGCGTGACGCCCACGCGGATTTCCTCGCGATGCTGCGCGAGCACCCGGGGCCCTCTTCGCGCGCGGTGCTGCATTGCTTCACCGGCGGTCCGGCGGAGCTGGAGGACTGCCTCGCGCTCGGGCTCTCGATCGGCGTGACCGGCTGGATCTGCGACGAGCGGCGCGGCCAGGCGCTGCGCGAGGCCGTGCCCCGCATTCCGGACGACCGCCTCATGATCGAGACGGATGCGCCCTATCTGCTGCCCCGCACGCTGTCGCCAAAGCCCGCGCACCGACGCAACGAGCCGATGTATCTTCCGGTCGTGCTGATGGAGACTGCGCGTTGCCGGGGACAGGCGCCGGAGGCGGTCGCGGCCGGCACCACGGCGAACGCCTGCCGGCTATTCCAACTCACATTAGATAACGACGCTAACTTGCTGAAATAAAGGATATAACGTGGACTTCCAGCGCGCCAGGCAGAGTACCGCGGCCATTTTCGAGGAATCCATCGTCCCGCAGCTGTGCGAGTACATCCGCATCCCCAACAAGTCGCCGCTCTTCGATGCCGAATGGCAGCAGCACGGCTACATGGACCGCGCGGCCGAGCTGATGGCGGCCTGGTGCCGCGCCCAGCCGGTGCGCGGCCTGAAAGTGGACATCGTGCGCGCACCGGGGCGCACGCCGGTGCTGTTCTGCGAAGTGCCGGGTGCGGGCGACGACACGGTGCTGCTGTACGGGCACATGGACAAGCAACCCGAGTTCACCGGCTGGGCGCCGGGACTGTCGCCCTGGGAGCCGGTGCTGCGCGACGGCAAGCTCTATGGCCGCGGCGGCGCCGACGACGGTTACGCGATCTTCTCCTCGCTCACCGCGATCCGCCTGCTCCAGGAACAGGGCATCCCGCACGCGCGCTGCGTGGTGCTGATCGAGGCCTGCGAGGAGAGCGGCAGCTACGACCTGCCCCACTACGTGGACGCGCTCGCTTCCCGCATCGGCACGCCGAGCCTGGTCGTGTGCCTCGATGCCGAGTGCGGCAACTACGACCAGCTCTGGTGCACGACGTCGCTGCGCGGCAACCTGGTCGGCAACCTCGCCGTCGAGGTGCTGACCGAAGGCGTGCATTCGGGCGCGGCGACCGGCATCGCGCCCTCCGTGTTCCGCATCGCGCGCGCGTTGCTGGCCCGGGTCGAGGACCAGGTCACGGGCGACCTGCTGCTGGATGAACTGACGGTGCCGGTTCCCGCGGCCCGCATCGCGCAGGCGCGGGCGATGACGGCCGTGCTGGGCAGCGGGATCTCGGACAAGCTGCCGTTTGCGCCGGGCGTGCGTGCGCTCTCGGATTCGCCGCTCGAGCTCGCGATCAACAACACCTGGAAGCCGACGCTCGCGGTGACCGGCGCCGCCGGCCTGCCCGCACTCGAGAATGCGGGCAACGTGCTGCTGCCGCGGCTCGAACTCAAGCTGTCGTTCCGCCTGCCGCCGACCGCGGACGCCGGCGTCGCGGCCGCCGCGGTGAAGCGCGCGCTCGAGGCCGACCCGCCCTACGGCGCGCGCGTCGGGTTCGAGGTCGGCTCCTCGCTCGCCGGCTGGGACGCACCGCCGGTCGCGCCGTGGCTGGAGCGGTCGATGCACGAGGGATCCCGGGCGACGTTCGGCGGCGACGCCATGTACAAGGGCACGGGCGGCAGCATCCCCTTCATCGGCATGCTGGGAGAGCGCTTCCCCGGCACGCAGTTCCTGGTGACCGGCGTGCTCGGGCCGCACGCGAATGCGCATGGGCCGAACGAGTTCCTGCACCTCGACTGCGCACGGAACGTGACGGTGTGCGTTGCCAAGGTGCTCGAGGATCACTGCGCGCGGGCGCAGGGCTGAGCGCGGTACCGCGCCGTTTCAGCGGCGGCCGAGCGGGCTGGCCTCGGTCTGCGCGACCAGCTCGGTCCATGCCTGGCGGTAGCGTTCCGCCGGATGGGGCGCCGGACCCGGCTCCGGCGCAGGATACTCCGCTTCCAGCGAGGCGAGCCGCAGCACTCGCGGCGGGCGGCCCTTCGGGAACTGCGCCCGCTCGGTGAAGACGATGCGCCCGTCCACCGGCACGTCGCCCGCGAGCGCCCGCACCGCGGCGACGCGGTCGTAGAGCGCCTCCAGCGGGTTCAGGAAGGTCGTGCGGCGGTGGCCATTCATGAGCGCCCACTCGCGCATGTGCTCGCCGCCGAACACGACGCCCTCCACGTCGCGGAAATCCACGACCAGGATTCCGCGCCCGGTGAGCAGCAGGAAGTCCACGTGCAGGTGGCCGCCGCTGCCGTCCGGCACGAGTACGTCGCGCACCAAGGCCGCGGATGACGCCTCGAAGGCGCGCACCAGCTGCCGCCGCGCCAGGTGCAGGCGCCAGCGCCGGCCGCCGAGCACGGCGCCATAGGCGACCAGCGCCAGCAGCATGACGCCGACCACGACCTGCACGACCAGGTTCTCGGGCGTCATGGCGACCGGCCCGCATGCCAGCGGCGCAGCAGGCGCGCACCCCCCGGCAGGCGCAGCAACCAGAGCAGGATCCGCACCGCGAACCGGTCGGATCCCGACAGCGCAAACGGACGATGCAGGGGCTGGTAGAGGGCCGGCCTTTCCTCGACCAGGTCGACGGCGCGCGCCCTGAACGCGAATGCACCTTCGCGGCTGCGAAGGCACCAGCGATCATGCGCGCCTTCGCCACTGGATTGAGGCTCGATCACGGCGTCGGTCAGGGCTGCAGGAAGCTCCGGACCGTCGTAGCCCGAAATGACGAATCGCCGCAGGTCTCCAGCCGAGGAGCTGCGCAGGACCAGGCGGCCGCCCGGCCCGTTGCGCTCCACGGCCTCGAAGATCGCGCTGACGGTTTGCCTGGCCATGCACAGAATATAGACGGCGCGTCACGACTCAGCCAGCCAATGCGGGATGCGGCATCATGTGCGCATGGCTGCACAGTCGCCCGTCGCGCGGTTGCTCGCCTGCCCGGCGTGTGGTAGCGGCCTCACCGGCGATGCCTGCCTCGCCTGTCGCGTCGATTATCCGTCGCTGGCCGGAATTCCCTGGCTGATGCCGGAGCCGCGTGCGTCGCTGATCGAGTGGCGCGGGCGACTGCATCACCTGCTGACGCACTACGCCGCGGAAGCGGCGCGCCAGCGCGGCGCAGGCGGGGCCGCCGCGCCCGGCAGCCTGACGCGCCAGCGCCTCGAACGGATGGCGGGGGCGTACGACGACCAGGCGGCGCGCCTGCGCGAGCTGTTGCAGCCGCTCGGGCTGGAACGGCGCCAGGAAGCGCATGCGGTGCACGTCGCGCTCGGCACCGAGTTGCCGCTGTCCCAGGGCCTTTCCAGCTATTACGCGAACCTGCACCGCGACTGGTGCTGGGGCGAAGCCGAGAACGAGGCCAGTCTCGCTGCCGTCACCGCTGCGCTGCCCGACGGCGCCCGGCCGCGGCGCCTGCTGGTACTGGGCGCGGGTGCCGGGCGGCTCGCGTATGACCTGCACCGGGCGCTGGCGCCGCAGCTGACGGTGGCGCTCGACTTCAACCCGCTGTTCGCGCTGGCCGCGGCGCGCATCGCGGCCGGCGCGTCGCTCGAGCTCTATGAGTTTCCGATCGCGCCGCGCTCGATCGCCGACCACGCGCTGCTGCGACGGCTCGCGGCGCCTGAGCCGGCGCCGCCGGGGCTCGCATTCGTGCTGGCCGACGCCACGGCGCCGCCGTTCCTGCCCGCGAGCTTCGACCTGGTGCTGACGCCCTGGCTGATCGACGTGCTGGGCGAGCCGATGAAACGCCAGCTGCAGCGCATCAACATGCTGCTCGCGCCGGCTGGCCTCTGGGTCAATCACGGCTCGCTGGCATTCGCGGATGTCGATCCGGCCGAGGCGGTGTCGCTCGAGGAGCTGCTCGAGATGCTGCCGGCGGCGGGGTTCTCGCAGGCCCGTGCGACGGAAGCCCGGATGCCCTACCTGTCGTCGCCGGCCAGCCGGCATGCGCGCCAGGAAACGGTGATCACCTGCTGCGCACGCAAGGAGCGCGACGTCGCCGCACCGGCGCGCGGGCGGGAGCTGCCCGAATGGCTGCGGCGCAGCGACCAGCCCGTGCCGCTGCTCGCCCAGTTCCGCGCGCAGGCGCTGTCGACGCGCGTCTACGCCTTCCTGCTCGCGATGATCGACGGCGAGCGCACCATCCGCGACATGGCGCGGCTCATGGAGCAGCAGAAGCTGATGACGGCGGAGGACGCGGAGCCCGCGATCCGGCGCTTCCTGGCGCGGGCGCTGGAGCAATCCGGCACGAGGCCGCCGTTCTGATTAAGTACTGCAACAACAACCACCACCGACATGAGTTCGCTAAAGCCAATCGCCATAGGGCATCTCCCAGAAGTCGCCTTGCAGGTCGCATCCGCCGTGTCGGTGCGCATTACAGGTGCCACGCAGGTTGCCACTAAGTTGCTGAAAGCCAAGCATGGAACATTTCTTGCATGAAGATACTTGTGCTTAGGCTTAGACAACGGGGGATGACACCATGGATCGCCTGGTTTCCGACCCGCTACTAGCGACCAAACTTGCGGCGACAATTCTGCTCACGTGCTTGGTCGCACCAGTTGGTAATGCGACGCCGACATATTCGATGACCTTACCGCCAAGCACTGAAGTGCTTCTAGGGTCCAATAATGGAGTCATTGGCGGCAATGTGGGCTGCAGCACAAGCGGCGCTTACGACACGAGCTCGCTGATCTGGACGCTGTCCGGTCCGTGTACAACGACCGCAATCAGAATTGGGGAAGCGGACCTTATTCGGAACGTGATCCTGCAAGCCAGCCTTGCGGCCATCGTAGATGGTTCCGGTAACGACCTTGGCGGCGTGTTTACTCTCTTTGGGATTGTTCCGGAGCTAGGAATTGGCGACGTCACACTGCTTGCAACAGGCAAGCTGCTTGAGGCGTTCTATGGTCCGTCGCAGCTCGGACCTCAGAGTCAGGCACTGATCGAGCTCGATTTCCTAGTGGAGCCTCTGCAAGATCTCGGGACGATCGTGTATTGGCAATCGAACGCAAGAGTTGCGCCGTGGGACACAAGTGGGATGCCTTGGGAAACTTCGATTGATGAATCCGATTTCTGGAATGTCACCGGCAGTGCTTACTACTTCTTCGACAGAAATGTGTTCTTGGTACCTGAACCAGATACGTTGGTCCTATTCGTGCTTGCCCTGTTTGGACTTGGCCTAACGATGTTGTGCAAGCCAAACTGGCGAGCAGGTAATGCAACTTGAAATGTCTCGCCCGCTACATCGACTGTTTCATTCCCAGCGTGTCAAAGTACCAATTGCGGGAGGCAGCGATATGACCTCCCACTCGCCGCGCTGCCCGCACTTGTGACAGGGCGGTCGGCACTCAGTCACGCGGCGCTCGCCGAGCCCGTTCCTGACCAGCATCGCCAAATTGCACCAGACGGTCAGGTCGCCGAGCAAGAAAACGGGCTCTGCACTTGTGTTTTTTCTGCAGGTGGGGAATAAAGGTGCGGCCAGCAACAAGTCGCAGTGTAAGAAAAAGGTGCGCGATGGCTCCCAACGGATTTTCTGGCGAGTTCGCGACGCTCCGGCTGGTCATGCATCGCAGGTAAGGATTGTCGGTGCAGCATGGCCTGTCCAAAGTGTGGTAGTGAAGACTGGAAAACTGCCAAAGTGATCCACGAGGGAGGGCTCTCGAGCGGATCAACATTGACAGTTGGAGGCGGCCTCATCGATGCGTCAGGCGACGCGGATGCACCACTGATAGGTGGTGGATACTTGCGCTCGAACATCCAAAGTGCCCTCTCAAAAAAGGCGGCACCTCCTGACCTTGGCACGCCACCAGTACGCGGCATACGACCAATGATGCCGCGCACAAGATCATCAAATTTGACAACTGGGCTGATGATCGCAGGCGTAACAATGATTGCATTGGCCCTTGCTGGTCAGGAGCAGAGTGATATCGGTGGTGAAGCGCTGCTACAAACTTGGTTTTGGAGCGGTGTCTTGTGCGTTGTCATCGCGGTTGTGCTCCGCAAACGTGACAGTTCACGAACAGCGGCCGTGCGAGTGCATCTAAAGCTGTTACACAACCATGAACAAGAACACTTGAAAGCCGTTCGTGACTACGAAGAGCGACGCGCTGCAATCATGCGGCGATATGAATCGACGAGAATGTGTTTACGTTGTGGTGTGTTCTATATCGATGGTGTTGGCGAAGTGCCAGCACCTGGACAACTCGACTGATTCAGTGCGGCAATGGCGGCCTGACCTGCCACTCGCCCCGCTCGCTACACTTCTGGCACGACGGCCGGCACTCAGTCACGCGGCGCTCGCCGAGCCCTTTCCTGACCAGCATTGCCAGGTCGCAGGTCGCCCAGCGGCGACAGCCAGGACACCAACAGTCAAGGCCGTGGCCGTGCTCGAGAAGGCTGGCTAACGTCGAAAGATCAATACGCTCCATAGTCGCGCATCGTTCCAGATTCGCGCGGACTAGATGCTTCGACTTTCTGCTCGGAAGGACGACATTCCGTTGGATGCGGCGGGTTGTCCCAGTAGTAAGTGGTTATCGCGATAGCTACTGCTACTGCTACCAACGGCCCGAAGTGTTCCGTGATCCCTGGTCGCCGGAGTATCGCAGCGGCCCATGCTCGCGCCTGGTGCCTGCTGGTCTCATTCGGTTCCATTGTCAGCGTGAACGATTGCTTGTCCGTCCGCGGTTTCTGCGTCGTCTTGTCGATACCACGGACGGTGTACTCAATGCTGTGATACATCCTACCGCCGAACATGGCCTTATACATTCCTTCGGTCTGAGCGCCGGTGGTGTCCTGGCCTCTTGAGATTTTTATCTTGCGGTCGATGCGAAGATTGCTGTACTGCGCTGGAAGTTCGGTTAATGACAGGTGATTCTTAGCTTCTCGTCTTGCGACGTGATGCGCGAGCCGCCAGTCCTCAGCTTCCACGTCACGTCCGATCGATTCTTTGACGATCGCAAATAGCTTGTAGAGTCGCTGCGCGTAGGTCAGCAGCGCCCAAGCCCAAATAACAAGCAAGAGCACGCGAGCGTGCTCTGGACGAGCGATTGTGACGAGGAATCCGCTATATGTCGCCGTATCGCAAACGCGTGCGCCGAGCGCGAAATATGCGGCGACTACCACGGTGACCGCCAGGAGGAATCGCTTGAGGCGCTCGAGATTCGCTCGGCCTTCCGCCGGAAGATCGGCCATCGTTGGTCCTCCCGTCTGCGGCGAATCCTACGCCAATAGCGGCGTCACACAAGAAAAGGTCCGGC
>DATBMQ010000193.1:0-10319 GCA_036554765.1 Steroidobacteraceae bacterium | reverse complement strand
CGGCGCCGAGCTTCATGAGCGCGGTGATCTGCGCGCGCGGCAGCTTGATCATCTGGTCGTACCAGCGCCCGGTGCGTTCGACGAAATCGAGCATCTCGCCGAGGCGGTGCGCCGCGACCGGACTTACCGACGGGTCGCCCTGCGCCGCGCCGATGCACTCACGCAGGGCCTCGGCCGCGGGATCGAGTTCGCGCGCCTTGCGGCCCGCGGCGATGCGCGCGACCAGAGTCCACAGGTCGGTCTCGGCGACGTAGAAGGTGCGCCGGTCGCGCAGCACCGGCACGGGGCGCACGAGTTCCCAGGTCATCAGCTCGCGCAGCGAGGTCGAGACGTTGGAACGCGCGATGCCGAGCGTGTCCGCGATCTCCTCGGCCGTGAGCGGGCGTTCCGCGACGTAGAGCAGCGCATGGATCTGGCTGACGGAACGATTGACGCCCCAACGGTCGCCGAGGTTGCCCCAGTGCAGCACGAAGCGCTGCACGGCGGGCGCCAGCGGGATCGCGGCGGAGGGCGGTATATCGAGATACGGGCTGTCTGGTGTTTCTGTCATGACAGAAATTACAGACCTAACTGACCGGATTGTCAAGTACGACCGCGCGATGGCCGGGCGACCCGCTGGCCATCGCCGCGCTAGACTGAGGTACCGTCCAGCGGCATCAGGACCCCCGGCAGACCCATGATTCAATTACGGAAAATCGCCCTGATCCTGGCCGCTGCGCTGGCCCTGCCCGCCTGCCAGGTGGCGCAGATGCAGGTCGCGCCAGAGCTCGAACGGCTCGCCGCCGTGCCGGTCAGCGGCGCCAACCCGCGCCGGTGGAACGCACCGCTCGCCTTCGGCCCCTGGCGCAGCGAAGTCGCGCATGAGGGCATGAAGTGGGACTTCGCGCTGCCGCTGCTCGGCATCACGGCGGGCTATGCCACTCAACCGTACCGCGTCCTCGCGACGGCCGGCGGCGAGCCGATCCAGGCCGAGTGCCATGCGCGCGCGGTCACGCTCTCCCGCAAGGGCCTGCAAGTGGACCCGGCCTTCGGCAAGCTGCCCGCTTTCGCCTGTGCGTTCCGGGGCCGCGGCGACGGCACGCTGCGCCTGCATGCCACCGCGCCCGGCCAGGACACCGGAGCGCTCGCCTTCGCCGACACGCAGTGGGCGCTGCGCTCGGTGCACCGCTTCCGGGGCTCGTCCATCCCGAGCGGTCCGCCGCTCGGCTACGAGTTCGAAGGCGGCGGCCGCGTGGTCGCCGCGGTCGAGGTCATCAACCAGGGCCGGGTCTGGATCGATCCGGCCGTGTCGCCGCGCGACCAGGAGCGCCTGGCGGTGGCGATCGTGGTGCTGCTGCTCTACGATCCCGCCGCAGGGGACTGAACCCGCGAGTGTTGCCGGGCTTTAGACTGCCGCCGAACGGAGGCTTTGCATGCGCCTGCTGACGACCGCCCTCATGGCCGCCCTCGCCCTCTGTGCCTGCGGCGGCGACAAGGAAGCCGACGAGGCCTCGACGAAGGCCGCCCGGCCCGATGCCTTTGCGGCCGCCACGCCGGCCGAATCGGTCGCAACGCTGGCGCGCAACCTGCCGCTCGCGGAATGCCTGGCGGAGCACAGCGCACTCGCCACCGCCGAGACGCCGGGCACCTGCCCGACCTACATCCTGCTGGCGCTCGACTCGATGGTGGATGAGTGCATGCGCGTCGGCGGCACGCTGCAGCCGATGGACGAGCCCGAGGCCTGGGTGCTGGAGACCACGGACGACGGCGAGCCCGAGATCCTCGTCGACCTGACCAAGAACTACATCTGCTACGGCGCGCCATCGGTGTTCGCCTGCGGCAGCCAGGGCTGCCCGGTGTTCCTGTACGCGCCGCGCGGCGAGGGCTGGATCGAGATCGGCGCGATCAATGCCGATGACGCACCGAAGATCGAGCTGCTGAAGGCCAAGGGCGGCGGGCCGAAGACGCTGCGCGGCGGCTGCCTCGGCGAGCGGCCCTGCTCGGAGCTCACCTATTACGAGTGGCAGGACGACCACTACGAGCGCACCTGGATCGACTACCGCGGCAACATCGTGGACGTGCTGCCGGGCGAGCTGTGGACGCTCACCAAGGACTCCGCCGTGCGCACCGCGCCGGACAACAAGGCACCGGTGCTCGACGAGTATCCGGTCGGGACCGCCATGGTCGTGATCGGCAGCGCGCGCAGCGGTCCCTGGCAGTTCGTGTCGCCCTGCAACGCCTGCCGGCGCGGGTTCGTCGAGACCGCGGTGCTCCGCAAGGACTGATTGGGGACGTTTCCCTTACTCGTGCCGTAATCGGGAAACGTCCCCAATCAGGCGGCCACCTCCCCGGCGCTGACCCGACAGCCAGCATCGTCCGACCCGCGCCAGCGGGTTGCTCCGACTCCGTGCCCTTCAGGCGCGCTGCGACACTGCGGCGCGAGCGCATCGCTCGTTCAGGAGAACGCCATGAAGCACGGGATCACGGTAGCCCTGGCCATCGCCGCGCTGGCCGCGGCCGCCGACGCGCGCGCCGACGACGAGGACTACATGAACACCTTCTACCTCGGCGGCGGCGTCGGCGAATACAGCCTCGAGATCGAGGACTTCGACGACGTGACCACCACGATCGAGGAGTACGACAGCGACGACACCGCGTGGAAGGCGTTCGGCGGCTGGAACCTCAACCGGTGGTTCGGCCTCGAGCTCGCCTACGTCAACCTCGGCAGCCCGGAGGACGAGATCCTCCCGGACACGTTCGCCGAGGTCGAGACCGAGGGCTTCGCGCCGTATCTGGTCGGCCGCCTGCCGCTCGGCGTCTTCGAGGCTTTCGCCAAGGCCGGCTACTACTTCCACGACACCGACGCGCGCGTCACATCGCCGCTCGGCACCACGACGGCGAGCGACAGCGGCGAGGACTTCACCTGGAGCACGGGCCTCGGCCTGAACCTCGGCCGCTTCAACCTGCGCCTCGAGTACGAGCAGTTCGATGTCGACGAAGTGGACGATTCGAACGCGCTCTGGCTGACCGGTTCCTGGCGCTTCTGAGGCCGCGACGCGGCGTCGGCGGCCGGCGACGTCGGCTTCCGTCCGACAGCAGGCCGAGCCCGCGCCTGACTTTGCCGGCGCCGGCGCCGCGCCAGACTCGGGTTGCAAGGCAGCAGGAGAACCGCAGTGAAACACGGAACCACGACATTGCTGACCGCGACCGCCCTGTTCGCGCTGCTGAGCGCGTGCCAGCAGGCCGAGAGCCCGGCCGAAGTGCGTGACGACGTCGCTGCGGCCGAGAGCCAGGCGGCGAAGGACGCCGCGCTGGCCCAGGCCGAGGGCGATTACCGCGTCGCGCTGGAGCGCTGCGATGCGCTGGCCGGCGAAGAACAGTCCGTCTGCAGGCAGGAGGCCATGTCCATGCTCGAAGCCGCCCGCCAGGCCGTGGAAGGCCCGCCGGGGCCGTCGTGAACGACCGGATCCGCAACCAGGAGACCCTCATGCGCAACCATCGCTTGCTCATCGTCGCCATTGCCGCGACCGCGCTCGCAGGCGCCGCGGCCTGCTCCTCGACCCGCACCCAGCGGGCGCCCGGCGAGCACATGGACGACGCGTTCGTCCTGACCAGCGTCAAGTCCGCGCTCGCGGCCGACGAGATGACCGAGGCGCACGAGATCAACGTCGAGGTGAACCGCGGCGTCGTGCAGCTCAACGGCTTCGTCGACAGCGCGGCCGAGAAGTCGCGGGCGACCGTGGTCGCCGCGGATGTCAAGGGCGTCCGCGAGGTCCAGAACAATCTCAACATCAACCCCGGCGCACGCAGCGCGGGCATGGCCGTGGACGACGCGTTGCTGACCGCCAAGGTCAAGGCCGCGCTGATCCAGAGCCCGGACACGAAGGCCCACCAGATCACCGTCAACACCGAGCGCGGCGTGGTGCAGCTGAGCGGCTTCGTGGATTCCGCCACTGCCAAGGCCGCGGCGACCACGGTCGCCATGTCGGTCACCGGCGTCAAGGACGTCGACAACGAGCTCGCCATCAAGTCGTACTGACGCGAGGCGCGCAACGGGGCGCGGCCCGGGCAGGGATGCTCAGGCCGCGCCGCGCTTTTCCAGTTCCTGGATCAGCTGCGGCAGGCGCTCGTAGTCGCGCGACTTGCTGAGGAAATGCTCCACGCCCAGCGCCCGGGCCCGCCGCTGGTACTCCGGCAGCTCGTAATTGGTGAACACGATGACCGTCGGCCGTTCGCGGCCGAGGCGCTCCAGCAGGCCGAAGCCCGTGCCCTGGCGCAGCTGCAGGTCCAGCACCACCGCGTCCACGGCCCGCTGCGCGAGCGCCTCGACCGCGGCCAGCTCGTCCGTCACCGAGGCCACCACCTCGACGCCCTCGAGCGCCTCCAGCGACTCGCGCAGCCGCTCCGCCAGCAGCCGCGAGTCCTCGACCAGCAGTACCCGGAACACCGCGGCGCCTACTGGATCAGCCCGTTGCGCAGCGCATAGGACGTGATGTCGGCGTTGCTGCGGAAGTGCATCTTCTCGAGCACCCGGCTGCGATAGGTGCTCACGGTCTTGACGCTGAGGCACAGCTCGCGCGCGATCTCCGACACCGAGCGGCCGCCCGCGAGCTTGCAGAAGATCTGGAACTCGCGCTCCGAGAGCTGCATGTGCATCGGCTTGCCGGCGCTGCCGCCGTCGAGTTCCGAGATCAGGTACTCCGCCATCGCCGGGCTGAGGTAGCGCCGGCCGACCAGCACCGAGTGGACCGCCTTCAGCAGTTCCTCGGCGGCGCTCTCCTTGCCGAGGTAGCCGTGCGCTCCCGCGCGCAGCACGTTGACTGCGTACTGGCTCTCCGGGAAGCCGCTCAGGATCAGCACGCGCGTGTCGGGAAAGCCGGAGCGCACGTGGCGCAGGATGTCGAGGCCGTTGCGGTCCGGCATGGCGATGTCGAGGATCAGCAGGTCCCAGCGGCCGTCGCGCAGGCGGTCGAGCGTCTGCTGCCCGCTCGCCGCCTCGCCGATCTCGCCGACCGCGGTGTCGTCGCAGAGCAGCTGGCGCAGCCCGGCGCGCACCACGGCGTGGTCGTCGGCAATGAGCACCCTCGCCGTCGGCATGGCCCGTCCATGCTAGGGAATCGGCGCAGCCCGGTGGCCTCCGGACTGTCGCAAAAATGCGCCGCCGATGCGCCGAAGCAGTGTCGGAAAACGCCTACACACGGCACTGGCGCCGGGCGCGGCGCAGCGTGTAAATGAGTCCGTCATGCGCACCTTCGCCGCGGACCGGCTGGTGTATGCGCCCATGCTGCTGGGCATCGCGCTGATCGGCGCGATGTTCCTGGTGGCCGAGTCCGGCCATTCACGGCTGCGCGACGCCACCGCGGTTGTGGCCGGCTCGCAACAGCGGCAGGCGCAGCTCTCCCGCTACCTCCAGCTGCTGCTCGACGGCGAGTCCGCGCAGCGCAGCTTCCTGCTCACCGAGGACACGCGCTACCTGAGCGAGTTCGACCCCGCGATCCGCCGGCTCGATCCGCTGCTCGACGAGATCGTCAGCGACTACCGCAGTGCGGGGCTCGAGGCCGAGGCCGCGCACCTCGACCGGCTGCGCAAGCTCACCGGCATCAAGGTCGGCGACCTGCTCGGCTCGCTGCGCCTCTACGGCGAGCGCGACCGCAATGCGGCGCTCGCCCTCGTCAACACCGACATCGGCCAGCGCACGATGGCCGACCTGCGCGGCCTGCTGCAGCAGCTCTACGACATCGAGGGCGAGCGCCTGCGCACCGCGGCCGCGGCCTGGCGCGCGGACCTGCGCATGTCGCGGCTGCTGCTGACCGCGGCCACCACCCTGTCGCTGGTGCTGGTGCTGCTGGCGGGCTTCCAGTTCGCGCGCGACGTGCGCCGGCGCGAGCGGCAGAACCTGGAACTCGACGAACGCAACCGCGAGCTCGACCGGCTGGTGCGCCAGCGCACGCAGATGCTGTTCAACCTGTCGAGCCGGCTGCAGCAGGTCGCGGAGCGGGAGAAGGCTGCCCTGGCCCGCGAGCTGCACGACGAGCTGGGGGGCCTGCTGGTCGCGACCAAGATCGATGTCTCCTGGCTGCGACGCCGCTGCGATGACGCCTCGGCGGACGCGGCACTAAGGTGGGAGCGCGTGCTGCGCTGCCTGGACGAGGGCCTGCAGCTCAAGCGGCGGGTGATCGAGAACCTGCGCCCCACCTTGCTCGACAACGTGGGCCTGGTGGCGGCGCTGCAGTGGCTGGTGGACGAGAGCGTCAGGCGGGCCGGCCTCGAGTGCCGGGAAAGCTACCCCGAGCCGCTGCCCGAGCTGGCGCCGGATGCGCGCATCGCCGTGTTTCGCGTGGTCCAGGAGGGACTCTTGAACGTCATCAAGCACGCGGCAGCCCGGTCCATCGACGTCGTCGTGACCTCGAACGACGCCGAGCTGACGGTCGTGATCCGCGACGACGGCGTCGGCTTCGACGAGGAACGCGCCGCGGCCTCGCAGGCGCACGGCCTGATCGGCATGCGCCACCGGATCGAGGCGCTGGGCGGGCGGCTCGAGGTGCGCTCGCTGGGCGCGGGCGTCGGCACCGAGTTCGCATTCACGCTGCCCTGGGCCAGGATCCGCCGCGATGCCGTCTGAGATGCGCTGGCTGCGCGCGCTCGCGCTGGCCGCGGCCGTGCTGTGCGGCTGCGCGGAATCGCCCACCGATGAAGTGATCGAGCAGGCGGCGCGGCCGTCGCCGGAGCCCGCACCGGAGGGGATGAGCTACGAGGTCGCGATCGCGATCGCCGCGGCGAACCGCAACCGGGCATTCGAACAATGCGCCGCGCGGCCGGCCGCCGAGCGCGAGCGCTGCCGCTCGCAGATCCAGGCGGAGTGGGACGCTGCGAGAGCGGCGTTGGAGGACTTACGCGGAGATCAGGGCTAGTCCTACAGAGCCCGGCGCCCCGATGCGGGATGCTCGGCGCGCCGTCATGGAAGAGGAGACCGCGATGAACTGGCAACAGATCGAAGGCAACTGGAAGCAGCTTCAGGGCAAGGTCCGCCAGCAGTGGGGCAAGCTGACCGAAGAGGACATCGACCAGATCGAGGGCAACCGCCACGTCCTCGCCGGGCGCATCCAGCGCATCTACGGCGTTTCGGAGGACGAAGCCGAGCGGCAGATCCAGCGTTTCACCGAGGCGCTGGACGGCGAGCCCGGGCCCGGCCGCAAGACGCATTCCTGAGCCAGACGTCGCCGGGCCGCAGCCGCGGCCCGGCGGCGCATGCACCATGACCACGCTCCGGTCCGTCGTCCGCTTCGAACTGCCGCCGCTGGGCTACGGCTACGACGCGCTCGAGCCCGCCTGCTCCGCCGAGCTGCTGGAACTGCATCACGCCGGCCACCACCAGGCCTACGTGGACGGCGCCAATGGGGCTTCCGAGGCGCTGCGCGACCTGCGCGCCGCCGGCGACTTCGCGCGCATCGACCAGCTCGAGAAGGACCTGGCATTCAACCTGGCCGGGCACGTGCTGCACACCATGATGTGGCGCAACCTCGCGCCGAACGACGGCGCGCCGCCCGCCGGCAGGCTGTTGACCTTGATCCGCGAGGCGTTCGGCAGCGTCGAGGCGCTGCGGCGCCAGTTCCACGCCGCCGGCACGGCGCTGCAGGGCGCGGGCTGGGTCGCGCTCTCCTGGGAAACGGCCCGCTGCGCGCTGGTCGTCGAGCAGATCCACGAGCACCGGCGCAATCGCGGCGCTTCCACGCTGCCGCTGCTCGTCATGGACATGTGGGAGCACGCGTACTACCTGCAGCACCGCAACCGCAAGGAGCGCTGGATCGTGAGCTTCTGGGACCTGGTCAACTGGGGCGACGTGAGCCGCCGCCTCGAGGGCGTGAGCCGCGCGGACCTTGCACTCGAGCCCGCCGCGATGGCGCCCGCACGCGGCGTGGTCGCGCCGTTCAGGAAGAAGCGCTGACGGCGGCTGCGCTCAGTCCTTCTGGTAGCTGCCCATCAGCACGGCCTCGGCCAGCACGTGCCCCTTCATCGCCTGCTCGAGCTGCGCCTTGGTCGGCTGCTGGAGGTCGGGCAGCACGACGTCCAGCGCGTAGAGCTTGTGGTAGTAGCGATGCCGCCCGATCGGCGGGCAAGGACCGCCGTAGCCGGTGCGCTTCCAGTCGTTCCTGCCTTCGCGCGTTCCGGCGGGCAGCGCCTTGGGCGCCACCGCCTCGGCCAGTCCCCTGGCGTCCGCGGAAATGTTGTAGAGCACCCAGTGCACCCAGGTCATCTTCGGCGCCTTCGGGTCCGGTGCATCCGGGTCGTCCACGATGAGCGCGAAACTCTTGGTGCCCGCCGGTGCGCCACTCCAGGCGAGCGGCGGCGAAATGTCCTTGCCCTGGCAGGTGTAGGGCTTCGGGATCGGGCCTTCGTGCGTGAAGGCCGAGGACGTGATTGCGAGTGCCATCATCAACTCCAGCATGTCATTCGGTGACCAGGTCACCGCTCAGGATGATCTCGACGCGGCGGTTGCGCGCGCGGCCCGCGCTGGTCGCGTTGTCGGCGACCGGCCGGTCGGGACCGAGTCCCTCGACGGCGATCGAAGCCGGGTCCACGCCCTGCCCGACGAGGTAGTCGCGCACGGTCGACGCACGCGCCAGCGACAGCGCCTGGTTGGTCTCCACGCTTCCGGTGCTGTCGGTGTGGCCCTCGACCCGGAACGTCAGCGACGGATACACGCCGACGATGCCCGCGAAGCGCGCCAGCGCTTCGCGCGCGCTGGCATTGAGCGTCGCGGCGCCGGTCGCGAACTGCACGCCCGCGATCTCGGCGACGATGCCGCGATCCGTCTCGCGCGTCGGCAACGCGCGGTTCAGACGCGCGACCAGGTCCGCCCGCGCCTGGCGCTGGGCCTCCGCCGCCGCCTCGCGCGCGGCCTGCTCCGCGGCCAGCATCTGGCGCCGCTTGGCTTCCTCGGCCGCCGTCAGCGCTTCGAGCCGCGCCTTTTCCTCCGCGTCGCGCCGCGCCGCCGCGGCCGCTTCCTCGCGCTTCACGGCCTCGGCCGCGGCCAGCGCGGCCGCATCGGCCTCCTGCCGGCCAAAGAACGAGCGCCGGCGCGCATCCTCGCCGGACTGCACCGCCTCGCGTGCGATCAGCGCCGCGGTCTTGCGGATGCTGTATTTCTTGCTGGCCTGCGCGGCCTCGGCCTTGGCGAGCAGCCCCTCCGCCTTGGCGAACTCGCCCGGCGCGTACTTGTCCGCCTCCGCGCCGCGCGCGATGTCGAGCGAATAGCGCGCCTGGATCAGGTCCAGCGGCACCTTGGAACGCGGGTCGATCGGCCGCGGCGTGAGGCTCGCGTAGTCGATGCGCTCGGTCAGGCCCGGGATCATCACCTTCTGGCCGCGCACGTACTTGCCGAGGTTGCGCAGCACCACGTACTTGCTGGGCGCGGTCACCGCGAAATGCGGCTCGGCGCTCACGACCAGCGCGAACTGCGACAGCGGCGTGGTCGTCTCGAGGATGCCGCGCCCGTTGCGCAGCTCGATCGAGCCGATGTTGTTGGCGCGCCCGTCCGCCGTCACCGCCCATAGCACGTAGGTCGAGAACGGCCCGAAGGTCCAGGGATCCGGCAGGTTCGACACGCTGACATCCACGCTCGCGCGGCCGTCCTGGAATTCCACCCGGGCGTCGCCCGCGGCCTTGAGCGCGAGCGAGGAGCCGTAGAACTCGAGCCGCGAGACCGGCCCTTCCTGGTAGCTGAAGCCCTCGAGCCTGCCCTCGACGTCGGCGCTCATGACCTGGACGTCGCGCTCGAGCTGCTGCGCGGCGGCCGCCAGTGGCACGAGCAGCGCCAGCGCCGCCAGCGTCCCGATCGGGTTTCTCCGGCCTCTCATGACTCCGCCTCCCCTGAAAAAGGTGTCAGGCACCATTTTGGCACTGCCAAAAAGGAGCCTGCCTCCTTTTCCTAGCGGCGCCGGAAGAAAGGATACAGCGGAAGGCCGATTCCGAGCAGCAGCGCGAGCGCTGCCCCCGCCTCCGCCGGGCTCTCGACCGCGGTGCTGAACAGCACCCCCGCCATGATTGCCACGAAGGCGAGCGGCACCAGCGGGTACAGGGGTACGCGGTAAGGCCGCGGCGCATCCGCCATCTTCCGTCGCAGCACCATCAGCGCAATCCCCGACAGCGCCCAGAACAGCACGAAGTTGAGCGTCGCGAGGTTGGTCAGCTGGTCGAAGGTGCCGCTGGCGGCCAGCACCACGGCGAACACGCCGTGCGCCAGCACCGAGGCGGCCGGCACGCTCGCGCCCGGCGACAGCCGCGCGAAGGCCTTGAAGAAGAGCCCGTCGCGCGCCGCGGCATAGGGCACCCGCGCGCGT
>DATBMQ010000166.1:0-2219 GCA_036554765.1 Steroidobacteraceae bacterium | reverse complement strand
TTCTTCGACACCGGCGTGGCCGGCACCTGGCGCTCGATCGAGGCGATCACGCACGACCAGTGGTGGGCCGGCGGCGTGATGCGCAGCCTGCACCGCTACGCCTCCGACGCGATGGTCGTGATGGTCCTGGTGCACCTGCTGCGCGAGTGGGCGATGGACCGCATGCGCGGCAACCACTGGTTCGCCTGGGCGACCGGCGTGCCGCTGATCCTGTTCATCTACGTCTGCGGCATCACCGGCTACTGGCTGGTGTGGGACATGCGCGCGCAGTACGTGGCGGTTGCCTCCACGCAGCTGCTCGACGCGCTGCCGATCTTCGGCGAGCCGATCGAGCGCAACTTCCTCGACCATGCCTCGGTGTCGGACCGCTTCTTCACGCTGATGGTGTACCTGCACATCGCGGCGCCGCTCCTGATGCTGCTGTTCATGTGGATCCACATCGCGCGCCATGCCCGCGCCAGGGTCGCGCCGGCGCGCGGGCTGGGCGCGGTCATCCTGCTGACGCTTACCGCGCTGTCGCTCGCCTGGCCGGCACTCTCGGAGCCGCCGGCCGACCTCGATCGCGTGCCGGAGACCGTGCCGCTCGACTGGTTCTACCTCGCGGCCTACCCGGCCATGGGGAAGTGGGGCGCCACGGCGGTCTGGCTCGGGATCGCGGGCCTGTTCGCGCTGCTGTGGCTGCTGCCGTGGGTGCCGCCGCGGCGCACGCCGCCGGCCGCGAAAGTGGACCTCGAGAACTGCAACGGCTGCGCGCGCTGCTTCGCCGACTGCCCGTTCGGTGCCATTTCGCTCGCCCCGCGCAGCGACGGCCGCGCCTATGACCAGGAAGCGGTCGTCCATCCCGACCTGTGCATGGCCTGTGGCCTCTGCGTGGGCGCCTGCCCGACTGCGACGCCGATGCGCTCGGCCGAGGAGTTCGTGGCCGGCATCGAGCTGCCGGAGCGCCTGCTCGCGTCGCTGCGCCGCGAGGTGCGGGCGGCTGCTGCCGGCCTCGCCGGCAGCGACCGCGTCGTGCTCTTCGCCTGCGATCACGGCGCGGCCTGCGGCTCCGCCGGCGGCAACACCGCCAGGATCACGCTGCCCTGCGTCGGCATGCTGCCGCCGCCGTTCATCGACTGGATCCTGAGCCGCGGCCTGGCCGACGGCGTGATGCTCGCGGGCTGCGCATCCGGCGACTGTCACTTCCGGCTGGGCGACCGGTTCACGAGCGAGCGCATCGCGGGATTGCGCGACCCCTGGCTGCGCGAACGCGTGCCGCGCGAACGCGTCGGCCTGTCCTGGGCCGCGCGCGGCGATCGTGCCCAGCGCGAAGCCGACCTGGCGGCGTTCCGGGCGCGGCTGCCCGCACTGCCGCCGATGGTGCGGGGCGAGAAGCGCGAGCGCGCCCCGGCACCGCCGTTCGCGCGCCGCACCTGGCCCAAGCCGCTGCAGTGGGGCGCCTGGGCGGTCGCGTTCGGGGCGCTCGCCTTCGGCACCGGCGGGCTCGCAAGCTGGCCCAGCCTGCATCTGCTGCAGGCCGGGGAGGCGGTCATCAGCCTGTCGCTGCGCCACGCCGCGCACACCAAGGTCGCGTGCAAGCCGCTCACGCCGGAAGAGATGTTGAAGCTGAAGCCAAACATGCGCCGCCAGGTGGGCTGTCCGCGCGAGCGCTGGCCCGTGTACGTCGAGCTGCTGCGCGACGGCGTGCCGCTGTACCGGGGCGAGCACCAGCCTGCCGGGCTGTGGAACGACGGGCCCTCGACCACGCTCGAACGGATCGTGGTGCCGGCGGGTCCGCAGTCGCTGACGGTGCGGCTGCGCGACAGCGGCCGCGCCGAAGGATTCGACTACGAGCGCGGCATCGAGACCGCGCTCGCGCCGGCACAGAATTTCGTCATCGAGTTCCGGGGCGGGCAGTGGAACGTGGGGCCGTGAGCTGCCGCGCGCGAAGGAGGAGGCGATGGACACGGAATTGATCGCATGGCGCGAGGACTTCCGCATCGGCCTGCCCGAGGTGGACCAGGAGCATCGCGAGCTGATCGACTCGATCAACCGGCTGCACCGCGAGCTCGTGGTCGGCGCCTCGATCGCGCGCGTCGCCGGGGCGCTGGGCGACATCCATGCCGCGATCTCCTCGCACTTCGCGCTCGAGGAGAAGGACATGCAGGCGCTGCACTACGGCGAGTTCCAGGCGCACAAGCACGAGCACGAGCGGCTGCTCGACGAGATCCTGGACATCC
>DATBMQ010000139.1:0-35659 GCA_036554765.1 Steroidobacteraceae bacterium | reverse complement strand
CCGCGCGCTGAACCAGACCCAGATCCAGCAGAACTTCGACGCGGGCGTGGGCGAGCGCTTCTACCTGCTGTTCTCGGTCGCGCACCTGATCAACGTGCCGCAGAGCTACCTGCTGTTCGAGGCCAGCCAGTTCGACAGCTACTCGTACCTGTTCAACAAGCCGGCCTTCATCAGCCTGGACTCCGCGCAGGATCCCGACCAGATCCCGATCGAAGGCGTGCGCATCGGCATCAACGGCGCCGAGGCACGGGTCGGCCAGGCCTACATCCCGCTCGACGAGAACGTGACGGCGGCGGGCTACGAGCCTGCGACCGGATACCCGCTGTCCGGACTCGGCACGGTCATCGCGCTCGACAAGGGCCCGGCCGCCGACGAGTTCTTCCTGACCTTCGAGCGGATCGGCGGCAACACGCGCGCCTACGTGGAGCCCGCGCCGGACCCGCTGCCGCCGCCGCCGGATTCCGGCCCCTCGTCCGAGATCGGCCTGCGCAACTTCGCGGAGATCAGCGCCTCCATGTCGGAGATGACGGGCGTGCCGATGACCGACCCGGCCATCGTCTCGACCTACGACCGCGTGCGCGAGCAGCTGCCGACGGTCGAGAACATCGAGGGGTTCCTGTCGTCGCACCAGATCGGCGCCGCGCAGCTCGCGATCGAGTACTGCAACGCGCTGGTGGACGACTCCGCGATGCGCACCGCGTATTTCCCGGGCTTCAACTTCGCGGCCCCGGCGGCCAGCGCCTTCGACACACCGGCGGAGCGCGCCCAGATCACGGGCCCGCTGGTCGCGCGCGCCGTCGGCACCGGCATCGCCACGCAGCCGTCCGCGGCCGAGGTTACGGCCGAGGCGGACGCCCTGATCGGCCGGCTCGCGGCCTGCGGCGCGGGCTGCGCGGCGGATCGCACGATGGTCATCGTCAAGTCGGCCTGCTCGGCCGTGGTTGGCAGCGCCAGTACGCTGCTGCAATGAGGAACTGGCAACGATGAAAAGGAAATCCCGCCGCGGAGCGCTTCACCCGGACGCGCCGCTGTACCAGCCGGGCCATCCGCGGCCGGTGACGCGCCGCCAGTTCGTCGCCCAGGGCTTCGTGTCGGGCGCGGCGACGGTGCTCGCGCCGTCCATCTTCGGCCTGTTCGCCAACCCGCGCGCGGCCCACGCGGCGCTCTCGCCCGACCTCGAGGCGCTCAAGCAGAGCTGCGGCATCGCGGTGCAGGGCGCCGGCAAGATCCCGTTCATCTGCATCGATCTTGCGGGCGGCGCCAACATGGTCGGCTCCAACGTGCTCACGGGCGGGCAGGGCGGCCAGCTCGACTTCCTGTCGGTCGCGGGCTACGGCCGGCTCGGCTTGCCGGGCGACATGGTGCCGAATGCGCCGAACCCGGCCAGCCCGACCAACGACTTCATCGAGAGCCGGCTCGGTCTGCGCTTCCACCTGGACAGCGCATTCGCGCGCGGCATCCTCGAGCGCGTGAGCGTCACCACGGCCGCGAACACCAACGGCGCCGTGATCCCCGCGCGTTCCGAGAACGACACCGGCAACAACCCGCACAACCCGATGTACGGCATCTACCGTGCCGGCGCGGACGGGGAGCTGCTCACGCTGATCGGGTCGCAGAGCTCCGAGTCGGGCGGCAACTCGATGGCGCCCGCCATGCTGGTGGACGCGTCGGTCCGCCCGACCAAGGTGGACCGCACCAGCGACGTCACCGGCCTGGTGGACACCGGCCGCCTGGTCGGCCTGCTCGACCAGGACGACGCGGTGCGCGTGATGGAGTCCATCCAGCGCCTGTCGGACCGCAAGCTCGCGCGCGTGGACACCGGCATCACGCGCGACGCGATCATCAAGGACATGGTGCGCTGCAACTACGTCAAGGCCGCGGACCTCGCCGACCGCTACGGCGACCCGTCGGCGCTCAACCCCGAGCTCGACCCGGACATCGTCGGGCCGGCCGGCATCTTCACGCAGCAGGAATTCGCCAACGACGGCGAGTTCCGCAAGACCGCGGCGGTGATGAAGCTCGTCGTCAACGGCTATGCCGGTGCGGGCACGATCACGATGGGCGGCTACGACTATCACGGCCAGGGCCGGGCGACCGGCGAGATCCGCGACCTGCGGGCCGGGCGCTGCATGGGCGCCTGCCTCGAGTACGCCGCGCGCCGCGGCGTCCCGCTGATGCTGTACGTGTTCAGCGACGGTTCGCTGTCGGCCGACGGCGTGGTGGACAACACCGTGGACGGCCGCGGCAAGTTCATGTGGACCAGCGACAACCAGCAGACGGCGGCGTCGTTCTTCCTGGTCTATAACCCTGCCGGGCGTGCCCAGCTGTACACCGGGGACAGCCGGCCGCCGGAGCAGCACCAGCAGATCGGCTGGTTCCGCCGGGACGCGTCGGTCGAGACCGCGTCCACCCCGGCTGCCAACAACGTCAACCTGCTGGTCGAGACCGTGATCCTCAACTACATGGCACTGCACGGCGAACAGGGACTGTTCGGCTCGCGCTTCCAGGGTCATGGGCTGGGATCGGCCACGCTGCAGGACAGCCTCATCGCTTTCAATCCGATCGTGAACGGCACCATTTCGTGACGTGCGCCGAGACCGCCGGCCCGGGCTGAATAAACATATACCAAGCCGGTCGGGCCGGCGTTATGTTACATGGGTCCCTATGGACGTCCGCCGTCATCGCCGCCGTTTGGCTGCGTGCCTCGCCGTGACCCTGGCGTTGGCGCTGGCGCCGCTCGCCGCACGCGCGGCGGACGGTGCCGCGGCGCCTGATTTCGCCCTGCACGCCGCCGGCGGCAGCAACCACCGCCTGTCCGAGCACCGCGGCGAGGTGGTCGCGGTGCTGTTCTGGGCGAGCTGGTGCGGCGAGTGCCGCCGCGAGCTCGAGCGCTTCGAGCGGCTGCGCAAGACGTACGCGGCGGCCGGCTTCGTGGTGCTGGGCGTCAACCTCGACAAGGACCCGGCGCAGGCCCGCTCCATCGCGGATGCCGCCGGCATCGGCTACCCGGTGCTGATGGACGCTTCCAAGGACGTCAGCAAGGCGTACCGCGTGGACGACCTGCCGCTGGTCGTGCTGGTGGACCGCCACGGCGTCGTCCGCTCGCGACACGACGCTCTGGACGAGCGGGAAGAGCGCGGGCTATTGGTCAGCCTGCGGGACCTGATCGACGAATGAACGGGATGCACTCCATGAGAATGACGATCCAGGCATTGCTGGTGCAGGTCTCGATGCTCGCGGCGCTGGCGCCCGCGTCTGCGCAGGAGGCGGCCGCGCCGGGGGCGGACCGCTCCGCGCTCGACGCCGAAGTGCAGGAGCTGCGCCGCCAGGTGGTGGACCTCAACCGCGACCTGTTCATGCTCGAGGAGGACCTGCTGTTCCCCGCGAGCACCCAGGTCGCCGTGTTCGTGTCCATGGACACCGGCACGTTCTTCCAGCTCGACTCGGTGCAGATCAAGGTGGACGACAAGGAAGTCGCCAACTACCTCTACACCGCGCGCGAGCTGGAGGCGCTGAAGCGCGGCGGCGTGCACCGCATATGGCTCGGCAACCTCAAGGCCGGCGAACACGAGATCGTCGCTTTCTTCACCGGGCAGGGCACGCACGAGCGCGACTACAAGCGCGGCGCGACGCTCGCGATCGACAAGGGCGTGGGCGCGCAGTACGTCGAGCTCAAGATCAGCGACCGGCTGCGCAAGCTGCAGCCCGAGTTCGTGGTCCGCGTCTGGGAGTGAGCGCGATGCCGGGCGCCCTGCTGCTGACCGTGCTGCTGGCCGCCGAACCGGCGCCGGCGGATGTCGCGGCCGGCCTGCCGGCCGTCAAGGTGCAGGACCTGCACTACGGCGACGTGCTGTTCCACTTCTACCAGGCCGAGCACTTCGAGGCGCTGGTGCGGCTCGCGAGCTACCGCGACCAGGGTCGCCTTGCCGCGCACGCGCGCGACGCCGAGCTGCTGCGCGGGGGCCTGTGGCTGTCGCTCGGCCAGCACCGCGAGGCGCGCGAGATCTTCGAGCGGTTGCTGGCGGACCCCGCGACTCCCGCGCCCGTGCGGGACCAGGCCTGGTTCTACCTCGGCAAGGTCCTGTACGCAGCGGGGCTGTTCGAGGACTCCGAGCGTGCGCTGCGCTCGGTCGCGGGGGAGCTGCCGGCGGCGCTCGCCCCGGAGCGGCAGCTGCTGCTCGCGCAGGGACTCATGTATCGCGGGCGCTTCGACGAGGCGGTCGCCGTGCTGGACGGCTGGAGCGGCGCTCCCGAGTGGACCGCCTACGCCCAGTTCAACCTCGGCGTCGCGCTGGTGCGCGCCGGGCGCGCGGAGCGGGGACTGGCGCTGCTGGACGGCGTCGGCACGTTGGTCACCGAGAATCCCGAGCTCGCCTCGCTGCGCGACAAGGCGAACGTCGCGATCGGCTATGCGCAGCTGCAGGCCGGCAGGCCGGCGGCGGCGCGGCTCGCCCTCGACCGGGTGCAGCTCGCGGGGTCGCAGGCGAACAAGGCGCTGCTGGGCGCCGGCTGGGCCGATGCCGCGGAGGGCGGCTACCGCACCGCGCTGGTGCCCTGGCTCGAGCTGCACGGGCGCGCGGTGCAGGACGGCGCCGTGCAGGAGTCCTACCTCGCGGTGCCCTACGCCTATGCCGAACTGGGCGCGATCGGCCAGGCGGTCGAGTACTACGAGCAGGCGATCGCCTCCTACGATGCGGAGCGCGTGCGCATCGATGAATCCATCGCGGCGATCCGCGCCGGCCGGCTGCTGCAGGCGGCGCTCGCGACCCAGGCCGACGGCCGGCGCGGCTGGTTCGCGCAGCTCGCGGACGTGCCGGACTCGCCGGAGTCGCGCTACCTCTATCACCTGATGGCCGGGCACGAGTTCCAGGAAGGGCTCAAGAGCTACCGCGCGCTCGACGCCATGGCGAAGAACCTGACGACCTGGTCGGCCAGCCTCGGCGCGTTCGGGGACATGGTGGAGACCCGGCAGCAGGCGCTCGCCGCGCGCCTGCCCGCGGCGGAATCGCGCCTGGCGAGCGTGGACATCGGCACGCTCAATGCCGGGCGCGACGCGCTGCGCGCGCGCTTCGAGGCTGCGCTCGCGCAGCGCGACGTGACCGCACTCGCGACCGCACAGGAGCGCGCCTGGCTCGACCTGCTGGACGGCGTCGACGCGGAGCTTGCCGCCCATGCGGGCGACGCGTCGCTGGACGACGCGCGGGAGAAGGCCAGGCTCGCGCGCGGCGTGCTGATGTGGCGGCTCGACGAGGCCTGGAAGGTGCGCAGCTGGGAGGCCGGGCGCTCGATGCGCGAGCTCGACGCGGCGGTCTACGACGCGCGCACGCGCCAGACCGCCTCGTCGCGCGCGCGCCAGGGGGCCCCCGAGCGCAACGCCGAACTCGGCCGGCGCGTCGCGGCGGTGGCGCCGCGCGTGGCGGACCTGGCCGCCAGGGTCGAGTCCGCCAAGTCGGCGCAGGAGCGTTACCTGGCCGACATCGCGGTCGGCGAACTGCAGGCGCAGCGACAGCGCCTCGACGAATACTCGGTCCAGGCACGCTACGCGGTCGCGACCATCTACGACCGCGCCAGCGCGCAGGGGTCCGCGCCGTGATCCGCACCGCCGCCATGGCCGCACTGCTGCTGGCCGCCTGCGCCGCCCAGGCGCAGACGGTCGGCGACCTGCGCAAGCGCGAGGCGCCGGTGCAGGCCGGTGCGGCGGCGCCGGTGGACGCGACGCGGGTGCGCGCCGCCTACCGCCACTTCCTGGACCTCAAGGCCGGCGATCCGCAGCTGCGCGCCGAGGCGTTGCGCCGGCTCGCGGACCTCGAGCTCGAGGCCGCCGATGCCGCGCGCGGCGACGGCACGGCGCCGGCCGCGGGTGCGCTCGAGACGCGCGCCGCGATCGCGCTGTACGAGGAATTGCTGGCGATGGAACCGAACCATCCGCGCATCGACTCGGTGCTGTACCAGCTGGGCCGCGCCTGGGAGGCGGAGGCGGACCCGGCGCGGGCGCTGTCCTACCTGGACCAGCTGGTCGCGCGGTTCCCGAACAGCCGGCACATCGACGAGGCGCAGTTCCGCCGCGGCGAGATCCTGTTCAGCGCGCAGCGCTGGGCCGAATCCGAGCGCGCCTACGCGGTCGTGATCGCGATGCAGCCGGAGTCGCCGTTTTACCTGCAGTCGCTGTACAAGCACGGCTGGGCGCTGTTCAAGCAGTCGAACGTGGAGCAGAGCGCGCGCTCGCTGCTCGGCGTGCTCGACCGCAAGCTGCTGAGCGCGCCCGGCGTCGAGGTCGCGGATGCCGCATCGCTGCCGCGCGCGGACCGCGAGCTGATCCAGGACACGGAACGCGCGCTCGGCATCCAGTTCGCGGCCGACGACCCCGCCGGCGTGCTCTCGGGCGCGCTCGAGCGGCACGGCTGGCCCGCCTACTCCTGGCGCCTGCATGCCTCGCTCGGCAACCTGCTGGTCGAGAAGGAGCGCTACACGGACGCGGCCGACACCTATCGCGCATTCGCCGCGCGCCGCCCGGACCACCTGCGCTCGCCGGAACTGCAGTCGCTCGCCATCGAGGCCTACCGCAAGGGCGGCTTCGCCGAGCTCGCCATGCAGGGCAAGCGCGAGTACGTGGAGCTGTACCGCTTCAGCGGGCCGTTCTGGGCATCGCGCACCCGCGACCAGGCGCCCGAGGTGGTCAGGCAGCTGAAGGCGCACCTGCGCGACGTCGCCACCCACCAGCACGCGCTGGCACAGGCCGGCAAGAAGCCCTCGGACTACCAGCAGGCCGCACGCTGGTACCGCGACCTGCTGGAGTCGTTCCCGGACGAGCCGGATGCGGCCGAGACCAACTACCTGCTCGCGGACGTGCTGTACGAGAGCGGCCAGTTCGGCGAGGCGGCGCTCGAGTACGAGCGCACCGCCTACGTGCAGCCGCCCGGGCCGCGCAGTTCCGCCGCGGGCTATGCCGGGCTGGTCGCACGCGAGCGCCACGAGGCGGCGCTCGCCGGCACCGAGCGCGCCGCCTGGCACCGCCAGAGCATCGATGCCGCGATCCGCTTCGCCATGGCCTGGCCCGAGCACGCACAGTCGGGGCCGATGTGGCTGCGCAGCGCGAAGCAGCTGTTCGCGCTCGCCGAGTACGCGCCGGCCGCGGATGCCGCCGGCCAGGTCGTGACACGCATGCCGCCGATGGGGCGCGAGGACGAGCGCGCGGCGTGGAGCGTGATTGCGGACTCGAGCTTCGAGCTGGGGCGCTTCGGCGAATCCGAGGGCGCCTACGCGGAGGTGCTCGCGCGCCTGGATGCCGCCTCGCCGGAGCGCGGCGCCGTGACCGAGCGGCTCGGCGCCTCAATCTACAAGCAGGGTGAGGCGCGCCAGCAGGCCGGCGACACCGCCGGCGCGGTGGCCGACTTCCTGCGCGTCGCGAGCGCGGCGCCGGGTTCGAAGCTGGTCTCGAATGCGCAGTTCGACGCCGCGACGCTGCTGCTGCGCGCGCGCGACTGGAACGGCGCGATCCCGATCCTCGAGGCGTTCCGGCGCGACTTCCCGCAGCACGAGCTCGCGCGCACCGTGCCGAGGAACCTCGCGGTCGCCTACGCGGAAACGGGCCGCCACCACGAGGCCGCGGTCGAGTTCGAGCGCGTGGCCGACGACGCCGCCGAGGAGGCCGCATTCCGCCGCACGGCGCTGCTGCAGGCCGCGGAGTTCTACGAGAAGACCGGCGACCGCCCGGCCACCGCGCGGGTCTGGACGCGGTTCGTCGAGCGCCACCCGCGGCCGCTCGACGAGGCGATGGCGGCGCGCCTGAAGCTCGCGGACCTCGCCCGCGACATGGGCGACGGCCCGGGCCGCGCCCGCTGGCTGCGCGAGATCATCGAGACCGACGGCGCCTCGGGGGCCGACCGCACCGACACCAGCCGTCTGCTCGCGGCGCGCGCCTCGCTCGAGCTGGCCGAGCCGCTGCGCATCGCCTTCGAATCGGTGCAGCTCACCGCGCCGCTGCCAAAGTCGCTCAAGGCCAAGCGCGATGCGATGGAGGCGGCGCTCGGGGCCTACCGCGCCGCGGCCAATTACGGCGTGGCCGACGTGGCCACCCGGGCGACCTTCGCGACGGCCGAGATGTACCGGCGGCTGGCGGCTGATCTGCTCGCTTCCGAGCGTCCAAAGAATCTGAGCGAAGAGGAGCAGGAGCAGTACGCCCTGCTGCTCGAGGAGCAGGCCTACCCGTTCGAGGAGGAGGCCATCCAGCTGCACGAGGCGAATGCGGCGCGCGTGCACGACAGGATCTACGACGACGGCGTGCGCGCCAGTTTTGCGGCGCTCGCCGAGCTCAAGCCCGCGCGCTACCGGAAGGTCGAGCGGCTGCCGGATGCAGCCGGCCACCCGGAGATCTCGGCGGCCCTCGCGGCGCTCGCCGCCGGGCGCTACGCAGAAGCGGAGGGACTGCTGGCACAGGCGGAGCCCGCGCCCGCGGCGTGGACCGCCATCGGCGTCGCGCGGCGGCAGCTCGGGCGCATGGCGGAGGCGCTGGAGGCCTATGACGGCGCGGCCATGCTGGCCCCTGAGGACCCGCTGCCGGTGCTCAACCGCGGCGTGTTGTTCGACCTGTACCTCGACCTCCCGGACGCCGCGCTGGCGGACTACGAGCGGTACCAGGCCATGGCGGGCCAGCCCGACGTGCAGGTGACGGCCTGGATCACGGAAGTGAAGCGACGCAGCGGACACGAAGAACAGAGCGCGGAGGCGACGCCATGAAGCGACTGCTGACAGGCCTGCTGTTCGCCCTGCCGGCGCTGGCAGCGGGGCAGGAGCCCGCACCCGAGCAGGCCGCGGCGCCCGCAGCCGCCACGGAGCAGCGCCAGGAGGCGCCGCCGGCGCCGCGCGACGCCCGGTTCAAGACGATGGACCGCCTCGAACTCGGCACGACGTCCATCACCGGCAACCAGGAGCTGCCGAAGGTCATGTACGTGGTGCCCTGGAAGAAGGCGGAACTCGGCGACCTGGCGGGCAAGCCGGCCCGGTCGCTGATCGACGAGATCCTCGCGCCCGTGGATCGCGACGTGTTCCGGCGCGAAATCGGCTATTTCGAGACCCTGTCCGAGGGAATCCAGGACGGGGCGTCTCAGGGCGAGAATCCGGTCACGCCGGAAACGGCGCGGCCATAGCATCTTGGGCAACGGCTAGGGAGACACCAGGAGTCACCCCATGGATACGTACGGCACGATCGTCAGATTCTTCCAGGAGGGCGGGATATTCATGTATCCCATCGCCCTCATCGCGGCAGTCGGGGCCGCGGTCGCGCTCGAGCGCTGGCTCTACCTGTGGCGCACCGAAGGCGCCAACCGGCGCATGTGGGACGAGGTCTCGCCATTCCTCAAGACCGGCGACTTCAAGCGCGCCATCTCCGCGACCGCGAGCTCCGGCTCGGCGATCGCGCAGATCCTGAGCTACGGGCTCGCGCGGGTGCAGACCGCGAAGCGCCGCGACGACGTCGAGAAGGCGATGGAGGAGAGCCTCATGGAGGTCGTGCCCAAGCTCGAGAAGCGCACGCACTACCTCGCGAGCTTCGCCAACATCGCGACGCTGCTCGGGCTGCTCGGCACCATCATCGGCCTGATCCAGGCCTTCCAGGCGGTTTCGAACGCGAGCCCGGCGGAGCGCGCCGACCTGCTGGCGGCGTCGATCTCGGTCGCCATGAACACGACCGCCTTCGGCCTGATCGTGGCGATCCCGCTCTTGCTGGTGCACTCGGTGCTGCAGTCCAAGACCACGTCGATCGTGGACAGCCTCGAGATGGCCTCGGTCAAGTTCCTGAACACGGTCGTCGAGCGGCGGCCGGAGGCGGCGTGAGCCTCACGACCCGCGCAGCGCGCCGGCACCGTCGCCACGAGGCGGCGGAGCTCTCCATCACGGCCTTCATGAACCTGATGGTGGTGCTGGTGCCGTTCCTGCTGATCACGGCCGTGTTCTCGCGCATGACCATCCTCGAGCTGAACCTGCCGAGCTCGAGCCAGTCGCTGCCGGAGACGCCGCAGGCGATCAACCTGGAGATCGTCGTGCGCAAGGACCTCATCGAGGTCGCCGACCGCGGCAGCGGGCGCCTCGGGCCCGTGTTCCGCAACACGGAAAAAGGCCCCGACTACGACGGCGTCGCGAAGTTCCTGGTCGAGGAGATCAAGCCGCGGTTTCCCGACCTGGCCGCCGTGACCATCCTGGTCGAGCCGGACATCGCGTACGACGTGGTGGTGCAGGTCATGGACCTCGCGCGCGTGCGCACGGTCACTGACGGACCGCGCACCTACCAGCTCGAGCTGTTCCCCGAGATCTCGATCGGCGACGCGCCGATGCTCGACGGAGGGGGCGCATGAGCCACTCCGCGCGCGCCCAGCGCATGGCCCGCCATCACGCGCGCAAGAAGCCCGCGGCGCTGTCGCTCGTGTCGCTGATGGACATCTTCACGATCCTGGTGTTCTTCCTGCTGGTGAACTCGGCCGAGATCCAGACGCTCGAGCCGCCAAAATCGCTGGTGCTGCCGGAGTCGGTGGCGCAGGACCGGCCGCGCGAGACCGTCATCGTGCTGGTGACCGGGGACACCGTGTTCGTGCAGGACGAGCCGGTCGTGAGCGTGGCCGACGTGGACCGCGCCGACGGCGTGATCATCGCGCCGCTCAAGCGCGCGCTGGCGCGGCAGGATGACCGGCGGCTGATGCAGGCGGCCGCGACCGACCCGAGCGCACGCGAGATCACGATCCTCGGCCATCGGGACGTCCCCTACCGCGTGCTGAAGAAGGTCATGGCGACCTGCACGGAAGCGGACTACGGCAAGCTGTCGCTCGCCGTCATGCAGAAGGAAGAGGCCATGCACGTGACGAGTGCGGAAGGCTGAGGCGCGGACATGCCCGCAGTGATCATGTTCTTCTACCGCACCTTCGAACTCCCCTGGGACGTGGACCCGGAGGAGCGCGACCGCTTCCGCAAGATGTGGCGCACCGCGCTCGGCATCGTGCTGCTGTTCTCGATTGCGATGCCCTGGCTGCCGGTGCCGGAGCGGCCGCTCGACGTGCCGCCGCCGATACCGCCGCGCATCGCGCAGCTGGTGCTCGAGCGCGCGATCCCGCCGCCCCCGCCGCCGCCGCCACCGCAGCCGGAGCGTGCCGAAACACCGAAACCCGAGCAGAAGCCCGTGCCCAGGCCCGAGACCGACCTCGCGCGCACCCAGAATGCGCGGCGCAAGGCCTCGCAGGCGGGCCTGCTGCCCTTCGTCGACCAGCTCGCCGACCTGCGCGACCAGTTCGACGTGAAGAAAGACGACCTCAAGCCGCTCGCGAGCGCGAAGGGCGAGGGCGACACGCCGCGCGCGGAACGCGCGCTGATCACGGCCCGGACCGGCACCCTGACCGGCGGCATCAACACCGCGGGCGTCAGCCGCGGCTTTGGCGCCGGCTCGGGCACGCTCGACGGCCACGGCACGACGCGCATGCAGGTGCCGTTCGGCGGGTCCGGCTCGGGCAATGCGCTGGCCGGCGGCGGCGACAACGTCAGCCGCAGCGGCGGCGGCAAGAAGGCCTCGCGCAGCCAGGAAGAAATCGAGCTCGTGTTCGACCGCAACAAGGCGGCGATCTACGCGCTCTACAACCGCGCACTCAGGGACAACCCGGCCCTGCTCGGCAAGGTCGTATTCGAGCTGACCATCGCGCCCTGGGGCGAGGTCACCGACTGCCGCATCGTCTCGAGCGAGCTCAAGGATTCCGAGCTCGAGCGCAAGCTCGTCGCCCGCATCCGCATGTTCCGCTTCGCCGACAAGGACGTCGAGGCGATGACCACGACCAAGCCGATCGAGTTCTTCCCGGCCTGAAAACGGCCCGAAAACCGCCTTGATCCACGTCAAGGCGGGCCATCCACCCCCCGTCTAGACTGCGCTGGCCGTGAACGGCGAGGCGCATCCGCGCGTCGCCCCGGCCGACGGGAGACCGACCATGACTGCAGACCCCACCCGCCCGCTGCGCACGCTGGCGCTCTCGATTGCCGTAGTGTTCGCGATCGTCGCGATCGTCGCGGTGGCGAACGCCGCCGACCCGGTGGCCGTGCATCGCGCCGAGGCCGCGGCCGGCGGCAAGCCCTCGGCCGCGCAGTTGCAGGCCGGCGAGAAGTCCTACCAGTCGGCCTGCATGGCCTGCCACCAGCCGGACGGCAAGGGCCTGCCCGGCGCGTTCCCGCCGCTCGCGGGCTCCGACTACCTGAAGGCCGACAAGCACCGCGCGATCAGGAACGTCGTGCAGGGCCTGACCGGCGCGGTCGTCGTCAATGGCGTCACCTACAACTCCGTGATGCCGCCGATGTCGCAGCTCGCGGACGCCGACATCGCCAACGCGCTGACCTACGTGCTGAACGCCTGGGGCAACGCCTGGGGCGTGGTGTCGCCGGCGGAGGTCGCGGCGGTGCGCGCGGGCCCGAAGCCCAGGCAGACCGCGCAGTCGCCGACCGAGCACCCGGCGACCTCGGTCGCGGAGCTCAAGTACCAGGGCGCGCCGTCCGCGGTCGGCGCGGCCGCCGGGGACATCGAGATGGTGGTCTCGCCGGGCGCGCCCGCCATGTCGAAGCCCGAGTTCGAGCGCGCCAAGCAGATCTACTTCGAGCGCTGCGCCGGCTGCCACGGCGTGCTGCGCAAGGGCGCGACCGGGAAGCCCTTGACGCCCGAGATCACCCAGGCGAAGGGCACCGATTACCTGAAGGTGTTCATCAACTACGGCTCGCCGGCCGGCATGCCCAACTGGGGCAGCTCGGGCGAACTCCTGCCTGCGGACGTGGACATCATGGCGCGCTACGTGCAGCACGTGCCGCCGATGCCGCCCGAGTACGGGCTCCCGGAGATGCGCGGCAGCTGGAAAGTCCTGGTGCCGCCGGCCGGACGCCCGACGCGCAAGATGAACCCGTACAACATCGAGAACATCTTCTCCGTCACGCTGCGTGATTCCGGGGAGGTCGCGCTGATCGACGGCGACACCAAGCAGATCATCAGCATCCTGCGCACCGGCTACGCGGTTCACATCTCGCGCATGTCGCACTCGGGCCGCTACGTCTACACGGTCGGCCGCGACGCCAAGGTGGACCTGATCGACCTGTGGATGGAGCAGCCGTCCATCGTCGCCGAGATCAAGCTCGGGCTGGAGGCCCGCTCGGTCGAGACCTCGAAGTACAGGGGCTACGAGGACAGGTTCGCCATCGGCGGGACCTACTGGCCGCCGCAGTTCGTGGTCATGGACGGCGAGACGCTCGAGCCGCTCAAGATCATGTCCACGCGCGGCATGACCGTGGACACGCAGGAATACCACCCGGAGCCGCGCGTGGCCGCGATCGTGGCCTCGCACGAACACCCGGAGTGGATCGTCAACGTCAAGGAGACCGGGCAGATCCTGCTGGTCAACTATGGCGACGTCGCCAACCTGCAGGTGACCCAGATCGGCGCCGCGCGCTTCCTGCACGACGGCGGCTGGGACCGCACGCTGCGGTACTTCCTGACCGCCGCCAACCAGTCGGACAAGATCGCGGTGGTGGACTCGAAGGAACGGAAGCTCGCGGCGCTCGTGGACGTGGACAAGATCCCGCACCCCGGGCGCGGCGCGAACATCGAGGACCCGGAATTCGGCCCGGCCTGGATCACCAGCGCGCTCGGCAACGACAAGATCACCTTCCTGGGCACCGACCCCGACAAGCACCCGGAATACGCCTGGAAGGTGGTGCGCGTGCTGAAGGGGCAGGGCGGCGGCTCGCTGTTCGTCAAGACCCACCCGCACTCGAACAACCTGTACGTGGACACGCCGCTCAACCCGGATCCGAAGATCAGCCAGAGCGTCGCGGTGTTCGACATCCGCAATCCCGGGGCGGGATACCAGGTGCTGCCGATCGCGGAGTGGGCGAACGTCGGCGAGGGCCCGAAGCGCGTGGTGCAGCCCGAGTTCAACAAGGCCGGCGACGAGGTGTGGTTCTCGGTCTGGAACGGCATGAACCAGCAGTCGGCGCTGGTGGTCGTGGACGACAGGACCCGCAAGCTGAAGGCCGTCATCAAGGACCCGCGCCTGGTGACGCCGACCGGCAAGTTCAACGCCTACAACACGCAGCACGACATCTACTGAGGCGCCCGCGCCTCAGTCGAACGTGGCGCTGACCGTGACGGCGAAGTTGCGGCCGGGCTCGCGGTAGAGCCGCAGCAGCGGATCCCCGGGGGCGCGGCCGCGCACCGTCGCCCATTCGTAATGGCGGCTGTCGCCGAGGTTGAAGATCCCGAAGCTGGCGGTCACGCGCTCGTGCGGGCGCCACTGCAGGCGCAAGTCGACGACGCTGTACCCGCCCGGCCGGAACAGCGGCCCCGCGCTCTCGTCCACGTCGTGCTTGGCGCCGGCCACCGTCAGGTCGAGCCCGAGGCCCGCGATTCCGGAGGGCGTCTCGTAGCGGATGCCGAGGGTGCCGCGCGGCGGATCGATGCCGTTGATCGGCCGGTCGCGCACCGTATCGTCCCCCGTGGTCACGCCCGCCGACAGCCGCGCGCTGAAGCCGTCGAGCGACTCGCGCCAGGCGCCGAGGTCGAGGCCGAGTGCGGCCTCCGCGCCCTTGATCTCGGCGCGCGCGAGGTTTCGCGACTGGAACAGGGTCGTGCCGGTGCCCGGCTCGACGCCGATGTTGACGCGCGACTCGATGAAGTCGCGGTAGCGGCTGGCATAGACGCTGGCGCTGCCGGTGACGACCGCGCCGGAGAAGCGCAGGCCCAGCTCCAGGCTGTCGCTGCGTTCCGGCTGGAGGTCGGGATTCGGGATCGCGCGCGTATTGAACTGCGGCAGGTCGAGGCCGATGTTGACGTCGTCGAAGGGCGGCGAGCGGAATCCGTGGGCGTACTGCAGGTAGAGGGACAAGCCTTCGCGCAGGCGCCAGCCGATGCCGAGCTTCGGCGACAGCGAGGTTTCCTCGACCGACACCGGCGGCTCGCTGGGATTGTCCGCCGCGTACACCGGATCGACGCGCGGCGCGAGGCGGTACCAGTCGGCGCGCAGGGCCGGGATGACGGACCAGCGGCCGTTCCCGGGGCGCCATTCGTCCTGCAGGTAGATGCCCGCTTCCCGGATCCGCGAGACCGGGAAATCGCGCACCGGCAGCGACTCGCCGAGAATGGTCGAGGTGGCTGCGCCGGTCAGGAGGTCGGTCTGCAGGCCGTCGCGGCGCTCGACCACGCGCGTCTCGGTGTATTCGAGCCCGCCCAGCAGCCGGTGCACGCCGGAGGCGGGTGCGAAGGCGCGGGCGAGCGTCAGTTCCGCGCCCGCCGCGCGCTCGCGATAGTGGAATTCGCGCTCGATGGCGAGCGGCGGCGTCGCGGGCGCGGCGGCGCGGCGTTCCTCGTGCGTGTACTGGCGGACCACCGACTCGTTCCAGTACAGGCGCCAGCGGCCGTCGTCGAAGCCGCCGGTCGCGCCCGTGTCCTGGTCCAGCAGCACGCCCCGGCTCTCGGCCCGGTCGTCGCCTTCGAGGCGGATCGTGTTTGCAAAGCGCCCGCCCGACAATTCGAGCGCGTCGACGTCCGTGCGCGCATGGTTGCGATTCCAGGTGAGCGACAGCCGCAGCGGCCGGCCGGCCGCGGTCGCGACGGCGCGCGCGAGCAGGGCGTCGGACGAGTAATCGCGGGGATTCGGCGGCGGCGTGCCGCCGGCGTGGTCGAGTTCCCCGCCCTCGCGCCGGGCCCAGGCGACCAGTCCCTCGAGCGGCCCGGCGCGCAGCGCGCCGGTCAGTCCGGCGAAACTCGAGCCATCGTCGCTCGCGTGGCCGGCACGCGCGCGCAGCGCCGGGTGCGCGCCATCGCCCAGGAGATCGGCCGGATCGAGGGTCGTGATGGCGAGCACGCCGGCGATCGCGTCGCTGCCGTACAGGGCCGAGGCCGGGCCGCGCAGCAACTCGATCCGCTCGACGACCTCGAGGTCCGCGAACTGCCGGCCGGTATTCGAGAAACTGCCGACCACGAAGCTCCTCGCGCCGGGCACGCCGTCGGTCTCGACCAGCACGCGGTTGCCCCCGAGGCCGCGCACCGTGATGCCGCCCGTGCCGAAGCGCTGCGGATCGCGGGGCACGGAGATTCCGGGCTCCCGGGCGAGCGCATCGCGCAGGTCGAAGGCGACCTCGGCCTCGAGGTCCGCCGCGGTGACGACCGAGACCGCCGCCGCCGCGTCCGCGAGCGGCTGCGGCAGCTTGCCGACGACGGTGACGGTCTCGAGCTCCTGCAGCGGCTGCGCGTCCGCCACGGGGGCCGCCGCCAGCAGCAGCGCGGGCAGCACGCAAATTGTCGCGCATGGCCGCGAACGGCTAACATTCGGCTCCCGCAGCAGGAGGGCAGGCCGTGGAGATCGCCAGGAACCGGGTCGTTTCATTCCACTACACCCTGCACGACGAGCAGGGCAAGGTGCTCGACGCCTCGGGCGGGCGCGGGCCGATGACCTACCTGCACGGCAAGAACAACATCATCCCGGGCCTGGAACAGGCGCTCGCCGGCAAGTCGGCCGGCGACAAGGTCGAGGTGACGGTGCCGCCCGAGCAGGCCTACGGGCTGCGCAGCGACGCGCTGGTGCAGATCGTGCCGCGATCGAAGTTCACCGAGGGCGCGGAGCTCGCGCCCGGCATGCAGGTGCGGGCCTCCGGTCCGCGCGGCGCGCGCATGGTCACGGTGGTGCGCGTCGAACGCGACTTCATCACGGTGGACGCGAACCATCCGCTGGCGGGTCGGACGCTGCACTTCAGCGTCGAGATCGCGGAAGTGCGCAAGGCGACGCACGAGGAGATCGCGCACGGCCACGTGCACGGACCGGGCGGGCACCACCACTAGGCGGCGGCCGGGCCCGGCTCCCGTTCCAGCACGAACAGCCACACCGGTTCGCGGTTGTTGGCCTTGGGTGGCAGCTCCAGGATGTCCGCGAGCCGGTACTGCCCCTTGCCCCACTTGAAGAAGAGATACGGCATGCACATCGGGTGCGCGCCGAATGGATCCATCTCCGAGGCGCCGGCCGCGGAGTGCCGCATGGTGTGCTCGATGTAGATCAGCCCGCCGGGCGCGAGCTGCTTCGACCAGGCGGCCAGCGCCCGGTCCGGGCGCATCGCCTGGTCGAGGGAGTTGGTGTAGACGAAGTCGAATTTCCCGCGCCACTCCGGGTTCTCCTCGTGGAAGTCCCAGATGACCATGTGCGGGAACTGCGTCGCCGTGTCGGAGATGTCGGTGCCGATGACGGCCGCGCCGGTCAGGCGGGCGAGGGCCTCGACTTCCCAGCCGTTGCGCGCGCCATGGCAGATGCCCGCGCGCGGAGCGGGAACGCGGGCCTTCAGGTGCCCGGCGAGGCTTCGGAGCGTGCTGTCGTCGGCCCAGACCTCGTCGAGCTTGCGCTTGTTGTGGAATACCTGCGTGGCGCGGTACTGCTCGTAGCCGCCCTCGTAGTCGTGCAGGTACACGAGGTCCTTCTCGTGGCGCTTCGCGACGCGGAATCCGGTCGGCGTCCGCACCGTGGTGTAGCCGAATGGCCGCACCAGCGCCCGGGTGATTTCGCGCAGCAGCATGAAGGCTAGCGTAGCCGACCGCCGCGGTAGAATGCATCCCCGGAACAGCAGGGGCCTTCCGTGAGCGACGCCGAGATCCCGAAGACGACGCCCTGGGACGTCGTCGAGCTCTGGTACCTGCGCCTGGCCGCGGGCGGGCTGGTGCCGGCGCGCTGGTACCGGCCGTGCGTGCCCCCGGAACCGGCGCGCGCGGCGAAGCGCGGCTTCCTGCGGCTGGAGATCGTCAGTCATTGCTGGCGCTACGCGCACCTGCTCGCCTACCAGCTGAGTTCGCTCGTGCTGCACCCGCCGGCGCGCCTCGCGGTCACCATGACCGTGTTCCACGCGGCGGAGGACGAGGCCACCGTGGCGCTGCTGGCCGACTTCGGCGCACGCCGCGTGCCGAACGTGAGCTGGAACTGGCGCGCGCTCGACCGTGGCCGGCTGTTCCGGCGCGGCATCGGCCGCAACCTCGCCGCGCGCGCGACCGCCGCCGACTGGATCTGGTTCACGGACTGCGACCTCCTGTTCCACGCCGGCTGCCTCGACGGGCTCGCCGAAGCGCTGCAGGGGCGGCGCGATGCGCTGGTGTTCCCGCGCGAGGAGGCGGTCTCGGCACTGCTGGATGCGCACGACCCGCTGCTCGAACGCGGGCGCGCGGGACCGATGCCGGTGGACATCGACCCGGCGCGGTTCCAGCGGCAGGCGCGTGACCGCGCGACCGGGCCGCTGCAGATCGCGCATGGCGACGTCGCGCGCGCCTGCGGCTATTGCGGGCAGCTGCGCGTGTACCAGAAGCCCTCGCCGGTCTGGACCAAGTGCACCGAGGACCGCGCCTTCCGCTGGCTGCTCGGCACCCAGGGCGAGCCCGTCGACGTGCCGGGCGTGTACCGGATCCGGCACGCGAGCAAGGGCCGCTACCGGGACGACAGCCTGTCCGGGCGCGCCCGCGGCGCGATCCGCCGCCGGTTCGACACGTCCCGGACGCCGGATTAAGCTGCACCCCTTCCGGGGCCGGGCGTGCGCGCGAGGATCGATCGTCCATGAGGTTCCTGGCCTTCCTGAGGCGTCTCGAGAGCCGGCGCCGCGATCGCAGGCGGCGGCCGGAAGTGACGGCCTTCGACGCCTGCGTGGCGACGCTCGGGCCCGGCGACATCGCGATCGACTGCGGCGCGAACGTCGGCAAGTTCACCGTGCCGATGGCGAAGACGGGCGCCACGGTGTACGCGTTCGAGCCCAATCCCGACGCCTACGCCGAGCTCGTCAAGGCGACCGCCGCGTTCCCGAACGTGAAGGCGCTGCCCGCGGCCGCCACGACCGAGGGCGGCCCCGTCAAGCTCTACCTGCACCGCTACTCGGAGGACGACCCGGTGCATTTCTCCTCCGGATCCACTCTGGTCGCCGGCAAGCGCAACGTGCGCGAGGACCATTACACGATGGTCGAGGGCATCCCGTTCGCCGAGTTCGTCCGCGACCTGGGCGCCCGGGTGCGGCTGCTGAAGATGGACATCGAGGGCGCCGAAGTCGCGATCCTCAACCGGCTGCTCGACGAGGGGCTGCACGAGCGGATCGACCAGGTCTTCGTCGAGGTGCACGACCGGCAGAACAAGTCGCTGGCGGAACCGACGCGGCTGCTGCGCGAACGCCTGGCCGCGCTGGGCGCCGGCCACATCCGGCTGGACTGGCGTTGAGCGCGAAGCCGGAGCACTCGCAGCGGCTGCCGCGGGTCGTGCAGGTCGGTTTCAACAAGTGCGGCACGCGCAGCTTCCAGCGGCTGTTCGAAGGCGCGGGGCACCGCGTCGTGCAGCACAAGATCCGGAAGCCGTTCCGGCGCAGCCGCAAGGCGGCGTTCGTGATCCAGCAGAACCTGCGTGCCGGCCGGCGGGTCTTCGCGGGCATGGAGGACTACGTGCTCTACGCCGGCCTGATCCACCAGACCGAGACCGAGAGCTTCGAGGCGATCCGGCATTTCCGCGAGATGCTGCGCGACTATCCCGACACGATCCTGATCCTCAACACGCGCAACCGCGAGGACTGGATCCGCTCGCGCTTCGGGCACGGGCGCGGCGAGCTGCTGCGGCGCGTGATGCGCCAGCGCGGCGTCGGCACGGCGGAGGAGGTGGCGGACATCTGGCGCCGCGAATGGGACGAGCACCACGCCGAGGTGCGCGCGGCGATGCAGGACCGGCCGGGGCAGCTGATCGAGTTCAACCTCGACACCGACCCGGTGCAGAAGCTGATCGACCGGCTGCCCGGCTATGGCCTCAAGGCCGCGGACTGGGGCGACGTCGGGCGCACGCGCGGGATCCGCGAACACCCGCTGGTGAAGCGCTTCAAGCGCTGGTGGGCGCATGTCCGCTTCCGGCCGGAAACCTGATGCGGGCGCGCACGTGATCGAGCGGCACAAGGTCCAGTTCCCGGTCAAGGAGACCGCGCTGCGCGAGGACGTGCATGCGCTCGGCGGGCTGGTCGGCGAGGTGCTGCTGGACCAGGGCGGCCGGCACCTCTTCGACCTGGTCGAGGGCGACCGCGTGGCCGCGATCCGCCGCCGCGGCGGCGTGCCGGAAGGCGCCGTGGAACTCGGGGTGCGCACGGCCGACCGGCCGGCCGGGGAGGCGCGCGACCTGATCCGCGCCTTCAGCAAGTGGTTCGAGGTCGTGAACCTGGCCGAGCGCGTGCACCGCGTGCGGCGCCGGCGCGAATACCTGACCACCAGCGCACGGCCGCAGCCGGGCGGCATCGGCGACTGCTTCTACCGCCTGAAGGCGGCGGGACAGGATACCGGGCAGGTCCTGCAACTGCTGTCCGCGGTGACCATTTATCCGGTCTTCACCGCCCACCCGACCGAGACCACGCGCCGCACCATGCTGCGCAAGAACCAGCAGATCGCCGACCTGATGATCGAGCGCCTCGACCCGACGCTGACGCCGGCCGAGCGGCGCGCGGCCTGGGAGCGGATCCGCATGGAGGTGACCTCCGGCTGGCAGACCGAGGCGCACCCGCACGAACGCCTGACGGTCGCCGACGAGCGCGAGCACGTCCTGTTCTACCTGGCCGAGGTCATCTACCGCGTGGTGCCCGCGCTCTACGAGGAGATCGCGCAGTGGCTGCACACGGTCTTCGGCGCGCCGCCCGAGCCCGCACGGCTGCCGCTGATCCTGCGCTTCGGCAGCTGGGTCGGCGGCGACATGGACGGCAACACCGAGGTGCACGCCAAGGCGATCCGCGAGACCCTGCACCGGCAGCAGCAGCGCGTGATCTCGCTGTACTTCGACGAGTGCCGCCGGCTCGCGGGCCAGCTGTCGCAGAGCGCCGGCCGGGTCGGCGTGAGCCCCGCACTGGAGGCGCGCATCGCCGAGTACGACATCCTGCTGCCGAAGGCGCGCGAGGCGGCCTCCAGCCGCCACGACCGCATGCCCTACCGCATCTTCCTGGCCCAGGTCGCGGAGCGCCTGCGCACGACCTACGACGGCCGGCCGAACCACTACGAGTCGGCCGAGCAGTTCATCGGCGACGTCGAACTGATCGCGGCGAGCCTGTCCGCGAACCTCGGGCGGCACGCCGGCCTGTTCCCGGTCGAGCGGCTGCTGTGCCGCGCGCGCACTTTCGGCTTCCACCTCGCGACGCTGGACGTCCGCCAGCACGCGAGCGTGCACCGCGACGTGGTGCGCCAGGGGCTGGCGCGCCACGACTGGTACGGCACCAAGTCCTCGCTGCGGACCAAGGTCCTGTGCGAGTCGCTGACGCGCGACCTCGGGCCGGCCGGGACCTTCGACGCGGTGGGCCGCCGCACGCTCGCGGTGTTCGAGGCGATGATGCAGGGCCGCTACCGCTACGGCGAGCGGGCGGTGGGCGACTACGTCGTGAGCGGCACCGAGTCCGCCGACGACGTGCTGTCGGTGCTGCTGCTCGCGCGCTGGGCGAACATCACCGACCGCGACAGCGGCGAGGTGCCGCTCGACGTCGTGCCGCAGGTCGAGAGCGTCGCCGCGCTCGAGGGCGCCGGGCCGCTGCTGGCGGCGCTGCTGGCCGAACCGAGCTATCGCCGCCACCTGGCGGCGCGCGGCGGCCGGCAGACGGCGCTGATCGGCTATTCCGAGAGCAACCGCGCCATCGGGATCGCGGCGTCGCGCCACGCGATCTACCAGGCGCAGGTCGAGCTGGTGAAGGCGGCGACCGACGCCGGCGTCGACCTGACGCTGTTCTACGGGCGCGGCGGCACCGCGAGCCGCGGCGGCGGGCCGCTCGATCGACTGGTGCAGAACGCGCCGCCCGGCGCAACCCGCGGCAGCCTGCGCGCGACCGAGCAGGGCGAGGGCATCAGCAATTCCTACGGCCTGCGCCGCATCGCGTTGCGCACCTTCGAGAAGGCAGTCAACGCCGTGCTGCTCGACCGCTTCGAGGCGCCGCAGGCGGCAGGGCAGGCCGGCGAGCTGCAGGCGGTGATGCGCGCGGTGGCGGACGGCAGCCGCACGCGCTACCGCGCCCTGGTATTCGAGCGTGCGGATTTCCTGCAGTTCTTCCGCGCCGTGACCCCGATCGACGTGATCGAGCGCATGCAGATCGGCGGGCGGTCCGCGCACCGCGAGGGCGCCGGCGTCGACGCGCTGCGCACGGTGCCGTGGATCTATGCCTGGATGCAGTGCCGCTACGCGCTGCCCGGCTGGTACGGCATCGGCAGCGGCCTCGATGCGGCCGCGCGCGAGCTCGGCGCGCAGCGGCTCGCCAAGGCCTGGGCCTCGTGGCCCTTCCTCGCCAACCTGCTGGACGACGTGGAGATGGACCTGGTGCGCGCCGACCTCGGCATCGCGGCGCATTACGACGGCCTGGCGACGGGCGACGCCGCGGCGATCGGCGGCGAGATCCGGCGCGAGCACGCACTGACCGTGCGCTGGATCACCTGGATCAAGGGCGAGGTGGACCTGCTCGACAGCCGCCCGCAGATGCAGCGCTCGACCCTGCTGCGCGCGCCGTACCTCGACCCCGTGCACCTGATGCAGGTGGACCTGCTGCGCCGCTGGCGCGCGGGCGGCCGCACGGACCGCGACCTGTTCGACGCCCTGCTCGCGAGCGTGTCGGCGATCGCGCTGGGCCTGCAGGCGACCGGCTGACCGCGGCACGGAGGCGGCATGGGAGAACTGATGGCACTGACCGATCCGCAACGCAGCGTGTGCGTGTATTGCGCCTCGAGCGCCGCCTGCGATCCGCAGTACCACGAAGTCGCGCGGCGCCTGGGCGCGCTGCTCGCCGGCGCCGGCTGGAGCGTCGTGTACGGCGGCGGGCGCACGGGCTCGATGGGCGCGCTCGCGGAAGGCGCGCTGGGCGCGGGCGGGCGCGTGGTCGGCGTGATCCCGAAATTCATGATCGACCTCGAATGGGGCAACGACGACCTGTCGGAGCTGCACGTGGTCGAGGACATGCGCACGCGCAAGCACGAGATGCTGACGCGCGCCTCGGCGGTGGTGGCGCTCGCCGGCGGCACCGGCACGCTCGAGGAGCTGTTCGAGGCCATCACGCTGAAGCGCCTCGGGCTGTTCCTCGGCCCGATCGTGATCGTCAATACCGCCGGCTACTACGACCCGCTGCTGGCGCAGCTCGCGGCGGCGATCGACGGCCGCTTCATGGACGCGCGCCACGACCGCATGTGGACCGTGGTCGCCGGGGCGGAGGACGTGCTGCCCGCGATCGGTCGTGCGCCGCAGTGGGACGCCGCCAACCGCGATTTCGCGGTGGCGCGCTGATCCGGTAAAATCGGCGCATGAGCAACGAACGCCCCGGCGAGCCGCACATGAGTGCGGACGCCCTGTACCGCGAGGATGTCTTCACCGACCAGCGCGTCGGCACCGTGCGCCGGCTGGCGCCGGTCCGTGCCGACGGCAGCGACGACCCGTCGCGGCCCGTGATCTTCATCGGCCAGGCGACGGTCATGACGCCGATGGGCTCGTTGCCGCTGTCGTTCGAGCTGGACGCCACCGACCTTGCCGGCGCGGTCGCGCGCTTCGGCGCGGCGGCGCAGCAGGCGATCGAGGACGCGGCCCGCGAACTGCAGGAACTGCGCCGCCAGGCGGCTTCGTCCATCGTGATCCCGGAAACCGGTTCCGCCACCCTCAAGGGCATGGGCGGCAAGGGCGGCATCCAGCTGCCGTAGGAAGAAAAAAGGTGCCTGCCTCCTTTTCCCCGGGAAAAGGAGGCAGGCACCTTTTCTATTTGCGGCGGCGGACGCGGCGGCCGCGCGCGGCGGCCATGTCGGCGAGCACGGCGAGCGCGGTCTGGCGCCGCTTCGCGTCCAGCTTCTGCCACAGCCGCAGCATCAACTGGGTCTCGGCGTCGAATCCCGTGATCGGCGCGATTGCGTCGTCGGTGAAGCTCCTGATCGACTCGTAGTCGATGCCCAGCCGGCGCGCGAGCCGGCGCAGGTCCGCCGGCTTCACCGGCACCGAACTCAGCAGGCCCGCGATCGCGGACGGCGTCGTGCCCAGCAGCTTCGCCAGTGCGAGCGGATCCATCATGGCGCAGCCAGGTGCCGGGCCAGCCAGCCCTGCACCTCCTGGTAGAAGTAGCGGCTGTTCTCGCCCTTGAGGATCCAGTGGTTCTCGTCGGGGAAGATCACCAGCCGGCTCTCGACCTGCTGGCGCTGGAGCACGGTCCAGAACTCGAGGCCGTTGTTGTAGGGCACGCGGAAGTCGCGCTCGCCGAAGGTCACGAGGATCGGGGTCTTCAGCCTGGCGGAGTGCCAGAACGGGCTCTGCCTGCGCCACACCGGGCGCTCCTCCCAGGCCGGGCCGCCGAGGTTGCGTTCGCGCGACCAGGCGATGTCGCTGGTGGTCCACTGTGTCTTCAGGTCATACAGGCCGGCGTGACTCACCAGCGCGCGGTAGCGCGTGGTCGAGACCGCAAGCCAGTTCGCCAGATGGCCGCCGTAGCTCGCGCCGCCCGCGGCCTGGCGCGACGCGTCGATGAACGGATAGCGCTTGATCGCCTCGTCAGCCGCCTGGTTGATTTCGGCGGCGGGCCCTTCGAGCGGGTCGCCCTGGATCGCCTGCGCGAACGCCTCGCCGAATCCGGTCGAGCCCGAATAGTTCGTCATCAACACCACGTAGCCGGGTTGCGCCAGCAGGTGGTAGTTCCAGCGGACGAAGAACTCATCCTTGTACATCAGGTGCGGCCCGCCGTGGATCAGCACGAACAGCGGGTACTTGCGCGCCGGGTCGAAGCCCGGCGGCAAGGCGATCATGCTGTGGATGCGCCGTCCGCGCTTCGACGTGAACCAGAAATGCTGCACCGGCTGCCAGTCGATCCCGGACACCCGGTCGGCGTTGAAGGCGGTGAGCGCGCGGCGCTCGCCGGTCGCGGGATCGACGCGATGGACTTCCGGGGGACTGACGGCGCTGCCCCAGTTGGCGACCAGCACCGGTGCGTCCTCGGCGCCCTCGACCGCGGGCGCGGCGAGGCTGCCCGACTCGAGCCGCCCGAGTTCGCGGACTTCGCCACCGGCGGCGGCCACCGCGAACAGGCGGTCGTGCCCCTCGTCGCCGGCGAGCAGGTAGATGCGCTCGCCGCCGGGCGCCACCCGGAAGGCCCCGACCGGGCGATGGAAGTCGAATGCGACCGGCCGCGGCGCCGGGTCGCCCCAGTCGAAGCGCACCAGGCGCGCGTCGTTGTAGACGAAGCGGGTGTTCGGCGTCTGGCGCGCGTAGAGCGCGGAGCCGTCCGGCGCGAACTGCGGATCCGCGTAACTCGCTTCCGCCCCGGTGAGCCGGCGCGGCTCGCCGCCGCCGGCCGGGACCACGAATACCGACTGCTGCACCAGCGCGCGCGCGGCCTGGTCGCGCTCCGTCGTCGCCGTGAACACGATCGCGCTGCCGTCGGGCGACCAGGTGGCGTCGAGCGATTCGCCCTCGTTGCCGAGGTCGCCGCCGAAGCCGCGGCCTTTCGCCAGCGCCGTGCCCGCGAGCAGGTCGACGGCTTCGGCGCCCGGCGCCAGCGGCTGCAGCATGAGCGTCGGCTGGCGCTCGTCCAGCCAGCGGTCCCAGTGCCGGATCGGGAATTCGTCGTAGGCGCGGGCGTTGTACTTGCGCGCCTTGCGTTCCTCGATGCGCGCGCGATTGTCGGCTTCGTTCATCGCGCCCGGGTACACCATGCTCGCGAACAGGATCGCTTCGCCGTCGGGCCGCCATTGCGGCCGCGACGCGCCGGTGGCGACGTCCGTGACGCGCGCCGCCTCGCCGCCGCTCGCGAGGTCGAGCACGTAGATCTGGCTTTCGTCCTGGCCCTCGCGCCTGGCTGCGAAGGCGATGCGGCGCGAATCCGGACTCCAGGCCGGGCCCGATTCGGCGCCGGCCGTGAACGTGAGCTGCCGCGGCGGTGCGCTGCCGTCCGCCGGTACCAGCCACAGGTCGCTCGACTTCTGCGCCTCGTCGTAGGCCGGCTGCGCAACGGCGACCACGACCCAGCGGCCGTCGGGGGAGAGCTCCGGGGAGCCCACGCGCTTCATCAGCCAGACGTCCTCGTGCGAGATCGGCCGTTTCGCCGGCGCCTCGGCAGGGGCGGCGCCCGGCGCGGCAAGCAGGAGGACGAAGGCGAGCGGCAGCATTCTCATGATCATCTCCACTGGCGTGCGCGCACGTTCTGCAGCAGCCAGGGCTGCTCCGGGACGAGCTTCTCCGTGAACAGTTCTCCGCGGCCCTGCAGCGGCGTCCAGTCGGTGTAGGCGCCGACCAGCGAGCCCAGGTAAGGCCGCGAGATCTCGATGACTTCGCGGAAATCGAGGTCGTCGGCCTCGCGCAGGCCCTCGCGCGGGTGGCGGATCGCCCACAGCGTGGCGCCCAGCGCGCCGGCGGCGACCTGCAGGCAGGTCGCATTCGTGTAGGGCACGTGGCGCCGCGCCTCGGAAATCGAGAGCTGCGAGCCGTACCAGTAGGCGTTCTTCGCATGGCCCGCGATCAGCACGCCGAGCTCGTCCATGCCCGTGACGATCTCCGCGCGGATGATCCGGCGCACCGGCTGCGGCATCCAGCCGCGGCCCTCCAGTTCGAGTGCCGACAGCATCGCGTCGTCGCAGGGGTGATAGACGAACATCACCGTCGGGCGGTACTCGATCTTTGCGCCCTGGCGCAGCGTCAGGTGGTCCGCGATCGAGAAGACCTCGTCGTGGGTCATCAACAGGCCCTGGTAGCCGCCGGAAGACGGCAGCCAGCTGCGCGCGAAGGTCGCGCCGCCGGGACGGTGCAGGTAGACCGAGCCGCAGCGCGGGCGGTGCCAGTGCGACCCCGGCGGCTTGACCGGCTCGGCCGTGCCGATCGACAGCTCCGAGGGCTGCATCAGCTCGTCCACGAAGCCGTCGATGGACCAGGTATTGACGAACTCGTTGGGCCGCTTCGGCCGGTCGGTCGCCTGCGTATCGCGCTCGGAGATCTGCACCAGCGTCACGCCCAGGTCGCGCGCCAGCGCGGCCCAGCCGGCGGCCGCCGCAGGTTCCTCAACGTTGCGCCCGAGGCCGGTGGCGAGGTCGAGCAGCCCCTGCTTGACGAAGTGCGATACGAGCCCCGGGTTCGCGCCATGGTCCACGACCGCGGTCGGCGAGCCCGGCTTCAGGCGGCGGCCGAGCTTCAGCATGTCCTCGCGCGTGCGGTAATTGGTGCGCTCGCGCAAGGTCAGCATCGGATTGTCGAACACGCCCGGCCAGGGCTCGATCGAGGTGTCCACGTACAGCACGCCGTGCTCGGCGCACCACTCCACGAGGTCGAGGCTCGACACGTCGACGGACAGGTTCAGCAGCAGGTCGCCGGCTTTCAGCCGCCGCTTCAGCTCGCGCTGATAGGTCGCGGGCTTCAGGTGGCAGTGGACGAAGCGCGCCTGGTGCGCGGCCGCGAGCGCGCGGCCCTGCTCGCCGGCCTCGAGCACGGTCAGGCCGTCCTCCGGCAGGGACAGGTGCCGGCGCAACAGCGGCAGGGCGGCCTGGCCGATGCTGCCGCAGCCGACCATCAGCACGCGCCCGGGGAATTCCGCGGTTTCGATCCGGTTGGCCGCCACGGACGAACCCTAGCAAAGCCCCGGTCCTGGCGCACGCCGTCGCGGGCAGAGATCTGCACAGGGTCGCCTCTGCTGTGCATAATGGCCGCGGGCCATGGGAGAAGGGATCATGACCGTGCGCCTGGCAACGCTGCTCCTGCTTGCGTCGTCCGCAATCGCGGCAGGACTGCCGCGCAGCACCGCGCCGCCTGGCGCGCAGCTCTATTTCATCTCGCCCCAGGACGGCGCAACCGTCACCAGTCCGGTGACCGTACGCTTCGGCTTGCGCGGCATGGGCATCGCGCCGGCAGGCGTCGCCTTCGGGAACACCGGGCACCATCACCTGCTGATTGACGTCGGGCCGCCGCTCTTCGACCGGCCGATCCCGGCGGATCAGCAGCACCTGCACTTCGGCAAGGGGCAGACCGAGGCCGAGATCGAGCTGGCGCCCGGGACCCATCGTCTGCAGCTGCTGCTCGGCGATCACCTGCACGTGCCGCACGATCCGCCCGTCCTGTCGGCAAGGATCACGATCACCGTGAGGTGAGCGCCGCCGTGTCCACCCTGATCCACTGCATCGGGACGGCACTCGCTTACTTTTTCGCCGCGGAACTGGCGCGGTGGCTGGCGGTCGCCGGCGGCACGGCGGTGCCCCTGTGGCCGGCCGCCGGCGTCGCGCTCGGCGCGCTGCTGGTTTTCGGCTGGCGCTGCTGGCCCGGGATCTGGGCTGGAGCGATCGCCTCCGAACTCCTGCACCGGTGGCTGGCGTCGTCCGACGGGCTGGCCGGCAACGAAGCCCTGCTGGCGGGCGCCGTCGCAACCGCGGCGGCGCTGCAGGCCCTGGCAGGCTGGCGGCTGACGAAGGGGCTGCTCGCTGAAGCGGTGCCGTTGGCCGCACCGATGCACGCGGCGCGGTTCCTGTTGCTCGGCGGTCCGGCCGCGTGCGTCGTTTCCGCGAGCCTGGTCATCGCGGCCCAGGCGCTGCTCGGCGGACTCGCGCCGGGCGGCGCGACCGTGACCTGGCTCGACTGGTGGCTGGCGGACGTCATCGGCGTGCTGCTGGCGGCGCCGCTGGTGTTCGCCCTGCTGCCGGGGCTGCGCATCGCACGCGGCCTGCGCGCGTTGCAGGTCGCAGTGCCGCTGGTGGCGACCGCGGCCCTGATCGCGGGTGCGCAGATCTGGCTCGAGCGCACGGAGATTGCGGCCGGCCGCGCCTTCACGCTCACCGAGATGGAGGAAGCGCTGGACGCCGGACTGGCGCCGCTGGACGTCGACCTCGAGGCGCTGCGGTCCGTCGAGCGCCTGTTCGCCGCCAGCCAGGACGTGTCCGCCGACGAGTTCGCCATCTTCACGTCGCGCGTGGCGGCGTTACCGGGCGTGCGCGCCGTGGACTGGGCACCGCGGGTGGCGGCTGCGGAGCGTGCCGCGTTCGAAGCGGCGCTGGCGGCCGAGAGTGGAGTCTCGCGCGGCATCGTTCCGGTGCCGGGAGTGGCCGGCGCGGCGGGCGCGCCGGTGCAGGAAGACCTGTTTCCGGTCCGGTTCGCGGCGCCCGGCGATCGCGCCCGCGCGCGGCTCGGCCTCGACCACGGGTCCGACCCGGCGCGTCGCGAGGCGATGCGGCAGGCGACGGCGAGCGGCGAAGCGACCGGTACCGCACTCAGCGTCCTCGCCACCACCGGACAGCCCGCCATCCTCGTGTTCATGCCGGTTCGACACGCGCCGGGTGCGGAACTGCGCGGCTTCGCGGTCGCGGCGCTGGATGTGGAGGTCCTGGTTGCGACGCTCGCCCATGAGGCGGGGCGGCGGGGCATCCGTTACCACGTGAGCGACGTGACGGCCGGCACCGCCGTGCGGCACGTTGCGGGCGAGCCGACGCCGGCCGGGTCGCTGCCCGTCACGCTCGCGCGGGACGTGACCTTCGCCGGGCGCACCTGGCGCGTGACGCTTGCCAGCGACCACCTCGGCGTCACGCCCGGCGCCAGCTGGCAGTCGCGCACGTTGCGGGCGATCGCGATGCTGACGGCGCTGCTGGTCGCGCTGGTCACACTCACTGCCGCCGGCCGCACCTCGGCGATCGCCGCCGAGGTCGATACGCGGACCCGCGCACTGCAGCGCGAACTGGATGCGCGGCTGGCCGCCGAGGCTGCCGCGCGCGACAGCGAGCGCAACCTGTCGGTGACGCTGGACTCCATCGGCGACGCAGTGCTGGTGGTCGGCACGGACCGTCGCGTCCTGCGCATGAACCCGGTCGCGGAGCAACTTACCGGGTGGCCCGGAGCGGAAGCGGCGGGACGGCCGGTGGAGGAGGTCTTCCGCATCGTCAACGAGGACAGCGGCAAGCCCGCGACCATTCCCGTCGACGCCGCGCTTGCGAGCGGCGCGGTGCAGAGCCTCGCCAATCACACGGCGCTGGTGGCACGGGACGGTACCGTGCGCAGCATCGCCGACAGCGCGGCGCCGATTCACGACCACGATGGCCGGGTGCGCGGCGTCGTGCTCATCTTCCGGGACGTTTCGCGCGAGCGCGCGGCGGTGCGTGCGCTCGCGCACAGTGAAGGCAAGTACCGCCGGTTCGTCGAGCTTGCGCCCGTCGGCGTGTTCGTGGCCACCGGCGGCCGCTTCGTGTTCGCGAACCCGCGTGCCCTGGAGATCCTGGGTGCGCGCAACCTGTCGGACGTCGTGGGCAGGACGGTGCTCGACTTCGTCCATCCGGACAGCCGCGAATTCATCAGCGATCGCGCCCGGCGCCTGGTGGAGTTGCGCACCGCCGTCCCGGCGGCCGAATCGAAGTGGCTGCGGCTCGACGGCAGTCCCATCGACTGCGAAACGACTTCCGTGCCCTACGTGTACCGGGGCAAGCCGGCGGCCCTGGTCATGATGCAGGACATCAGCGCGCGCCGGGTCGCGGAACGGCAGCGGGAGCAGTTCTTCAACCTGCCGCTGGACATGCTGTGCATCGCCGGGACCGATGGCCACTTCAAGCGGCTGAATCCGGCGTTCACGACGACGCTCGGCTGGAGCGAGCAGGAGCTGCTGTCGCGGCCGTTCCTCGACTTCGTGCACCCGGACGACCGGGTGAAGACCACGGCGGAGCTCGAACGCCTGACGTACGGCATGCCGACGCTGTCGTTCGAGAACCGCTATCGGTGCAAGGACGGCAGCTACCGCTGGCTGTCCTGGATGGCGCAGCCGCAGCCCGAGGCGGGCCTGATCTTCGCGACCGCGCGCGACGTCACGGCCAGCAAGCAGAGCGAGGATGCGCGCCAGCGGCTGACGGCGGAACTCGGGCAGGCGAAGCAGGAGGCGGAGCAGGCGAATCGCGCCAAGTCGCAGTTCCTGGCGGCGATGAGCCACGAGATCCGCACGCCCATGAACGGCGTCATCGGCATGGTGGACGTGCTGCAGCAGACCAGCCTGCGCGGCTACCAGGTCGAAATGGTGGACCTGATCCGCGAATCGGCCTATTCGCTGCTGGCGATCATCGACGACATCCTGGACTTCTCCAAGATCGAGGCCGGCCGGCTCGAGCTGGAAGAAGGTCCGCTCGACATTGCGGCGGTCGTGAAAGCCGGTTGCGGCATGCTCGAGCACCTGGCGGCGCGCAAGGGCGTGGAGCTGACGCTGTTCGTGGATCCGGTGCTGCCGCAGGCGCTCACCGGCGACGCCGTGCGCCTGCGGCAGGTACTGGTCAACCTGCTCAGCAACGCCATCAAGTTCTCGAGCGGCCTGGAACGGCAGGGCAAGGTGTCGTTGCGGGTGCTGGCCACCGCGGTGGACGATGCCGGCGCCGCCGTCGAGATCCGGGTCGCCGACAACGGCATCGGCATGGATGAGTCGGTCATGGCGAAGCTGTTCACGCCGTTCACCCAGGCCGACGTCTCGACCACGCGCAGGTTCGGTGGGACCGGCCTCGGCCTGACGATCGCCAGGCACCTGGTGGATTCGATGGGTGGCAGCATCGCGGTCGAAAGCCGGCCCGGCGCAGGCTCGACATTCACGGTCAGGCTGCGCCTGCCGCGCGCCCAGGGCGAGCCTGCGCCCGGACCGGAGGAATCGCCGGTCGCGGGCCTGCACTGCCTGGTCGTCGGCGGTGACGAAGGCGTCGCCGGGGATCTCGCGAGCTATCTTCGCCATGCGGGTGCGCGGGTCGTGTGCGCGACCGACCTGGCGCAGGCGGGAACGGTCGCCGGCGGCGACGCGCCACCCGTCTGCGTCATCGACGCGGAGCGCCTGCCGCCGGACCCGCAGGAGCTGCGGGACGCTGCGGCGCGCGCGGGCCTGGCATCGGCGCAGTTCGTGGTGATCGGGCGCGGCCAGCGGCGACGGCCTCGCAATGAAGCGCAGGATCTGGTGACCGTGGACGCCAATGCCCTGACCCGCCGGACGTTCATCAACGCGGTCGCGCTGGCGGCAGGGCGCGCCCAGGCGGACCAGACCCTGATCCAGCCAGGCAAGGGCGAGGAGCAGTTCCGGCCGCCGGAACGCGCGCAGGCCGCGAAAGCCGGCCGCCTCATCCTGGTGGCCGAGGACAACGAGACCAACCAGCAGGTGATCCTGCGCCAGCTGGCGGTGCTCGGCTTCGCCGCCGACATCGCCGGCGATGGGCGCGAGGCGCTGGATCGCTGGGAGCAGGGTCATTACGCACTGGTGCTGACCGACCTGCACATGCCGCGCATGGACGGCTACGACCTGGCCCGTGCGATCCGCATGGCCGAGGGCGGGCAGGCGCGCACGCCGATCGTCGCGCTGACCGCCAATGCGTTGCGCGGCGAGGCCGAGCGCTGCCGCGCGGCCGGCATGGACGATTACCTGAGCAAGCCCGCACCGCTCAAGGAGCTGCAGGCGGTGCTGGACAAGTGGCTGCCGACGGCGGGCGAGACCCACCCGCAGGAGCACAAGATGGCGGCCGCGGCGGCTGCCTCCAGCCGCCCGGTCGAGCTGGGCGTGCTGGCCGCGCTGGTCGGCAACGACCTTGCGGCGATCAACCGCATCCTCGGCGTGTTCCGGGACACGTTGCCGGAGATCGCGGCGGAACTGCGCAGGGCCTGCGAGGCAGGCGACCCGGAGGGCGTGCGCGCGGCGGCGCACCGGCTCAAGTCCTCGGCACGGTCGATCGGCGCGCTGCGGCTCGGCCAGGCTTGCGCGGACCTGGAGCGCGCCGCACGGGCGGGTGAGGCCGCGCAGCTTGCCGGGCTGCTGGCGGCATTTGACGCGGAGTCCACCGCGGTGGCGTCCGCACTGGAGGCATCGTGAGCGATCGCGCCACGCTGCGGATCCTGGTGCTCGACGACGAGCCGGTGACGCTGGCGGTCCTGGAACGGATGCTCGCGAATCTCGGCTTCGCGAACGTGCTGGTGTTCGACCGCGGCGCAAGCGCGCTCGAATGGCTGCGCGGCAGCGGCTGCGCCGCCGACCTGGTCCTGCTCGACCTGAACATGCCGGAAATGGATGGCGTGGAGTTCCTGCGCAAGCTGGTCGAAATCCGGTACGAAGGCGGCGTGATCCTCGCGAGCGGGGAGGACGAGACCATCCAGCAGGCCGCGGAGAACCTGGTGCGGGCGCACCGCATCGAGGCGCTCGGCCACCTGCACAAGCCGGTGCAGCCGGACGCGCTCGCGGCGCTGATCGGCAACTGGCGGCGCGCCACCGTGCCGGCCTCGCGCCGTGCCACGCGCAGCTACGGCGCCGGCGACATCGAGGGGGCCATCGCGAACCGCGAGCTCGTCAATCATTACCAGCCGAAAGTGTCGGTGGCGACCGGTACGCTGGTGGGCGTCGAAACCCTGGTGCGCTGGCAGCATCCGTCGCACGGGCTGGTTTCTCCGGACCAGTTCATCGGCGTCGCCGAGGAGCACGGGCACATCGACGCCCTGACCCAGGTCGTCATCGAAACGGCGATCCGGCAGGCGCAGGCCTGGCGGCAGCAAGGCCTGTCGTTCCACCTGAGCGTCAACGTGTCGATGGACAACCTGACGATGCTCGCCTTCCCGGACCTGCTCGAGCGCCTGATTGCGCGGGCGGGACTGCCGGCGTCGGAGCTGGTGCTCGAGATCACCGAGTCGCGCCTGATGTCCAACGTCGTCGCGGCGCTCGACGTGCTGACGCGGCTGCGCCTCAAGCGTTTCCGGCTGTCGATCGACGACTTCGGCACCGGCCATTCGTCGCTGGCGCAGCTGCGCGACATTCCCTTCGACGAGCTGAAGGTGGACCGGGGCTTCGTCCACGGCGCGGTCGACAGCGACAAGAAGCGCGCCATCTGCGAGGCAAGCCTGTCGCTCGCCAGGCAACTCGGTATCCTCGTGGTTGCGGAGGGGGTCGAGAATGCGGACGACTGGCGTTACCTGCGCGATCGCGGCTGCGACCTCGCGCAGGGCTACTTCATCGGCAGGCCGATGCCGGGTGCCGAACTGCCCGGGTGGCTCGAGACCTGGAACGCCCGTGTCGCGCGGGGCCTCTAGCGGCAGCGCTGCGGGCGCCAACCGCCGCCAGGCCGCGCGCTGACCCGGCCCGCAGATGCCCGCGGAGTTCCTGATTTTCGGGCTGACGCTGGCGGGCGTCGCGCTGTTCCACCGGCACGCCCTGCCGATCGCGGCGACCGGCCTCGCCGCCGTCATCGCCTTCGAGTGGCTGTTCACGCAGTTCCCGGCGGGCGCCGGCGCCAGCGGGCTGGCCGCGCATGCCGGCCACGAGTGGGTCACGCTCGTGAACCTGCTCCTGCTGCTGAACGGCTTCGCGCTGGTCGCCCGGCATTTCGAGGAGAGCGGCGTGCCCGCGGTGCTGCCGCGCTGGCTGCCGGACGATTGGAGCGGGGCCTTCGCGCTGCTCGCGATCGTGTTCGTGATGTCCAGCTTCCTCGACAACATCGCCGCCGCCCTGATCGGCGGAGCGATGGCGCACACGCTGTTCCGCGGCCGGGTCAGCATCGGCTACGTGGCGGCGATCGTCGCGGCATCGAATGCCGGCGGCTCCGGCAGCGTCATTGGCGACACCACGACGACGATGATGTGGATCAAGGGCGTCCCGCCGTCGGCGGTCCTGCACGCCTACCTTGCCGCGATTCCGGCGCTGGCCGTGTTCGGGATCGCGGCCGCGCGGCGCCAGCAGGCGTACTCGCCGATCGTCAAGGATCCTGAAGGCGGCGCGGCGGTCGACTGGGTGCGCCTCGCGCTCACGCTGCTCGTGCTGGCGGCGGCCATCGCCGTCAACGTGGCCGTCAACCTGCGCCTGCCCGCGATCGCGGACCGTTTCCCGTTCATCGGCGCGACGGTCGCGCTCGCGCTCATCGGCACGGCCTGGCTGCGCCGCCCGGACTGGAGCGTGCTGCCGGCGGCGTTTCGCGGGTCGCTGTTCCTGCTCTGCCTGGTCGCAAACGCGTCCCTGATGCCGGTGGAATCGTTGCCGGCGCCGTCCTGGCTGACGGCCTTCGGCCTCGGCTTCGTGTCCGCCTTCTTCGACAACATCCCGCTCACGGCCCTCGCGCTGGAGCAGGGCGGCTACGACTGGGGAATGCTCGCCTACGCGGTCGGCTTTGGCGGCTCGATGCTGTGGTTCGGCTCGTCCGCGGGCGTGGCGATCTGCAGCCTGTATCCCGAGGCGCGGTCCACCGGGCGCTGGCTGCGCGAGGGCTGGCTGGTGGCCCTGGCCTACGTTGCGGGATTCGCGGTGTTGCTGGCGACGCTCGGCTGGCGGCCAGGCAGCTGACGCATCCCGGCCGCGTCAGCCGGCAAGCCGCAGCCGGTCACGGATCACGCAGGCGTCGGTCGCAATGCGCCGGAAATGCCGCCAGGGCCGCTCGATCCGGTGCGTGGCGAGCCTCTCGAGCAGTGCCGACGCCGGTGCGCCCGCGAGGCCGTATCCCGCAAGCCACGCCGCTGCGTCCCTGACCGGCGCCTGCCGCGCGACCGTGCGCAGCATGTCGAGCAGGTCGTAGTCTGCCGGGCGCGAGCCCACGATGCCGCGCCGGAAGTTGCGGCCGTGTGCGAAATCGATGACGTGGAATGCAGCCGCGCGGCCGGAGGCCTGCGTGACCAGGACGTTGCGAGGATAGAAGGCGCCGTGCGCCACGCCGCATTCGTGCATGCGCCGCGCAACCGCAAACAGCGGCGCG
>DATBMQ010000109.1:0-3694 GCA_036554765.1 Steroidobacteraceae bacterium | reverse complement strand
TGGAGCAGGGCGCACAGCGGACGCGCGGCCCGATCCAGGGGCTCTCGACGGAGCCGCTGTACGTCGACCTGCATCTGCCGCCGCTCGTCGAGTTCGAAGCGCCGGTGCCGGCGGGACACAACGCGTTCCTGTACGTCTACGAAGGCCAGGCGGCGATTGGCGACAAGCCCTTGCCCAACCGCGCCGCGGGCCTGCTGACCGACGGCGACCGCGTGCAGTTGAAGGCCGGCCACGACGGCGCGCGCCTGCTGCTGCTCGCCGGCAAGCCGCTCAACGAGCCGGTCGTGCAGTACGGCCCGTTCGTGATGAACACGCGCGAGGAGATCGAGCGCGCGGTGCGCGACTACCAGAATGGCGAGCTGACGGGCGCCTGAGCAGACTGGCGGCGGAGGTCCTGTGTCGACCGGATGTTGGCCAATGATCAGATGCCTATAACCATCCGCGCCTGAGTGGTGCCGCGGTTTCAAATGCGGAGTTTGGGAGGGAACCTTGGATCTCGAGAAGGGCCAGAACTCCTGACCGGTCCATCCGCCACCCGGGAGCTCCGTTTGCAGCTCGCCCGCTTCGTCGCATGCGCCTGGCTGTGCGGATTCGGCAGCGTCGCTTTTGCGCAGGAAGTCGAATCCACGCCGCCCGCCGAGGCGCCGGCAGCGGAGTCGCCCGAGGGGCAGCCACCGGAAGAGACGCTGCCGGAGGGCGAAACGGTGGACGCCGCCGCCGTCGAAGCGGAGATCGCGGCCCAGGAGCTCTCGGGCGAGGCCGAAGTTCGCCTCGATGCGGCGCGCGAATCCGTCGTACAGATCCGCGGTTTCTTCGACGATTCCGAATCGAGCGCTTTCCACGGCAGCGGCTTCGCGGTCGGCGACGGGCGCCGGATCGTGACGAACTACCACGTCGTCGCGCCGGCCGTCCTGTATCCGCGGCAATACCGGCTGGAATACCTGGCGAGCGACGGGCGCACCGGGCGGCTGGACGTGCTCGCGATCGACGTGCGCAACGACCTGGCCGTGGTCGCGGCCGAAGACCTCGAGCTGCCGGCGCTGCGGCTGCGCACCGAGATCCCCGCGCAGGGCGAGCGCGCCTGGTCGATCGGCTTCCCGCTGAATCTCGGGCTCACGATCACCGAGGGCGTGGCGAACGGGCTGGTGGAGAACAGCTTCGAGCAGCGCATCCACTACACCGGCGCCCTCAATGGCGGCATGTCGGGCGGGCCCGCGCTCGACCGGCGCGGCCGCGTGTATGGCGTCAACGTCTCGGTCGTCACCGGACGGCAGCTGGTCGGCTTCGTGGTGCCGGCCAGGCACATCCCGGCGCTGCTGGCGCGGGCACGGGCGCCGCTCGGCCGGTCGCTGAGCGCGCAGCAGCTCCGCCAGCGCGTGACCGCGCAGGTGCTCGCCTATGAATCGGAGGTGCTGGAAGCCCGGCCGGAAGCCGCCGGCACGCAGAATGTCCGGGGCTACGTGCTGCCGACCCAGGTCTCGCGCTACGCCGAATGCAGCACGGTGGACGAGAGGAGCCCGCACGCCCGCATGCGGGTGGAAACCATCACCTGCCGGGTACCGCCCCGCTTACTGGCGCAACCCGGCGTGCACGTCGCCGGTCTGTTCATTCAGCACCGGATCCTGCAATCGACGGGCTTGCATCCGCTCCAGTTCGAGAGGCAGGTGAACCGCATCGCCGGGGGTCCGCGCCGCGCGGGCGCGGCGGCGCACGTGGCGCCCTTCGCCTGCCGGGACGCGCTGGTATCCCTCGATGGCTTCGACGCGCGGATCTCGACCTGCGTGCGCCAATACCGGCTGTTCGCGGGCCTCTATGATTTCGACGTGACGGTCGTCGGCATCGACCACACGGAACAGGCGCTGGTGAGCCGGCTCGCGCTCCAGGGCGTGGCGTTCGAGTTCGGCCGGCGGACCATGGAACGTTACCTGGGGGGCCTGCAATGGACCCCGTGATGCTCGTGGAGCAGGTCGGTCCGCACGGACACCTGATCCAGCGCCAGCGCTTCGCCGGCGCGGGCACCGAGTGCCGCGTCGGCCGCGACCTCGCCTGCGACATCGTCGTCGACGACGAGCACGCGGCGTCGCAGCATGCGCTGCTCGCGCTGCGCGACGACGGCCGCGTCAGCGTGCGGGACCTCGGCACGCGCAATGGAACGCGGGTTGACGGACGGCGCATCCCCCCGGGCGTCGAGGCGATCATCGAGCAGGGCGAGGTCGTGGTCGGGCGCACGCGGCTGCGCGTGCGCACGCAGCACACGGCGGTAGGGCCGGAGCGCGTGTTCCGGCGCGACTTCGTGTTCCGCCACCAGACACCGCTGGCAGCGGCCGGCGTCGCGGCCTGCATCGCCTACGGCGGCTTCCGGCAGTGGCTCGATGCGCCATCGTCGCTGTTGCGAAGCGTCACCGTGGCGGCGCTCGTGGTGCTCGGGGCAATCGCGCTGTGGACCGGCCTCTGGGCGCTGATCACCAAGCTGAACCACGGAACCTGGCAGGTCCGCGTGCACATGACGATCGCCTCGATCGGCGCCGCCCTCTGCGCCTGGGGCTACTGGGTCGCGGGACTGGTCGCATTCGCCGCGCAGTGGTCGGTGCTCGACCGGGTCGGCATCGCCGTGATCGCGGCGGCGACCATCGCAGCGCTGTACCTGCACCTGCGCGTGGCAACCCACTACGGGCGCCGCATCGACCTGGCGCTCGCCGGCGCCGTGACCATCGTTTTCGCGGCCATCGCCTGGATCGTCGCGATCGGCGTCGAGGAAGGCGACGTCAACCACGTGGATCTCGGCCCGGAGGTGCAGCTCGGGGCGGGGCGCGTCGTGCCGAACCGGGATATCGCCGACTACCTTGCGGAGATCGACGAACTGCGCCGTGACGCCGGCCGTGAGCGGCAGAAGTCGCTGCTCAACGCACCGCTCGCCGAGGCCGACGACTGAGGCCGCACACTTCCGCGCGGCGCGTTGCCGCCGCGCGCGCCGGTCAGTTCGGGATCGGGCCGACGATCTTCAGCGTGACGGGGTGGTAGTAATTGTTGACCGGCTGGTTCGCCTTGTTCACCGCGTACACCGCGTAGCAGTCGCCGGCGACCGTGATCTTCTTCACCTTGATGGCCTGCCTGCCGAGCAGCGTCTTCACCGCATCCGTCGGCTGCCAGCCCGACTGGGGACCCGAGTTGCAGGTGGGAGCAGCGGGGGCGGTGGCGGACCAGGCCTGGGAGGCGAGTACCAGCGCCAATGCCGCGAGCACGGTTCTTGTCGGCTTCATGGAATGCACTCCTGACGGGATCGAAGGGGCGCCGGCGGGAGCGTAGCACCGGAGCCGGCGTCACAGCAGCGGGTGCTCAGCGGCCGCGGGCGGCGTAGTACCCGGCGATCTTCGGATGGCCCTTGACCCGCTCGAGGTGTTTTCCCAATAGCGGCGAGTACTTATCCACGATGTCGGCGGGAACGTCGTCGATCACCCCGGACTTGAGCCAGCGCACCAGGATGTAGCACTTCAGGTCGGCGACGGTCAGACGATTCTCGACGAACCATTCGCCGCCACCCGCCGCCAGCCGCGCATCGAGCTGCTGCAGGAAGCGCGGGATGGGGCCCGCCGCCAGCGCCACGCGCGCGTTCTTCTTGGCCTCGCCTTCGAGCCGGATCGTGTTGCCGATCCGGGTCGTGATGTCCTCGACCGCGTCCATGACCTCGTCCACC
>DATBMQ010000293.1:0-4858 GCA_036554765.1 Steroidobacteraceae bacterium | reverse complement strand
ACCTCCACCCACAGCGCCTCGCCCGCCGGGCGGCGCGACGGATCCTCGGCGTGCTCCGGGATGAAGAACGCCACGCGATTCGCGAGCTGCCAGCAATCGGCCTCGCCGCAGCGGCGTTTCTCCACCCAGTGGCGGCCGTTCCCGTCCTCGACCGCGTACAGGCGGTCCTGGAATATCTCGAGGTGCGCCTGAAACGCGTCGGCCAGCTCGCCCTCCTTCTTCGCCGGCGCACGCGCCGTCTGCACGATCACCGAAACGCTCACGTAGCGGCCGCGGATCGGCAGGTCCGGATCGTAAGGCGCCGTCTCCGCCCACACGCGCGGGTAGTGCGAGCGGTCATAGAGGAACTTCGCGCCCACGCTGGCCGCGAGCGCGACCTGCGCCGCCGCGATGACCAGGCCTTTCGCGAGCGCGTTCACGCGCGCTCCTTCGTGATCCGCCCGATCAGCCGCCGGCGCGCGCGCTCGAGCAGCCAGCCGCCGCCGATGAAGACGACGCCGATGCCGATCAGGCCGAGCGCGCGCCCGAGCTTGTCGTACAAGCTCGAGAAATAGAAGCCGAGCACGGAAAGCGCGAACGCCAGCACGCCGAGGTTGACCGCGAGCCGCTGGCGGTCGCGGATGCCCCAGAGCACGAGCAGCACCGCGCCGATCGCGTACAGGATCCACAGCAGCAGCTCGCCGGAGTCCGGCCGCGGGTTCACCCACAGGAGCGCCAGCCCCCAGGCGAGCGCGCCGGCGAGCCAGGCCGCCTCGCGCTCGCGCAGGACCCAGGCGACCCCCGCGGGAATCACGATCGCGAGCGACCAGGCCATGATCCTGCCTTGCACGGAGAGCTCCGCCTGCGACAGGTGGAGCGCCTGTGACGACGCGGAATCCGACCAGGCGATGGCGGCGGCCGCGGGGATCAGCGCGATCGCGCCGAGCGCGGTCAGCGTGCGGCGCCAGGGCTCGCGCGCCTCCGGCGTGGACGCCATGAGGTAGGCGCAGGCCAGCAGGAACAGCCCGAGCGTCAACGGCCCCATGCCGCGCCAGCCCGCCATCGGCGGCTGCGCCTCGAACCACTCGCCCCACAGCCAGGCCGGCGCCAGCAGCGCGAGCCAGAGCATCTGCGGCCACTGGCGCAGCAGCCACCAGGCGAGCGCCGCGCCCACGGACCACAGCATGAGCGCCCCGGGCCAGTGCTCCGCCATGTGGAAGATCTGGCCCGAGAGATAGATGCCGGCGCCGAGCGCGCCGGTGCCGACCGCGTGCAGCGTGGCCGCGAGCGCCGCGCTCGTGCGCGAGGCATACGCGCCGCCCACGTGGAACACCGCGATCATCGCGAGCGCGAGCGCGAAGCGCCCCGCAGGCGGGAGCCGGTCCCAGTTCGCGGCGACGAACAGCAGCACGCCCGCGACCAGCAGGATCCCGCCGAAGGCGAAGGCGACGATCGCGAGATGGCTCTTCCTGCCGTCGTCGCCGTGTTCGGCCTCCCAGGCGCGGATGCGCTCCGCCTGGGCCGCGTCCACGAGCCCCGCGGAGGTCCAGCGCGCCAGCGCCGACCGCAGGCTGCCCTTCATGCCGCGAACTTCCGTTCCACGGTCTCGTAGTGGTCGATCACCTGGCGCACGTACTGGCGCTTGCCCAGGTAGCCGCCCGGCCAGAAGCTGCGCTTGAAGCCGTAGATGATGATGGACTTCAGGTCGTGATGGTCGAGACCGAGGTGCTTCACGGCCAGCCACAGCTCGTTGGTGACGCTGGTGTTGCTCATCAGCCGGTTGTCGGTGCAGAGCGTGGTCGAGAGCCGCTTCTCGCGCAGCTTGCGGAAAGTGTGGTCGTCCAGCCACTTCATCTTCGGGTTGGTCTGCAGGTTGCTGGTCAGGCAGACCTCGAGCGTGATGCGCCGGTCGGCGATGTAGTTGCCGAGCTTGTCCACGTAACGGTCGCGGTCCTCGATCTCCGGGTCCTGGATCTGGTCCGCCTCGAGCAGGTAGGTGCCGTGGCCGATGCGGTCGGCGTGCAGGTCGGTGATTGCCTGGAAGATGGACTCCGGGCCGTAGGCCTCGCCCGCGTGCACGGTGCGCTTCAGGAAGTTGCGGTGCGCGTAATCGAAGGCCTCCTTGTGCGCGCCCGCCGGGTAGCCCGATTCCTCGCCCGCGAGGTCGAAACCGACCACCTGGTAGCCGTGGTGGTCGCGCGCGATGATCGCCGCGCGCGCAAGGTCGAGCGAGGCCATCGGGAACAGGTCCTTCGGGCGCGTGTAGGGATGCGCGGCGAACAGCGTGTCGTAGTAGCGGCTGAAGTCGGGCGTGAACATCCGCAGCGCGCAGCAGATGATGCCGTACTCGAACGGCGGCTCGCGGCCCGCGGCGATCTCGGGCCTGCGGTTGTACGCGTCGCGCGCGCGGCGCAGGCCGCGGTCCACGGCGGCGATGACGGCGACCGCGTCGAGCCCCGGGCGCACGTGCAGCTGCGGCGCGAAGCGCACCTCGAGGTAGCGCACGCCCTCCGCCTGGTTGTCCTCGGCAAGCTCCGCGGCGATGCGTTCGAGCGACTCCGCGTCCTGCATCACCGCGACCGTGTACTTGAAGCCCTTCAGGTAGTCGCCGAGGCTGGCGTAGCGGTCGGTGTAGACCGTCTCGCGCAGGCCGCCCTCGGTATAGCTCGGCAGCTGGATGTGGTGCGCGCGGGCCAGCTCGATCAGCGTCGGAATGCGCAGCGAGCCGTCGAGGTGCACGTGCAGGTCGGTCTTCGGCAGCGCGGCGATGAAGTCCCTGGTGATCTTCCGGTCCGGCACGATGGCTCCGATGGGGCGATACAGGTGCAGAGCATAACGCGCGGGCGACGGCCTCCGGTAAACTGCGCGCGTGGGCGGCGCCGACACGCAGAACTGGACCCGGGTGATCCGCAACTGCGCCGTCGCGAGCTGCACGGGCAGCGCGCCTTACGGCCTGATTCCGCAGGGCGCGGTGGCCGTGGCCGGCGCGCGCATCGCCTGGGCCGGGCCGGATGCGGAACTTCCCGCCCACCTGCCGGCCGGCGTCGAGGTCAGCGACGCGCGCGGCGCGCTGGTCACGCCGGGCCTGGTGGACTGCCACACGCACCTGGTCTGGGCCGGCTCGCGCCACCGCGAGTTCGAGCAGCGGCTGCAGGGCGCGAGCTACGAGGACATCGCGCGCGCCGGCGGCGGCATCGTCTCGACCGTGGCCGCGACCCGCGCCGCGAGCGAAGACGAGCTGCTCGCGCTCGCGCTGCCGAGGGCGCTGCGGCTCGCCGCCGAGGGCGTGACCTGCCTCGAGATCAAGAGCGGCTATGGGCTCGACCGCGACCACGAACTCAGGATGCTGCGCGTCGCGCGCAGGATCGGCGAGCGGCTGCCGTTGACCGTGCGCACGACGCTGCTCGCCGCCCACGCCGTGCCGCCCGAGTTCAGGGGCCGCAGCGACGCCTATATAGAATGTGTATGCGACGAGATCCTGCCGGCCGCGGCCGCGGCGGGGCTCGCCGACGCCGTGGACGCCTTCTGCGAGAACATCGGCTTCACGGCCGCGCAGGTCGAGCGCGTCTTCGCCCGCGCGCGCGAACTGGGCCTCGCCGTCAAGCTGCACGCGGAGCAGTTGAGCAACCAGCACGGGGCCGCGCTCGCCGCCCGCTTCGGCGCGCTCTCCGCCGATCACCTCGAGCACGCGGACGAGGACGGCATCCGTGCGATGGCGAAGGCCGGCACGGTCGCGGTGCTGCTGCCCGCGGCGTTCTACTTCCTGCGCGAGACCAGGCCGCCGCCGGTCGAGTCGCTGCGCAGGCACCGCGTGCCGATCGCAGTGGCGAGCGACCTCAATCCCGGCAGCGCGCCGATCGCCTCGCTGCTGCTGAACCTCAACATGGCCTGCACGCTGTTTCATCTCACGGCCGAGGAGGCCCTGCTCGGCGTCACCCGCCACGCCGCCACGGCACTCGGGCTCGCCGCCGAGCGCGGCACGATCGAACCCGGCAAGCGCGCCGACCTGGTCGTGTGGGACGCGGGCCATCCCGCCGAGCTTGCGGCCCAGTACGGCATGGTGCGGCCGACACAGATCCTGAAGGACGGCACATGAAGAAGGTCGAGAAGAGCGGCTTCACCTGGCGCGGACGCGAGATCACCCGGCTCGAGCAGTTCAGCGACGCCGTGTTCGCATTCGCGCTGGCGCTGCTCGTGGTATCGACCGAGCTGCCCACGAGCATGGACGGCCTCTACGCGATCCTGAAGGGATTCCCGGCCTTCGGCGCCACGTTCGCCGTGCTGGTCTGGATCTGGTACCTGCATTACCAGTACTTCCGCCGCTACGGACTCGTCAACCCCGTGACCATCTTCCTGAACGGGGTGCTGCTGTTCCTGATCCTGTTCTACGTCTACCCGTTGCGCTTCCTGTTCGGCGCGCTGCTCGGCGGCCTGTTCGGCGGGCCCTGGGCGTTCGGCTTCAGCGAGGGCGGCAGGCTGCTCGCGATCTATTCCACGGGATTCATCGCCGTGTTCCTGCTGTTCGCGCTGCTGTACCGTTACGCCCTCGCGCACGCCGCGGCGCTCAAGCTGTCCGCGCTCGAAATCGACGTCACGCGCACTTCCATGCGCGCGTACCTGTGGCTGGCCGCGATCGGCTTCGTCTCGGCGCTGCTCGCACTGTTCGGGCCGCCCTGGCTGACGCCGATCGCCGGCCTGATCTACTTCCTCATCGGCCCGGTGAAATGGTGGCACTGGAGCCGGTTCTCGAAACGCTGGAAGGACGCGGCATGAAGGAGACCCTGTCGGCGTCGCGCTGGGACGGGCTCGCAGACCGGCTTGGCATCGCCGCACCGCTGGTCGCCTTCCGCTGGCTGGAAGCGCACTACCAGGAGCGCGC
>DATBMQ010000024.1:0-5326 GCA_036554765.1 Steroidobacteraceae bacterium | reverse complement strand
AGATCGAGCGGCGCCAGCAGGTGCGGGAACGGGTTCGGCGTCACGTGCGCAATCATATAGGATGCGCGTCTGCATGAAACCGGTCCTCGAAGTCCGCAATCTGGTCAAGGATTATCCCGGCGTGCGCGCCGTGGACGGCGTATCGTTCGCGATCGCCGAGGGCACCTGCTTCGGTCTGCTCGGACCGAACGGCGCCGGCAAGACGACGACGGTCGAGATCATGGAAGGCGTCACGACGGCGACCTCGGGCGAGGCGCTGTATCGCGGCGAGGCGCTGGGCGCGCGCTTCCGCGCCGAGGCCGGCATCCAGTTCCAGAAGACCGCGCTGCAGGACTTCCTGACGGTGCGCGAGACGCTCGCGATGTTCCGCGGGCTCTATGCCCGGGGGCGCGACGTGGACGAGCTGATCCGCCTGTGCGCGCTGGAGCAGGTCGCCGCGCGCGACAACCGCAAGCTGTCCGGCGGGCAGCTGCAACGGCTGCTGCTCGCCATCGCGCTCGTGAACGACCCGCAGGTGCTGTTCCTGGACGAGCCGACCACCGGGCTCGACCCGCAGGCCCGGCACAACTTCTGGGACCTGATCCGGGCGATCAAGGCCGAGCGGCGCACGGTGCTGCTGACCACGCACTACATGGAGGAGGCCTATTTCCTCTGCGACGTGGTCGCGATCATGGACCGCGGCCGCATCATCGCCGAGGGGCCGCCGTCGCGGCTGCTGAAGGAGCATTTCGACGACGTGGTGCTGGAACTGCCGCGCGAGGACTTCCCGGGCGACACGGCGGGATTCCCGCTGCCACTGCTGCAGGCGGGTGACCGCATCGAGATCTCGACCGGCGACGTCGAGGGCGCATTGCGCGCCCTGCTCGATCGCGGCGTGCCGCTCAGGCACCTGCGCATCCGGCCGCGCAACCTCGAGGACCTGTTCCTCGAGCTGACCGGGCGGGAGCTGCGCACGTGAACCTGCGGCGCCTGCTCACGGTCTGGCACGCGCGCAACCTGGAGTTCCTGCGCGACCGCTCGACGCTGGTGTTCAACTTCCTGTTTCCGCTCGCGCTGGTGGTCGCCTTTGCCGTGATCTTCGGCGGCCAGGCGCGCGCCGTCTTCAAGGTGGGCGTGCTGGCGCCGCCGGGCGCGGAACTCGAGGCCACCCTGCATCCCTTCCTCGACACGCGCCACGTGGACTTCTACCGCGTCGCCGAGGCCGGGCTGCCGGATGCCGTGCGCAAGGTCGAGCGCCACCAGGCCGACCTGCTGGTGGACCTGCGCGGCGCGCCGCGCTACTGGGTCAACGCCGATTCACCGAAGGGATACCTCGCCGAGAAGCTGCTGCTGCAGGCGGCGCCCGCGGCGGCGCGCCAGCCGGTCACCGGCGCGGCGGTGCGGTACGTGGACTGGCTGCTGCCCGGCATCCTCGGCATGAACATGATGTTCAGCTGCCTGTTCGGCGTGGGATACGTGGTCGTCCGCTACCGCAAGTCGGGCTTCCTGCGCCGGCTCTCGGCAACGCCGGTCACCGCGCTCGAGTTCGGCGCGGCGCAGATCCTGTCGCGCCTGCTGCTGACCGTCAGTGTGACCGCCATGGTTTATGCCGTGCTCGCCGCGCTGGTGCAGGTGCGCAACGACGGCAGCGCGCTGTTGCTGCTGCTGATCGCGGTCACCGGCGCGCTCGCGATGATCGCACTCGGCTTCATGATGGCGGCGCGCTTCGTCAGCGAGGAACTGGCGAATGGCGTCATCAACCTGGCGTCCTGGCCCATGATGCTGCTGTCCGGCGTGTGGTTCTCGCTCGAAGGCGCGCCCGCCTGGCTGCGCGCCATCGCCGAGGCCCTGCCGCTGACCCAGATGCTGAAGGCGGCGCGCGCGGTGATGCTGGACGGGGCGGGATTCACCGACGTGCTGCCGCAACTCGCGCTGCTCACCGGCATGGCTGCGCTGTTCCTGGGGATCGCGGCGGCGGGATTCCGCTGGCGTGCAGCCTGAGGCGCCGACAGGCGGGACCACCCTCGTCTATGGCAGAATTCCGCCTCCTGACCGCCTGATTCCGGACCCACCGCTTGGATAAATCCGAACTGCTCAAGCAGCTGCGCATCGAACGCGATGCCGGCGCCGGGGAAGCCGGCCCGCGCCGCCGCATCTGGATCGGCGCGGCCGCGGTCCTGCTGCTGGCCGCGGGCGCTGCCGCCTGGCTGCTGACGCGCGAGCAGGCCCTCGAGGTCGCGACCCAGCCGGCGCGTGCGATCGTCTCGGCCGCGGGCGGGGGCAGCGCCTCGGTGCTGGACGCCACGGGCTACGTGACCGCGCGCCGCCAGGCCACGGTTTCCGCGAAGGTCACCGGCAAGGTGCGTGAGGTGCGCATCGAGGAAGGCCAGCAGGTCCGCGAAGGCGAGATCCTGGCGACGCTCGACGACGCGGAGGCGCGGGCGGAATACGGATTGCGCCGCGCCCAGGTCGCCGCGGCGCGTGCCGGCGTGGTCGAAATCGAGGCATCGTTGGCGAATGCCGAGCGCGAGTATCAGCGCCAGCTCGGGCTCGAGGCGCGCCAGCTGACCAGCGCCTCCGCGCTCGATGCGGCGCGCACGCAGGCGGAAGCGCTGCGCGCACGCCTCGCCAGCCAGCGCGAGGCGGTCCGGGTGGCGGAGCAGGCGCTCGGCGCGGCCCAGGTGCAGCTCGACAACACCGTGGTACGGGCCCCCTTCTCCGGCGTGGTCACGGTCAAGGCCGCGCAGCCCGGCGAGATGATCTCGCCGATCTCCGCGGGCGGTGGCTCGATCCGCACCGGGATCGGCACGATCGTGGACATGGATTCGCTCGAGATCCAGGTGGACGTCAGCGAGGCGTACATCAACCGGGTGCAGCCCGGCCAGCCGGTCGAAGCCGTGCTGAACGCCTACCCGGACTGGCGCATCCCGGCGCAGGTGATCGCGATCGTTCCGACCGCCGACCGCTCGAAGGCGACGGTCAAGGTGCGCATCGCGCTTGGCGTCAAGGACGCGCGCATCGTCCCGGAGATGGGCGTGCGCGTCTCATTCCTCGAGGAACTTCCGCCCGGCGCGCAGACTCCGAAGGCGGTCGCACTGCAGGGCGCGCTGGTACCGCTCGCGGCAGTCCGCCAGGAAGACGGCGAGGACGTCGTCTACGTCGCGCGCGACGGCCGTGCCGAGCGGCGCCCGGTGGCCCTCGGGGGCACCCAGGGCGACGCGCGGCGCGTGACGGACGGCGTGGCGCCCGGCGAGCAGGTGATCGTGGAGGCGCCGGAGGCGCTGCGCGACGGTGCGGCGATCGCAGTGAAACAAGAGGCGACGACATGAACGAAGCGATGATCAGGGTCGGCAACGTGCACAAGTCCTACGTGCGCGGCAAGCAGCAGGTCGAGGTCCTGCACGGCCTGACGCTCGACATCCCGAAGGGCGACTTCGTCGCCTTGATGGGCCCCTCCGGCTCCGGCAAGACCACGCTGCTGAACCTGGTCGGCGGCCTCGACCGGCCCACGTCCGGCGAGATCGAAGTGGGCGGCGTGCGCATCGACCAGCTCGGCAGCGGCCAGCTCGCGAAGTGGCGGGCGCGCAATGTCGGCTTCGTGTTCCAGTTCTACAACCTGATGCCGGTCCTGACGGCCGAGCGCAACGTCGAGCTGCCGCTGCTGCTGACGGGACTCTCGGCTGCGCAACGGCGCAAGTCGGTGGCCGTCGCGCTGGAGATCGTGGGCCTGACGGACCGGGCGCGGCACAAGCCGAAGGAGCTGTCGGGCGGCCAGGAGCAGCGCGTGGCGATCGCGCGCGCGCTGGTGTCGGACCCGACCGTGCTGATCTGCGACGAGCCCACCGGCGACCTCGACCGCAAGACGGCCGACGAGATCCTGGGACTGCTGCAGGTGCTCAATCGCGAGCACGGCAAGACCATCGTCATGGTGACCCACGACCCCAAGGCGGCCGAGTTCGCCCGCCGCACGCTGCACCTCGAGAAGGGCCAGCTGCTCGAGCAGGCGGCCTGAGGACGCGCCGTGACCCGCACCGGTTTCGTGCTGGCCAACCTCGGGCGCAGGAAGACGCGCACGATCCTGACCCTGCTGTCGATCGTGACCGCCTTCCTGCTGTTCGGCCTGCTGCAGGCGGTCAACGTGCTGTTCTCGGCCGGGGCCGATTTCGTCGGCGCGACCCGACTGGTCACGCAGGCACGCGTGTCCTTCACGACCTCGTTGCCGATGCGCCTGCTGCCGCAGATCGAGTCGGTGCCGGGCGTGGACAAGGTCATGTGGCAGCAGTGGTTCGGCGGCGTGTGGCAGGAGAATACCCAGCTGATCGTGTTCGCGGCGGATCCGGACCGGCTGCGCGCGGTCTATCCGGAATTCGTGATGCCTCCGGCTCAATGGCAGGCCTTCTCGGATACGCGCACCGGCGTGATCGTCGGGCGCGCGCTCGCCGACCAATACGGCTGGAAGCTCGGCCAGAAGCTGCCGATCGCCTCCAACATCTTCCCGCAGAAGGACGGCAGCAAGGCCTGGAGCTTCGACCTGGTCGGCATTTTCGACGGCAAGGACGCCGAGTGGCAGCGCAACACCAACCTTGCTTACGTCAACTTCGCCTACTTCGACGAGGCCAACCAGTTCGGATCCGGACGCGCCGGGACCTACACCATCCTGCTCGACGACCCCGACCGCGCCGCCGAGGTCGCGAAGGCGATCGACGCGATGTTCGAGAACTCGCCCGACGAGACCAAGACCCAGACCGAGAAGGACTTCAACCTGGGCTTCTTCAAGCAGATCGGCGACATCGGCCTGATCGTGCGCTGGATCCTGTTCGCGGTGTTCTTCACACTGCTGCTGGTGGTCGGCAACACGATCGCCCAGAGCGTGCGCGAGCGCATCCCCGAGCTCGCGATCCTGAAGACGCTCGGCTTCAGCAACGGCGCGGTGCTGGGTTTCGTGCTCGCAGAGGCCGCGGCGCTCTGCGTGCTGGGCGGCCTCGCGGGGCTCGGGATCGCGACGCTGATCGGGATGGTGATCGGGGGCGGCAACTTCCCGATCGCCGTGGACCACCGCGTGTGGCTCGCCGGCATCGTGGCGATCGTTGTGCTCGCGCTCGCCGTCGGCCTGCTGCCAGCCTTGCGCGCCAGCCGGCTGACGATCGTTGACGCGCTGGCCGGGCGCTGAACGGGGGACGCGGATGCTGAAGCAGACGATCGCCATGACCTCGCTGGGATTGCGCAGCATCCCGGAACGCTGGGGCGCGTCGCTCGTGATCTTCGTCGGCCTCGCCGGCGTGGTGGCCGTGTTCACCGCGCTGCTGGCGATGGCCGAGGGATTCCGCTCGACGCTCGAGGCCACCGG
>DATBMQ010000287.1:0-2805 GCA_036554765.1 Steroidobacteraceae bacterium | reverse complement strand
TTCCTGTCGGTCGCCCTGCTCGTCGGGCAGATCGGCGCGGCGGCCCATGCCTACTCGCACCTCTCGGACGACACGAAAGGCCGGCCCGATACGACCCAGCTCTGCGGCGCCTGCATGTCGTTCGCGCCGCTCGCCAGCGCCGTCGGGGGCTCGACGACGACGCCTCTGGTCGACCGCTGCGGTTCCGAGGCGGCCGTCCCCGCGGCCCGGGCCGCGATCGCACTCGATCCGCACTACCCCGCATTTCGATCCCGCGCACCTCCCGCCATCCTCTGACCGTGCAATGACCGTGCGGCCGCGCGCAGGCGCGTCCGCGTCCATTGACGTTGGAGGAGGGCTTCCCGATGACGAGTCTGAAATGCGTTGTGGCGTCACTGACGCTTGCCTGCGGCCAGCTGCCCGCGGTCGCCCGCGCCGACGATGACGTCGCGGCGCTGCGCGCGGAACTCGAGGCGCTGAAGAGCGATTACGCCTCGCGCCTCGCTGCGCTCGAGGCCAGGATCGAGGAACTGGGCGCAACCGCGCCCCCGGCCGGTCCCGTGATGGCCGTGGACGCGCCGCCGTCGGCGGCGAGCCCCGCCAGTGCGGCCTCCGCCTTCAATCCCGCCATCTCGGTGATCCTCACCGGCAACTACACCAGCCTGTCCCAGGACCCGGAGTCCTGGACCATCGCCGGCTTCCTGCCGAGCGGCGGCGAAGTCGGCCCCGGCGAGCGCAGCTTCAACCTTGCGGAATCGGAGCTGGTGCTCGCCGCCAGCGTGGACCCGTACTTCTCGGCAACCCTGGTTGCCGCGATCACGCCGGAGGACGAGATCGAGGTCGAAGAGGCGTTCTTCCGCACCAGTTCGCTGCCGGCGGGGTTCACCGCCAAGGGCGGGCGCTTCTTCTCCGGCTTCGGCTACCTCAACGAAGTGCACGCGCACGCCTGGGACTTCATCGACCAGCCGCTGGTGTACCAGGCGATGTTCGCCAACCAGATGGGCCAGGACGGCGTCCAGCTGAAATGGCTCGCACCGACAGACCTGTTCCTCGAACTGGGCGCAGAGGCCGGCAACGGCGCGGCCTTCCCGGCGACGCGCCGCGACCGCAACGGCCTGAATGGCGCCACGTTCTTCGCGCACGCCGGCGGCGACCTCGGCGAGTCCACGAGCTGGCGCGCCGGCGCCTCGTGGCTCGACATGGACGCCGAGGAGCGCGCCTACGAGGACACGGACATCCTCGGCAACCCGGTGCTCAATGCCTTCACGGGCAGTTCGCGCACCTGGGGCGTGGACGCGGTGCTGAAGTGGCGGCCCTATGGCGATGCCTCGCGACGCGAGCTGAAACTCCAGGGCGAGTACTTCCGCCGCAAGGAGAATGGCGAGCTCATCCTCGACCTCGAAGGGGCGGGCCTCGCCGAACCCTATCGCAGCGAGCAGTCCGGCTGGTACCTGCAGGGCGTGTACCAGTGGGTGCCGCGCTGGCGCGCGGGCCTGCGCTACGACGCGCTCGATTCCGGCATCGCCGGCGTGAACCCGGACCGCATCACCGCGATGCTGGACTGGAACCCGAGCGAATTCTCGCGCATCCGCGCGCAGTACAGCTGGGACGATGCGCGCGCGACGGGCGACGAGGACCGGCAGTTCCGCCTGCAATACATCTACGGCATCGGCGCGCACGGCGCGCACAAGTACTAGGAGCGGCGTCATGAATGCATTCATTCGTGCACTCGCCGCGCTCGTGCTGCTGGCCGCGGCCGCTCCAGCGCAGGCCGCGCTCCGGGTGCTCGCGACCACTGCGGACTGGGGCGCGCTCGCGGCCGAACTGGGCGGCGACCGTGTCAGCGTTTACACCGCGACGGGCGCATTGCAGGACGTGCACCGTGTGGAAGCGAAGCCGAGCCTGGTCGCGCGCACGCGCACGGCAGACCTGCTGGTCTCAAACGGCGGCGAACTCGAGATCGGCTGGCTGCCCGTGCTGGTGCGCGAATCCGGCAACCGGCGCATCCAGCCGGGCGCCCCGGGTTACTTCGAGGCGACCGCGCATGTCGCGCTGCTCGAGAAGCCGGCGCAGTTGGACCGCGCGATGGGCGACATCCATCCGCAGGGCAATCCGCACATCCAGCTGGACCCGCGCAACATCGCGGCGGTCGCGAGGGCGCTCACCGCGCGCCTGGTCCGGCTCGATGCGGCGAACGCGGCGTACTACCAGCAGCGCGGCGAGGAGTTCGGCGCGCGCTGGGCGGCGGCGATGGCGCGCTGGGAACAGAAGGCGGCGCCGCTCAAGGGCGTGCCCGTGGTCGTGATGCACCGCGACCAGGCGTATCTGTGTCACTGGCTCGGCCTGAAGGAACTCGCGGCCATCGAACCCAAACCCGGCGTGCCGCCGAGCGCGGGTCACCTGGGCCAGCTCGTGAGCAGGCTCTCCGCCACGCCGCCGCGCATGATCCTGCGCAACGCCTACAATGACCCGAAGCCGGCGAACTGGCTCGCCCAGCGCATCGACGCGCCGGTCGTGCTGCTGCCGTTCTCGGTCGGCGGCACGCCGCAGGCGCGGGACCTGTTCGGCCTGTTCGACGACACGCTCGACCGTCTGCTGGCGGCGTCGCCATGAGCAGCTTCACCATGGACCTCAGCATCCTGTGGCCGGCGTTGATCGCCGGTATCCTGGTCTCGATCTCGCACGTGCCGCTCGGCCAGCAGGTGCTGGCGCGCGGCATCGTGTTCATCGACCTCGCGATCGCGCAGGTCGCGGGACTCGGCGTGATCGTGGCGAGCCGCTTCGACCTGCCGATCGAGGGCTGGGGCGCGCAGGCGGCTGCCGGCG
>DATBMQ010000285.1:0-15049 GCA_036554765.1 Steroidobacteraceae bacterium | reverse complement strand
CGGCGCGGAGGCCGCGATCGAGGGCCCGAGCAGCGGCAGCGAGATCGCCGAGCCGTAGCGCGTGCCGTCCGGGTCGATCAGCACCACTGCGACGGTGTTGTTCGAGACGAAGGCGCTGGCCGCCACGCGCACCTCGTCGGCTGAGACGTCGAACTGCACCGAGCCGCTGGTACCGACCGGCATGAAGGCGATCGGGTGCGTCTCGTCGCGCAGCACGCTGATGTCGGGAACGCTGTTGAAGCTGCGATCCTTGTTCACCGTGCTGCCGTAATCGGAGCGCAGGCCCTTCGCCATCGCGACCGCCGCGTGCGCGTTGGCGTAGCCGGCGCCGACTTCCCATGCCTCGTCGCCCGGCAGGTTGGTGGCGGTCTGCTGCAGGATGCGCTTGACGTCGCTCCAGTGCAGCGTCGGATTCGCTTCCAGCATCAGCGCGACGATGCCGGAGGTGTGCGGCGCCGCCATCGAGGTCCCGGACAGCGGCAGGTAGAACGGCCGGTAGGCGAGCGGCACGGTCTCGTCGGCGAGGTCGTCCCAGTTGGAGCCGAGCGAGGCGCGCGTCGAGATCACGTTGACGCCCGGCGTGGTCACGGTCGCCCGGTCCTCCCAGGTGAAGCTCTCGCCGTCGACCACCACGGTGCCCTTCCTTCCGGACAGGCCGCGCGAGGAAAAGTTGGCGAGGTTGCCGGTCCTGTTGCCGGCGGCGGCGAGCACGACCCAGGGCGCCTTCTTGAAGCTGCCGGTGATCGTGCTCTCGCCCGAACCGGAGTTGCCTGCCGAAAACACCACGACGATGTTGCGGTCGGCCAGCTTCTTGGTGGCAATCGCGGTCGGATGCTCGGGATTGAAGTCGGTGCCGACGTCGCTGGTCGCGCCGAAGGAGTTCGACACCACGCGGATGCCGTAGCGTGCCTGGTTGGTGAGCGCGTAGTCGAAGCCGCCGATCGAGTCGAGGATGAAGATGACCGCGCCGGAGCCGTAGCCCACCAGGTTCGCGCCCGGGGCCACGCCCTCGTACAGGCCGCCGGAGCGCGCGCCGGTCGCGCCGACGATACCGGCGACATGCGTGCCGTGTCCGCCGCCCAAGTCGGTGTTCGGCACGTCCTCGGTGTAGGTGATCGGGAGCAGCTCGTCCTGCGCGTGCAGGTTGGTCTGGCCGGCCACGTTCTGCACCACGTGCGTCGGGTACATCAGGTCGGCGTGCGTGCCGTCGATGCCGGAATCGTTGATCAGCACGCCGACGCCGCGGCCGCTGAACGGCAGGCCGTTGAAGGCGCGCAGGCGTCCGTCCGCGCGCATGCGGTCTACGCCCGTGATCTCGGTGCTGCCGTCGTTCTCGTACTCGAGGCGCTCGTTGAGCCAGAGCGAGCGCACGCCGGAGAGCGACGCGAGCTGCGCCGCCTGGTAGGGCGTCGCGACCACGCCCGCAATCGGCAGCGAGCGGAAATAGACGCCGCGCAGGCCGAGCGCACGCAGCGCGCCGATCCGGGACGCGTTGAGCGGCCCGTCGCCCTCGAACGACACGATGACTTCCAGGCGCTGGTCGGGGCCTGACTGGTTGAGCGCCTCCTGAAGGCTCGGTCCGAACACGGTGGCTTGCGCAGCCGTCGCGGCAGACAGGGCGAGGGCGGCGGCCGCGAGCGCGATCGCGAAGGAATGCGGGCGATTGGCCATCGGAATCTCCGGCTGGGCTGGTGAACGCCGGAACCTTGCCCCGGGGAACTGCCGAGAGCACCCGGGGAAGTACCTACGGAACGGGCCGGCTTCCGCCCAGGCAAGCGCGCGCTGAAGCCCCCTGCGAAGGCAATCCCGGAACAAACTCTTTCAATACAACGACTTGGGTTGCGACAGCATTTCGTTTCCCTTTGCCGGAGGCTGGCGCTACACTTCCGCCCCGCGAATTCTGGGGAGGGAGACCATGTTGCATGGTGCCCGGCGAGTCGCGACTCTATTCCTCCTGATGCTGGCGAGCCCGCTCGCGGGCGCCAACGGCGTCTACGACATCCAGGTCAATGGCAATGTCGCGAGCGCGGACATCGCGCTCGGCAACGTCAGCGCGACCCTGACGATCCGGTTCGAGAACGTGGTCGGACTCACGCCTGCGAACCTCGGCTTGAGCGCGCAGCTCGTGGATCCCCTGTCGCCGTCCTTCCTCGCGCGGCTCGGCTCGGGCGTGTCGCTGCCGGCGGCTTTCCCGCTGGTCGTGAAGATCGCGCCACCCGCGAGCGGCGGTCTCTCATTCAGCGGCGCGGTGACGGTCGAGCTGTACACCCACAACCTCCAGTACACCGTGGGCTCGCCGCTGCGCCTGTTCTCCGCGCCCGATGGCGGCGCGTTCAGCGACGTGACGACTTTCGTCAGCAGCGGCAGCGTGCGCTCGGGCGGCACCAAGGGGTCGTTCTCCGAGTTCATCATCGCGGCCGACCTGCGTTCGCTGTCATCCGTGATCCAGTCGAAGTACTCGACGCTGGCCTCGTTGCTGAACCAGCATGCGGGCGCCATGAACAGCACGCTGCAGGCGGAGCTGACCGGCCTGTACAACGCCTCGGCCAACGCCTGGGTGTCCGGCAACCTGGTCGCCGCCATCACCTACCTCGAGGCTTTCGACGAGAAGGTCGCCGCCGCCAGCGGCAGCCAGCTGCCGAATGTCTGGCGTTCGTCGCGCGACCTGGCGAACGTGGCCGGAAGCCTGCGCTCGGCGGCCGCGACCCTGCGCTACAGCCTGACGCTGGCGAGCAATGCGTCATGAGCGTAGGGTTGCCGGTAGATGCCGGCACGCCTGACCGTCTACCCGCCGGACCAGCCTTCCCGGCAGTTCCGGCTGGATCCTGACCGCGGCTACCTGCTCGGTCGCGCCGCAGACTGCGACCTTCGCATCGAGGATCCCCGCCTCTCGCGCCATCACGCACGCTTCATGTTGGCGGACGGCTGCTGGTGCTTCCGCGACCTCGGCAGCAAGAACGGCACCACCCTGGCCGGCCGCGAGCCGGGCGACACGGCGCTGCGCAGCGGCGACTGGATCAGTTTCGGCGGGCTGCTCGGAAAATTCGACGAGCTCTCCGAGGAACGGCTCGCCGCCGAAGAGCTCGCCGCGCGCAGGCGCTGGGACGAGACCGTGCGCAGCAGCCGCGGCCTCGACCCGGCCGCCGGCGTGGACCGCCTGCTGCAGCAGATGCTGGCCGCGTCGATGCAGCTCGCGGGCGCGGAGCGCGGCTTCGTCATGCTCGCGGACGAAACCGGCAGGCTGCAGGTGCGCGCGCGTGCGGGCGGCGTCGAGCCCGCGACCGCCGGCCGCGACTTCCCGGGCAGCCGCGGCGCGCTCGCGCGTGCACTCGAGGCGCGCGCGCCCGTGGTCGTCTGCGACACCAGCGCGGACACCATGCTGGGCGCGCAGCAGAGCATCGTGCGCGGGCGCATCCGCGCGCTGGTCTGCCTGCCGCTGCGGGTCGGCGACGAGCTGACCGGGCTGGTGTATCTCGACAGCAGCGTGCCCGGCAAGGTGTTCACCGGACTCGACGTCGAGATCCTCGAGGCCTTCGCCGCGCACGCGGCGCTGGTGGTCGGCGTCGCGAGCGTGCGCGAGGAGCTCGCGGACGTCGCCAGGCTGCTGCCGGCCGAGCTGAGCCGCGAACCCGCGCCGCCGGCGCTGCTGCGCGAACTGGGCACGCGGCTGCCGCACGTGATGGCGCCTGCCGCGAAGGGTGGCGCGCCGTGAGCGAACAGCCGCCGGTGGGCGATTCCGGCCTCACGCAGACGTCGTTCGGCGCCTCGCCGGTACTGCCGGCCGGCAGGATCATCGCCGGGCGCTACCGGATCCTCGCGTTGATCGGCGCGGGTGGGATGGGCATGGTGTACCGGGCGGAGGACGAGCGCCTGCACGTGGACGTGGCGCTCAAGCTGCTGCGCCCCGACAAGTCCCCGGACCCGCGCATGCTGGAGCGTTTCGAGCGCGAGCTGGTGCTGGCGCGCCAGGTCACGCACCGGAACGTGGTGCGCATTCACGACATCGGCCGCGACGGTGAGCTGCATTTCCTGACCATGGACTACGTGGAGGGCCGCTCGCTGCGGCATCTGCTGGACGAGCAGCAGCGCCTGCCGGCGCCGGATGCGGCGCGCATTGCGCGTGACCTCGCGGAAGCGCTGGCCGCCGCGCACCAGCAGTCGGTCGTGCACCGCGACCTCAAGCCCGCGAACGTGCTGGTGGACGGCGACGGGCGCGCCTTCGTCAGCGACTTCGGCGTGGCGCGCTCGCTGCGCAGCGCCGGCCTGACCGAGACCGGCGGCATCGTCGGCACGCTCGATTACCTTGCGCCCGAGCAGGCGCGTGGCGAGCCGGTGGACGGCCGCACGGACATCTACGCGCTCGGGCTGATCCTGTTCGAGATGCTGAGTGGCCAGCGCGCATTCCGCGGGGAGTCCGCCGAGGAAATTCTGGCCGCGCGCAGCGCCGGGCGGCCAAGGCGCCTGGCCGATACCGGCGTGGGTGCCCCGGACTGGCTCGAGCGCGTGATCGAACGCTGCCTTGCGGCCGATCCTGCAGAGCGCTACCAGAAGGCGGAAGAACTTGCCGCGGACCTGGCTCTGGGCAGCGCGAGCCGCGCGCCGTTCCTGCGCCGGCCGCGGGTTGCCATCGCCGCCGGCGCGACCGCCGCGGTCGCGGCCGCCGCAGCCGGCTGGTGGTACTACGCCGGCCGGGCCGCCGGACCGCCGCCGGAGGCGACGCCGACGGTCGCCGTGCTGCCGCTCGTCGTGCAGTCCGACAACGAAGGCTCGGCCTGGCTCTCGACCGGGCTGGCCGAGATGCTGGCACAGGGGCTCGCGGAGAGCCCGGACCTCCAGGTCGCGGGCAGCCTGCGCGTGCTGCGGACTTTCGAGGACCTGCATCTGGCGCCGGCGCGCCTGGGCAAGCGCGACCTGGAGCGGCTCGGGGAATTGCTCGACGCCACGCGCCTCGTGACCGGCACCGTGCGCGAGGCGGGGGGCACCATGCAAGTCGAGCTCAGGCTCACGGACCGCCGCCTGCCGGACGAATCGCCGCCGGCGCTGCGCGAGGAAGCGGCCGCGTCCGGCCTGTTCGCGCTCGCCGATCGCCTGATCGCTGGGCTGCGCGCCGCGCTCGCGATCCGCGGCGCACCGCCCGTCGCGCCCGCGCTCTCGCAGGACGGAGAGGCGATGGCCGCCTACGCGCATGCACTCGACCAGCTCATGACAGGCGACACGGTCGCGGCGGCCGCCGCCTGCGAGCAGGCGGTCGCGGAGGACCCGGGTTTTGCCGCGGCCTGGGTGCAGCTCGCGCGCGCGCGCAGCACGCTGGGCTACGACGATCCGGCGCTGGAAGCGGCCCGCCGTGCGGTGGCGCTGCTCGACGAGCGCTCGGGGCGAATCGGCCTGGAGGCGCGCGCGCTCGCGGCCTCGCTGGACGGCGACTTCGGGCAGGCGCAACAGGTGCTGACGGCGCTGCTGGAGCGCTATCCGCACGACCTCGAGGCCCGGGTGGCGCTAGCCGAAGCCTACGGCGAAGAAGGCCAGCTCGACCGGGCGCAGCAGGAGCTCAAGGCCATCGTCGCGGCGAGCCCGAACCATCCGCGCGCCTCGTACCTGCTCGGCAAGTACGCAATCCTCGCCGGCGACTACCGTGCCGCGGCGGAGGATCACCTGGTGCGGGCGCTGGTGGTGCAGAACCGGCTCGGCAACCTCCAGGGCCGCGCCGATGCCGAGAACGCGATGGGCATCGCGCAGGCCGAGCTCGGCAACCTCGACGCGGCGCGCCAGCGCTACCAGAACGCGATCGACCTGCGCCGCCAGATCGGGGACGAGCGCGGCGTCGCCTCGGCGACCGCGAATGTCGCGCGCATCCGGCTCCGCCAGGGCCAGCATGACGCGGCGCGCGCCACGCTGCAGCAGTCGCTCGACATCGTGGAGCGTATCGGCGACCGCCACACGGTCGCAAACCTGCACAACGAGATCGGCGCGCTGGAAGAGCGGCAGGGTCGGTACCGCGAGGCGCTGGAGCGCTACCGGACCTCGCTCGCGATCCTGCGCGAGCTGGGCGACCAGCGCGCGCTCGCCGAAAGCTACAATAACATCGGCTTCGCCTACTTCCAGCTCGGCGACTTCGACAATGCCGGCGTATATGCCGGGCAGTCCATGCAGCTCTACCAGAAGACCGGCAATCGCGAAGGCCAGATGTTCACCGGGCAGACCGTCGGCATGCTCGCACTCGCACGCGGTGACTGGAACGCGGCCGAGAAGGCGATGCTGGAAGTGCTCCAGCTCGGGCGCGAATTCGAGGACCGGTTCACCGAGGGCATCGCGCTCGGGCAGCTCGGCCGCATCGCGCATTACCGCGGCCATTACGGCGCGGCGCAGGCCTCGATCCGGAACGGGCTGGCGGCGCTCGCCGGGCTCGGCGAGGCGCGCGCGCTGGTCGAGCTGCGGCTGTTCGAGGCCGAGCTCATGCTCGAGCTGGCGATGGCCGAGGCGGCGTCGGCGGCGCTCGCCGAGGCCGGCAAGCTGCTCGACGAATCCGGCAGTCACGAGCAGCGCGCCGAGTGGCAGCGCCTGACGGCGATCGCCGAACTGCACGCCGGCCGGAATGCGCAGGCGAAGAGCGCCGCCGCATCGGCGCGCACCGAAGCGGCGGCGAGCGGCAGCGCGGTGGTGCGCATCGCGGCCGGCCTCAGCGCCGCCGAAGCGGCGCTGGCGGGCGGCGAGGGCGCGGTGCAGGCGGCGGCGAGCCTGCATGCGGAGGCGCGGGCGCTCGGCCACGTGCCGCTCATCCTGAAGAGCGGCGAACTGCTCGCGCGCGCGCAGGCCCGCGCCGGGCGCGGCGCGGATGCGGAGAAGCTGTTGCGCGCGACGCTGCGCGAGGCCGACGGTCATGCGCCCTGGGGCGGGCGCTACCGGCTGCATGCGCAGCTCGCGGCGCTGCTCGAGGCCGGCGGACGCGACGCGGAGGCCGCGGCGCAACGCAAGGCGGCGGCCGACGAGATCGCCCGCCTGCGCGAGGGACTGGACGGGACGCAGCGCGCGTCGTTCGAGCGCCTGCGGGAGGTGATGGAAATTGCAGCCGGGAAGCGGCAGGCCGCCTGAGGGCGATCCGCCCTCGGTCGGGCGGATCGCGGAACGCGTCGAGCAGATCTCGGCGCGCAACGAGCGGCTGCTCGAACGCATGATCGAAGGCGAGAAGCGGTTCCGCGGCCTGGCCAAGTCGGTCTGGCGGGTCCAGGAAGAGGAACGCCGGCGCCTGGCGCGCGAGCTGCACGACGGCATCGGCCAGACGCTCACGGCGCTGATCAACCAGTTGCGCCGGATCCAGCCCGGCGAGACGAACGGCGGGCTCGACGCGGCGATCGACGTCGCGGAGCTCGCGCTGCGCGACGTGCGCGAGCTGTCGCGGCTGCTGCGGCCGCCGGTGCTCGACGACCTGGGCCTGCGCGCCGGCCTCGCCTGGCTGGTGCGCACACTGAACGAGCATCATGACCTGCGCGCGACGCTAGACTGGCAAGCCGGCATGGACGAGCGCTGGAATCCGGAGCTGGAAACGCTGGTGTTCCGCGTCGCGCAGGAGAGCCTGAACAACGTGATCAAGCATTCCGGCCAGCTCGAGGCGCGACTGGCGCTGCGCCGGCGCGACGGCCGCCTGGAGCTCGAGATCTCCGATCCGGGCCGGGGTTTCGACGCCGGGCACGCGCTGTCGCCCGCGGCCGGTGCCAGCGGGCTCGGCCTGCGCGGCATGCGCGATCGCGTGGAACTCTTCGGCGGCAGCCTCGCGGTCGAATCGGCGCCCGGGCGCGGCAGCCGCCTGCGCGTGGTGGTTCCCCTGCCGGAGACGCCGGCATGAGCCGCCGCATCCGCGTGCTGGTCGCCGACGACCACACGATCGTGCGCCAGGGCATCGTCAGCCTGCTGCGCGACAGCGGCCGCTGCGAGGTGGTCGCCGAGGCCGCGAACGGCCTCGAGGCCGTGGAGCGGGCGCTGGAGACGAAGCCCGACGTCGCGCTGATCGACCTGACGATGCCGCGGCTGAACGGCATGGAAGTCGTGCGCCGCATCCGCGAGGAGCTGCCGGCGACCAGGGTGCTAGTGCTGACCGTGCACGACGACGAGGAGTACGTACTGCCGGTCGTGCGCGCCGGCGCGACCGGCTATCTGCTGAAGAACGCCGCCTCCACCGAGCTCGTGGATGCGGTGCAGGCGCTGTTCGACGGCAAGGCTTTCTTCGGCCCGGAGGCGGCGCGCGTCATGGCGGAGCAGCTGCGAAATCCCGATGCCGCGCCCGCCGATCCCTACCAGCGCCTCACGCCGCGCGAGCGCGAGGTCTTCCACCTGGTGGTCGAGGGCAAGTCCAGCAAGGAAGTCTCGCGCCTGCTCGGGATCAGCGTGAAGACCGCGGAGAACCACCGCGCGCGGCTGATGGAGAAGCTGGACGTGCACAACACCGCCGGCCTCGTGAAATACGCAGCGCGCAAGGGCCTGCTGCCCTGAAAAAAGAGGCCGGCTTGCGCCGGCCTCAAGCTTTGGGGAGCTGAACTCTGCGTGCGCTCAGGGCAGGGCGGTCACCGGCTGCAGCTGCACGGTATTGCTCGCCACGCCGCCGCTCACCGCCTGGAACTCGCTGGCCTGCGTGCCGACCGGGACGTTGAACAGCGCCTTGCCGGCGAGACCGGCCACCGCATTCAGCGTCGTGGTCGCGCCGTTCGCGCTCACGCGCGTCAGGCGCACGTTGACGCCCGGCAGCGGCTCCTGGTCGTTGCCGATCGCCGCGACCTGCAGGAGCTGCAGCTGGCCCGCCGGCCCTTCGGAGAGCAGCACCGGCTCGAGTATCAGCACGGCGGCGTCGTCATCGTCGTCGCCCTTGCCGCCGCCATGGCCGCCACCGCCGCCACCGCCACCGGGCGGGTTGCCGCTGTCGAGGCAGGGGCGCTCGACCCGGATGTTTCCGCCATCCAGCGCGTTGTCGGCGACACGCGTCGCGGTCGTGTAGGTGCAGCCGCTCGTGCACTCGAGATGGAAACGATCCGGCAAGCCTGCCTGGTGCCGATGGTCGTCGTCACCGTCGTCGTCGTCACCATCATCGTCATCGTCGTCGTCCTCGGGCCGGCCGTTGTCCTCGACGCAGACCCGGAACTCCGCCGGCTCGCCGTTGTAGGTGCCGGTGCCGCGGAACTCGAGCGCACGGGCACTCTCGACGATGCCGCCGCAGGAGCCCTGCACGGCTCCAACCGAGCTGACCGTGGGCAGCTTGATCTTGGCCCCGAGGCCCTTGTCGTGCAGCTCGAGGTTGCCACTCGGCCCGCTGTCCTTCTGCTTCGCATTGAAGCCGAAGTTGATCTTGCCGCCGTTCGTGGTTTTCAGGTAACCGCCGCCGGTGGCTTTGTCGCCCGCGCAGGGCCGCGGCAGGTCGCGGCAGAGCTCGACCGCCCAGCCGTCGATGGTGCCGTCGTCGAGCGGGAAGTTGTCCATGACCTCGAGCGTCCATTCGCCATTGGCGTCTTCGCCGTTGAAGGCCGCGAGCAGCTCCTGCGGCCGGAAACTGCCGCCCGTGAGCCAGTCGCGGCAGCCGATCTCCCGCGCGGCCGCGTCGTCGAACTCGACGTCGATGCCGTCCTCGCCGGCGCAGCTCGCGCCGTCGAACAGCGTGATCGCGGTGCCGCCCGGGCTCGCCAGCCGGAACACCAGGTCGCCCATGTAGGTGTGCGAGCCCTTGAGGTCACGGATGTTCACGTCCGAGATGGTCCCCTCGGCACCGCTCACGGTCGCCGTCGTGGTCGAGCCGAGCAGCGGCAGGATCGGGGACGGCGTGGCGATGTCGGCGGGATACAGCTCGCATTCCTGGGGCGTCGGCGGCGGGGGCGGCGGCGGCGCGTCGTCGGCGCAGGTGAACACCTCGACGCGGTCCACGTACCAGCCGTCGTTGCCGTTGCAGCCGTCCTGGCCGAAGTCCCAGCGGAGCCGCACGGTGTCGCCGGGCGCCACGCCCGCGGCGGCGAGATCGACCTGCGAGGTTCCCCAGTTGTTGTCGCCCGAGATCGGGTTGGCGCCGTGGAAGGCTTCCTGCCCGCGCTTCGGGTTGGTGTTCTGGTCGATGATCTCGCTCAGCGAGCCGTTGTATGGGTTGTGCACGAAGGCCGAGCCCGGCACCACCGAGTACGCGAGCTCCGGGATCGGCTGGAAGATGCCGCCGTTGATGCTGATCATCAGGTTGCCGCCGTCGAAGCCGGACTCGGTCAGGAAGTAGTGCTCGAAGGCCAGGAAGCCGGGGCCGTCGGCCGCCACCGTGATCTCCGGGCTGATCATGAACAGCACGCCGGACTCGTCGTCGCTCGAACAGTTGCCGAGGTCGACGCGATTCTCCTGGTACATGGCGGCGCCCAGCCTGCCCTTCGGCAGGTCGCCGGAGCGCAGGAACCAGGGCCGCGTGGTCAGCTGGCTCTTGGTGAGCGGGGTCTGGCCGACGGTCCAGCCGGCCGGGATGCCGGATTCCCAGTCGACCAGGAACTGGCGCTGGACGGTCGCACCGCCGCACATCGGCGCGGGCGCCGGGTCGAGCGGTGCGACGAAACCGCATTGCTGCGCCACGTCGTGGCGCATCTCGACAGCCGCGATGGCGTTCGCGACCTGCTGGCAATCCGCCGCGGTGATCATCTCGCCTGAGAGCTCCGGCGTCGGATGCAGCGTGTCATGGTTGGCGCCCATGAAGCCGGTGCCGGTTTCGGCCGAGGTCACGAGCTTCGTCAGGTTCACGCCGATCAGGTCATTGCAGGCCATCAGGAGCGAGTCCGCGTTGTCCGCGAAACTCGATGACTCCACGTTGTAGACGGAGTTGGCGCGCCAGAAAATGTGAGCGGCCTTGGTCAGGCCGATACCGGTCACGGTGACCGGGTTCTCGAACGGCGTGCCGTCGTCCTTCAGCTCGACGGTGTCGCCGTCCACCAGGAGCGCATAGGCGCGGTTGTTGATCGCGGAGTTGACGTGCACGCCGCCGGCATCGCTGGAGTCGCAATGATAATTGTCGGAGGACCCGTGCCCGGGATCGGGGACGAAGACGTCGCCGCCGGAGCAGTTCGGCCGCCACATGTCGCGGATCGCCGCGTCGCCGACCGGCGGCAGCGGCGAGAACGCGAAGGCATCCTCGCCCATCAGCCAGCGGATCGAATCATCGCCGGTCGGCAGGTTGCTCATGAACGAGGAGCAGACGGTGTCGTCCTGGGAGCGCGGGCCGTTGTGGCCGGTCTGGGGCGTCGTGCCCATGATCGTCTCGCGGTTGTTGATGAGGTCGACGGTCTCGCCGAACACGTCCGAGTACGACTCGTTGAGCGCGCCGGACTGGTAGGAATAGATGAGTCCGCTGGTCTCCTGCGTGTAGGCGTGCGTCCACTCGTGCGCCACCACATCGTCGGCCGAAGTGCCCGAGCAGTAGTTGGTCGAGGTGCCGTTCCAGTTGGCATTCGGGCAGACGATGGTCGGGTCGTTGTTGACCGTGATCATCGTCGCGCCCTGTGCGTCCCAGGAGTCGCGGCCGCTCAGGTTGTAGAACAAGTTGTAGCTCTGGCCGGTCGCGGTGATCTCATCCTCGTGCGCCGGCTGCGGTGCCGGGCGCAGGTCGCCCTCCTGCCAGGCGGGCGGCGCCAGGATGCTGCCCTCGTGGACGCGGCGGCTCTTGACCGCGTGGATGCCGGTGATCTGGTCCACGACCTTGCCGGTCAGGGCGTCGATGTAGACGAATTCCCGCACATGCTCGTTGCCCCTGACCTCGATCTCGTAGGCCAGGTGATTGACGCCGGGCGCCGCGCGCGTGAGGTTGGTGCGGTACACGACCAGCGCCGCCGCTGCGGCCGAGAGCTCGACGCTCTTGAAGGCCGCCGGCTGCTGCTCGCGCACGCGCGCGATCGCCGCGCTCTCCGCCTCGCCCGCCGCGACCACCGCGTCGGTCGTCAGCTCGATGTCGGGAATGAACTTGCCGTTGACGGCGGTCAGCCGGCCGTCCGGGCTCACGTGGCCCTGGAGCACGGCGCCCAGTACCGGCACGCCGTCGTGCAGCTGCTGGTAGCGCACGTGGCTGAAGCCGTACTGGTCCTTGTAGATGCCGAGGTGGCGGAGCTGGCGCGCGGGGTCGTCGATCCCGAGCAGCGTGCCCTGCTCGGCGAGGAAGGCTTCGACCTTGCCGCGCGGCGTGAGTCCCGCAGGCGTGCCGGGCTGCAGATCGCCGCCGATGGCCGCGCGGATCGTGCTGAGGTTGCCGGTCGCGGGATCGCTCGAAACCGAGATCGAGCCCGCCGCGCGTTGCGCGAGGGATTCCCGCGCCTGTTCGGCCGTCTCCTCGGCGCGTGCGCGCACGGCCGACGGCTCCAGCGGCCGCGCGCTGGCGGCGCGGACCGCTTCGTCGCCGCCCTGCGACAGCCGTTCGAGGCCGAAATAGAGCAGCGACGCGACGGCGACACAGGTGGCCGTGACGGCGACCGCGGTGCGGAACGAGCCGGAGCTGTTATTCATGGCAAGCCTTCCCTGCCAGCGGACGCGCTGGTTGTGCGCAGTCTCACGAGCGGCGCCCGGACATGGCATCCGGGGGATTCCTCAGCTCCGCGCCAGAACAGAGCCCATCGCTGAATCGATCCGCGGTGCCTGGCTGGGGACTTCGCCTCATGGCAGGGCGGCGGAACCGGTCCGAGGATACGTCCGATCGTCGCTGCTCCGGCGACGTCCGGGAGCGCCTCCATGCACGCCATCCGAATTCTTTCCGCTGCCGTCGGGCTGTCGCTGTCGCTCGCCGCGATACCGGCCGGCGCGCAACTGGCCGGCCCGGACACGCCCGGGCTCACGCGCCTGCTCGGTGCCCACGAGGGCACTGCGCTCACGCGCGGCATCGCGACCTTCGACGCCGTCCCGACTGCGGCACAGGCCGAGGCGCTCCGCAACCTCGGCCTGATCACCCAACCGCTCGAGCGCCTGCCGCTCGCGCTCGTCTACGGCAATGTCGCGAGCATGCAGCTCGCCGTCTCGGCAGGCGCCGCGCGCGACGTCTACCCCGACGAGCGGCTCGACTATTTCGACACGGCCTCCTCGGGAGCGATCGGCGCAACCATGCTGCACGCGGCGGGCCTGACCGGACAGGGCGTGACGGTCGGCGTGGTGGACAGCGGCTGCGACGCGACCCACCCGGACCTCGCCGACCACGTGGTGCACAACGTCAAGCTCGTGAGCGGCGAATACGTCAACCTGACGCCCGACAGCTCGAACCGCATCGTCATCCCGGTGGATGTCGGGCCGTACAACAATTCCGATCTCGGCAGCGGCCATGGCACGCATGTGGCGGGCATCATCGCGGCCGACAGCAGCAGCGATCCGCTGGGCGGCCGCTTCGGCGTGGCGCCGGACGCGTCGCTCGTCTGCATGGCGGTCGGCGAGGTGCTGTTCACGACCGCCGTCGTGACGGCCTACGACTACCTGCTCGACCAGCCCGACCTGCTGGGCGTGGACGTCATCAACAATTCCTGGGGCAACTCCTTCCGCCAGTTCGATCCGCGCGACCCGGTCGCGATCGCGACCAGGGCGGTCGCCGATCTCGGTGCCGTGGTCGTATTCGCGGCCGGCAACAGCGGCTACGAAAACGCGGAGATGAGCCTGAACCCGTTCAGCCAGTCGCCCTGGGTGTACTCAGTGGCCGCGGGCGACCTCCAGTACCGCCGCGGCGACTTCAGCTCCAACGGCCTGATCTTCGACAATTCGCAGGCCGTGCAGGTGGGCGCGGGCGGGCACACGGTGTTCACCGGCGACCGCGTCGGCATCTATCACCCGGACTTCACGGCGCCGGGGGTCTCGATTTCTTCGAGTTGCACGCCGGTTGGCGCGGCAATCCCGGGCTGCCAGCCGAACGGAAACCTCAGGGCCTCCGGCACCAGCATGGCCGCGCCGCACATCGCGGGGGCCGTGGCCCTGCTGCTGCAGGCAAATCCGGCGCTGAAGGCGGACCAAATCCGCTCGGCGCTGCAGGCGAGCGCCACGCCGGTGTACGGCGCGGACGGCAATCCGTTGCCGTTCTGGCAGGTGGGCTACGGCTACGTGGACCTCGAAGCCGCGGTCGCGCTCGTGACCGGTCCGAACTGGTCCAAGCGTCTGGCCAAGGCGCAGTCGCAGGCCGATGCGCGCGTCAAGCAAGCCGACGGTTTCTCCGTGACGCGCTCGGATTTCTGGACCTGGGATGCGCCGCGGGCGGCGCTCGCCGGCAGCGATGCGCGCAGCTTCGCGACCGCGGTGCCGTCCACTGTCTCGCACCTCAAGATCACGCTCTCGCATCCCTCGGGCGCGGTGCTGGGCGAGAACCTGATGGAGTACACGGTGACCGTGCGCGACGCCGCGGGGCAGCTGCTCGGCGTCACGACCGAGGCGGCGACCGGCGCCGGCACGGCGAGCCTGTTCCTGGACCTGCGCTCGTTCACGGTGCCGCCGGTGGTCTACGGCGCCTTCACCTTCGAGGTGAGCGGCGAATTCGCGGTCTCGGATCCCGACACCTTCGACAGCGAATCGCTGCTCGGGCGCATGGTCACGCTGCAGGTGGCGCAGCTGAAGACACGCTGAGCGCTAGCCGGCGATGTAGCGCCGCAGGTCCTCGATCTCGTGCCGCTGCTCGTCGATGACCGCCTTGACGCAGTCGCCGATCGAGATCACGCCGACGAGCTCGCCGCCGTCCACCACCGGCAGGTGGCGGATGCGCTTGTCGGTCATGAGCTGCATGCAGTCATTGACGGACTGCTCGTAGCCGACACTCACGACCGGCGCGCTCATGATGGTGCGCACGCTGGTCTCGAGCGAGTTGCGGCCGAGCAGCACCACCTTGCGCGCGTAGTCGCGCTCGGAAACGATGCCGGCCAGGCGGCCGTTCTCCAGCACCGGCAACGCGCCGATGTGACGCTCGGCCATGCGCTCGATGGCGGTGCGGACCGGATCGCCCGCGTCCACGGTGAATGTGCCCGCGGGCTTGGCCGCGAGCAGCTGCCGTACTGTTCTCATGTCTCCCCCAGGAACACGGCTCTTGCCGGCATCTTACGCCCGG
>DATBMQ010000234.1:0-13032 GCA_036554765.1 Steroidobacteraceae bacterium | reverse complement strand
CTTCGGTTCGGTGCCCTTCGACAGCGAGGGCGTCGCGACGCGCGACCGCGACCTGGTCGTGGCCGGCGTGCTGGACGGCTACCTGCTGGATGCCTATTCCGCGCGCAAGCTCGGGCTCGCGACCACCGGCAACGCCGGCGGTGTGCACAACCTGATCGTGCAGGGCCACATGCTGGACCCGAGGACGCTGCTGCGGAAGCTCGGCACCGGGCTGCTGGTGACCGAGATGATGGGACAGGGCGTGAACCCGGTGACCGGCGACTATTCCCGCGGCGCGGCCGGCTTCTGGGTCGAGAACGGCGAGGTCACGCGGCCGGTGCACGAGATCACGGTCGCCGGCAACCTGCGCGCCATGTACCGCGGCATCGTCGCGGTCGGCGAGGACGTGGACCGCCGCGGCGCGATCCACTGCGGGTCGCTGCTGATCGACGAGATGACGATCGCGGGCGACTAGGCTTTCTGCGCCGCAGGCTCGCCCGCGAGCTCGCGCAGCGTCGTGCCGCCGATGCGTTCGCGGATCGCGGCGTCCACGGTGTCGGCCACCGCGTCCGCGACGGGCTCGGTGCGCGCCCGCCACAGCAGCCAGGTCTCGTACTGGCGCTCGTCGCGGACGGCGTTCAGGACGTCCTGCAGCCCGATGCCCTCGAGGTCGCGCGCCGGCAGCACGTCCTCGTCCTCGGTCAGCGTCAGCAGGCCCGCGTTCTCCAGCGAATCGATCACCGTGGCGAGCGCGGAGCCCGGGATCTCGAGGTGTTCGGCCAGCGCGCGCTGCCGCCACGGCGCATGGCCGGTGACGAAGCGGCGCGCGACCAGCAGCATCACCGTCAGCGCCAGCCGCTCGCGCAGGCAGCTCGTGAGCCGCACCGGCGCCTGACCCGCGCGCAGGTAACGCGGGTTCTGCACGTAAAAGGAGAGCTGCGCGCCGATCAGCAGGATCACCCAGCTCAGGTAGATCCAGACCAGCGCGGCGAGGAAGATCGCGAAGCCGGCGTAGATCGCCACCATCTGCGTCGAGAGCGCCACGATCTTCGCGAACACGGCGCCGCTCGCGGCCCACAGGATGCCCGCGGTGACGCCACCCGCGAGCGCGGGGCCAGGCCGGACGCGCGTGTTCGGCACGAACACGTACAGGAACGTGAACACGCCCGTGACGAACAGGTACGGCCCGAGCTCGCGCAGCGCCGGGTGCAGCGGCACCGCGCCGAACAGCCCGAACACGATCACCAGGAACACCGGGCCGATCACCATCAGGCTCAGGTACTCGCTGATGCGGCGCATGAGCGAGCGCGGCCGTTCCACGTGCCAGGCGAAGTTGAACGCGCTCTCGAGCTTCTGGATGGTGGCGACCACGGTGTAGAGCAGGAACGCGAGGCCGACCGAGCCGAGCACGCCGCCGCGCACGCGCTCGACGAAGTCCATGATCTGCGCGGTGAGCTCGCCCGCGCGCCCGCCGACCGGGCGCAGCACCTCGAAGATCAGCGGCTCGAGGTCGCGATGCACGCCGAGGCCCTTGAGCACGGCGAAGGCGAAGGCGATCAGCGGCACCAGCGACAGCAGCGTCGTGTACACGAGGCCCATCGCGCGCAGGTTGAGCTCGCCGGTCAGCAGGTCGCGCACCAGCGCGTAGGGATAGCGCAGCAGGTCGAGCAGCCAGTTGGCGGGCTTGACCGGCAGGTCGTGCCGGTCGAACAGCAGCTGATCGGCGCGCCGGCGCAGGTCGAGGCGCATGCTCATCGCGGCAGCCTCGCACAGGCCGCGCAGGCCCGCAATCGGACCCCGCGGCCTCAGTCGGTCAGCCGCCGCTCGGCCTCGCGGTACTTGTCGGCGGTCTTCGCGATGACCTCGGCGGGCAGGCGCGGTCCCGGCGCGCGCTTGTCCCAGGCCAGGGTCTCGAGGTAATCGCGCACGTACTGCTTGTCGAACGACGGCGGGCTTGCGCCGGGGCGGTACTGGTCCGCGGGCCAGAAGCGCGAGGAGTCGGGCGTCAGCGCCTCGTCCATCAGCACGACCTCGCCCGCGGCATCGAGCCCGAACTCGAACTTGGTGTCGGCGATGATGATCCCGCGGGTCTCGGCGTACGCCGCGGCATGCGCGTAGAGCGCGAGCGCGAGCGAGCGCACCCGCTCCGCGACGGCGGCGCCGACCGTGTCGCGCATGCGCTCGAACGGGATGTTCTCGTCGTGCGCGCCGGCCGCAGCCTTGGTCGCCGGCGTGAAGATCGGCGCCGGCAGGCGTGCCGCGAGCGCGAGACCGGCCGGCAGCGGGATGCCACACACGGCGCCGGTCGCCTGGTAGTCCTTCCAGCCGGAACCGATCAGGTAGCCGCGCACCACGGCCTCGACCGGCAGCGGCCGGAGCTTCCAGGCGACCACCGCGCGCCCGTCGAGCAGCGCGCGCTCGGCCGTGTCGGTCACGTACTTCGAGGCCGGCTCGCCGGTCAGGTGGTTGTCCACGATGTGGCGCGTGCGCGCGAACCAGAAGTTCGAGATCGCGGTCAGCATGCGGCCCTTGCCCGGGATCGGGTCGGGCAGCACGACGTCGAAGGCCGACAACCGGTCGGTCGCGACGATCAGCAGGCGGTCGTCGCCGATCGCGTAGTTGTCGCGCACCTTGCCGCGATGGACCAGCGGCAGGTCACGGAGGTTCGATTCGAACAGCGCGGCGGGAGTCATGCGATGCGGCCACTTGCTAACATGGCGCCCGCATGCGGTCAAGGAAGGAACGATGAACTGGATCGGCAAGGTCGTGGGCGCGATCGCCGGCTACCTGCTGACGCGCCGGCCGCTGGGCATCCTGCTCGGCCTGATCCTCGGCCACCTGTTCGACCAGTACGCCGCACGCCGCGGCGGCGGCGCGCGCACCGATCCCGCGACCGTGCGCGCCGTTTTCTTCCGCACGGCCTTCGGCGTGATGGGCCATGTCGCGAAGGCGGACGGGCGCGTGTCGGAGCAGGACATCGCCGCGGCGCGGCGCATCTTCCGCCAGTTCAACCTCGACGAGGCCGCGACGCGCGCGGCCATGGAGTTCTACGGCGGCGGCAAGGCCGCCGGATTCGACCTCGACGGCGCGCTCGCGGAACTGGCAGGCGTCTGCCGCGGCCGCGAGGAAGTGCTGCGCGTGTTCCTGGAGATCCAGCTGCGCGCGGCGCTGCTGGGCGACGGCCTGCAGGGAGCGGCGCGCGCGGTGCTGGTGCGGGTGGCCGGCGCGCTCGGGATCGGCGCGCTCGAGTTCGCGCACCTCGAGATCCTGGCGCGGCTGCAGACGCAGGCCGCGGGCGTCCCGCCTGGCGGGGCGCGCGGCGAGCCGCGGCGAGATCCGCTCGCCGATGCCTACGAGGTGCTCGAGGTGCCCCCCGGCGCGAACGACGCCGAGGTCAAGCGCGCGTATCGCCGCCTGATGAGCAAGAACCACCCCGACAAGCTGGTCGCGCGCGGCCTGCCGGAGTCCATGCTCGAGGTCGCGAAGCAGAAGACCCAGGCAATCCAGGCCGCCTACGAGCGCATCCGCGCGGCGCGCGGCATGCGCTAGAGTAGGCACCTCCCATGCAGCCCGCCGTCATCGCCCCGTCCATCCTGTCGGCCGACTTCGCCCGCCTCGGCGAGGAAGTGGACGCCGTGCTGGCCGCCGGCGCCGACTGGGTCCATTTCGACGTGATGGACAACCATTACGTGCCGAACCTCACCATCGGACCGCTGGTCTGCAAGGCGCTGCGCAGGCATGGCGTCACCGCGCCCATCGACGTGCACCTGATGGTGGACCCGGTGGACCGCCTGGTCGGCGACTTCGCCGAGGCGGGCGCGACCTGGATCAGCTTCCATCCGGAGGCCAGCCGCCACGTGGACCGCACGATCCAGTTGATCCGCGGTTCCGGCTGCCGGCCGGGCATCGTGCTGAACCCGGCAACGCCGCTGTCCTGGCTGGACCACACGCTCGATGCCGTCGACCTGGTGCTGCTGATGTCCGTGAACCCGGGCTTCGGCGGCCAGCAGTTCATCGAGCCGGTGCTCGGCAAGCTGGTCGAGGCGCGCCGGCGCATCGACGCCGGCGGCCGGCCGGTGCGGCTCGAGATCGACGGCGGGGTGAAGCTGGACAACATCGGCGCAATCGCGCGCGCCGGCGCCGATACCTTCGTGGCGGGCAGCGCGATCTTCGGCGTCAAGGACTACGCGGCGACGATCCGCGCCATGCGCGCGGCGATCGGATAATGGAATAAAAGGTGCCTGCCCCCTTTTATTGCTACTTCGCGGCGGCGACCGCGGCCTTGGCGAGTTCCGGCATCGGCCGCGTCTTCATCTTGGGGCGCGCGCCGAACACCACGATCGTCTTGCCGCGGGCCGTCAGCAGGCCCTGCTCCTCGAGCACCTTCAGCACGCGGCCCGCCATCTCGCGCGAGCAGCCGACCAGGCGCGACAGTTCCTGCCGGCTGACCTTGATCTGCATGCCCTGCGGGTGTGTCATCGCATCCGGTTCGCCGCAGAGATCCATGATCGCGTGCGCGATGCGCCCGGTGACGTCCACGAACGCGAGGTCGCCGAGCTTCTTGTTGGTACGGTCGAGGCGGGTGGCGAGCTGGGTGGCCAGCTCGAACACGAGGCCGGGGCTCTCGGAGGCCACCTGCCGGAAGCGCGGGTAGGTCATCTCCGCAAGCTCGCACTGCGTGCGCGTGCGCACCCAGGCGCTGCGCTGGCCAGTCTCCGAGAACAGTCCCATCTCGCCGAAGAACTGGCCCTTGTTGAGGTAGGCGAGGACCATCTCGTTGCCTTCCTCGTCCTCGATCATCACCTCGACCGAGCCGCGGATGATGTAGTAGAGGACATCGGGCAGGTCGCCGGCGTGGATCAGCGCGGTCTTTGAAGGCACCGTCCGGACGCGGCAATAACTGAGGAAACGATTGATCGCCGGAATGTCGGTGAGCTGCTTGACGGGTTCTTCCATGGTGCTCCCCTGGGGCGTCTGCCGGCTGTCACTGTCGCAGCGGCAGGTCCGCCCGTCGTTGTATTACAGGGCCGTGCGGGCCGCAAGACATAATCGGTTGCGCCTCAAATCCAGTACGCCGTGCCGGTCATGACCCGGGCCGTCAGGCGCATCAACTGCGGCACTGGTTCCGGCAGCGGCGCGCCGCCCGCTGCGAGCGCGGCGCGGCCATGGCCGACCTCGTCGGCCTTCATCTGCCCGATGATCGCCCGGCTGCGCAGGTCGCCCGGCGGCAGCTTCTCCAGGTGCGAATCCAGGTGTCCCTCGACCTGGCGCTCGGTCTCGGCCATGAACCCGAGGCTCATGCGGTCGCCCGCCAGCCCGGCAAGCGCGCCGATCGTCACCGAGCCCGCATACCACAGCGGGCCGAGCAGGCTGGTGCGTGAACCCAGCTCGTCGAGGCGGTCGCGGCACCAGGCCAGGTGATCGCCTTCCTCGGCCGCCGCCTTCATCAACGCCTGCCGCGTCGGCTCCGAGCGCGCGGTCAGGGCCTGCCCGTGGTACAGGCCCTGGGCTGCGATCTCGCCGGCATGATTGACGCGCATGAGGCCGGCCACGCGCCGGCGCTCGGCGTCATCAGCCGGCGCCGGGGCCGGCTGGCCGGGCGTCGGGCGGGAACTGGGCGGGCGGGCAAAGGACGCGCGCAGGCCGGCATCGGCGAGTTCCAGCAGCCGGTCGAGCGGGGACGGCGGGGCGCGATCCATCTGACGCATATTATATAGCCTTGCCGCCGCCGGTTCCCTAATGGCGACAAGGACTTGCGGTTCCCGGCGGACGGCTTTGCATTGACCCCGCATCTTATTTAAACTTGCCCGCCTTTTACGAACCCGACCCTTTCCAGGGGCTCCGCGATGAAGACCGTTTTTGCTAAGCCAGAGCGCGTGCGCCGCGACTGGTATCTGGTGGATGCGTCCGGAAAGACGCTGGGCCGGCTGGCGTCCGGGGTAGCCTTCCGGCTGCGCGGCAAGCACAAGCCGGAGTACACGCCGCACGTGGATTGCGGCGACCACATCGTCGTGATCAACGCCGAAAAGGTCGCGGTGACCGGCAACAAGCTGCGTGACAAACAGTATCACCAGCACACCGGCTACCTGGGCGGCCTCAAGACCATCGCGCTCGGCAAGATGCTCCAGGAACACCCGGAGCGGGCGATCGAGTACGCCGTGAAGGGCATGCTGCCGAAGACGATCCTGGGCCGGCAGATGTTCCGCAAGCTGCACGTGTTCGCGGGCGCCGCGCATCCGCACGCCGCGCAGCAACCGAAGCCGCTCGAACTCTGAGGACGGACATGGCCACGAACGCAAACCTCGGCACCGGCCGCCGCAAGTCTTCCACGGCGCGGGTGTTCCTGAAGCTCGGCAAGGGCGCGATCACCGTCAATGGGCGCCCGCTGGACGAGTTTTTCGGCCGCAAGACCGGCGTGATGATCGTGCGCCAGCCGCTCGAGCACGTGCAGATGACCGACCGCTTCGACATCGACGTGCTGGTCGAGGGCGGCGGGATCACCGGCCAGGCGGGCGCGATCCGCCACGGCATCACGCGCGCGCTGATCCAGTTCGACGGCGAACTGCGCAAGCCGTTGCGTGCCGCGGGCTTCGTGACGCGCGATGCGCGCGAGGTCGAGCGCAAGAAGGTCGGCCGGCGCAAGGCCCGCCGCGGGACGCAGTTCAGCAAGCGCTGAGCCGGCCGCTGCGGACGACCGGTTATTGGGGGATCGTCTAGCGGTAGGACTGCGGACTCTGACTCCGCCAACCTAGGTTCGAATCCTAGTCCCCCAGCCAATGCCCCGATGCCGGGTCGCGTGAACCGCGATCCGGCATCTTCGTCTCAGCCGCCCGGCGGCAGGCCGTGATGCTCGCGCAGGAAGGCGTAGAGATCCGCGATCTCCCGCTCGCTGAAGTCGACGTCGGGCATCCAGCTCATGTTCGGAATGTCCCGCCCGCCAGGCGGGCGGCCGGTGCGTAACAGCGTGCGGAACTGTTCCGGGCTGTAGCCCGCGACGATCGCGAGCGACGGCCCGCCTTCCAGCGCATGGCCCCGGAAATCGCCGCCATGACATTCCGAGCAGACGATGCTCGCGAGGTAGCGGCCGCGCGCGAAGGGCGTCCCGAGCGGCAGCTCGCCCCAGCGCGGCGCCGAGCGGTCGACCTGTTCCGCGGAGACCTTCCAGCGGCCGGTGACGAGCGCCAGGCGGCCGCGCCAGGCGAGCTCGTGGCGGCGCTCCACCGGCGGCAGCGCAGGCTGGCGGCGGAGGTGGGCGATGATGTCGGCGAGGTCCTGGTCACCGAGCGGCCACAGCGTGTCGGCGCGCATGCCGACCGCGCTCCTGCCGTCGCGCTTGACGCCGTAGCGGATCAGCCGCACGAGCTCCGCGTCGCTGTACTGCGGCAGCACCGCGGAGAGCGTCGGCGCCGTGATGCGGTGAATCCCCTCGATCCGGTCGCGGCCGCCTTCACCCCGCATGCCGTGGCAGCCGGCCCAGCAGCCGACCACCTTCGCCATGTGTTCGCCGGCCGCGGGATCGGCCGGCGAAGCCGGGCGCAGCGGCACGAGAGGCGCGTCGAAGCTGCGCCGCAGCTTCCATTCCGAGAGGCCGAAGACGAGCGCAAGGCCCAGCAGCGCGATGCCCGCCACGGCGGCGAGCGCCCGGAGTGGGAGGGTTGCAGGGCTCGCCCCCATGGCGACGGGAAACGGCGTCCCGCGGTCCTAGCGCCGCAGGGTCTGCACGCCGCCGTCGCCCGCGACCAGCAGCACGTCCGCCCCGCGCCGCGCGAACAGGCCGACCTCGACCACCCCGGCGAGCAGCCCGATCTCGGTCTCGAGCGCGACCGGATCGGTGATCCTGAGGTTGTGCACGTCGAGTATCTCGTTGCCGTTGTCGGTGCGGAATCCCGCGCGCCAGACCGGCTGTCCGCCCTGCGCGGCGAGCCGGCGCGCGACCAGCGAACGCGCCATCGGGATGACCTCGACCGGCAGCGGAAAGCGCCCGAGCAGCGGCACGAGTTTCGCGTCGTCCACGATGCAGACGAAGCGCCTGCTCGCCGCCGCGACGATCTTCTCGCGCGTCAGTGCGCCGCCGCCGCCCTTGGTCAGGTGCAGGTGCCGGGTCGCCTCATCCGCTCCATCAACATACAGCGGCAAGTCCCCGGCATCGTTGAGGGAAACGACCTCGATTCCGGCCTCCCGCAGCAGCCGCGTGGAAGCCTCGGAGGAGGACACGGCGCCCGCGATGCGATGGCGGCGCGCGGCGAGCGCGGCGATGAAATGGTTGACGGTGGATCCGGTGCCGACGCCGATCATCATGCCGTCCTCGAGGTACTCGAGCGCGGCGAGCGCAGCAGCCTTCTTCTTCGCGTCGGCGTCCACGATTCGGTCTCCGGAAAAAACTGTGCCCGCTTGCGCGGGCACAGTCTCAGCTCTCGCTGAATCAGCGGCGGGTCGTCTTTCGATCAGCCAACCGCCAACTCATCAGGCAAGGGGCTTACTTCTTCTTGGAAGCCTTCTTCTTTGCCTTTTTCTTGGTCGCCATGTTGGATCTCCATGTCGGGTTAATCCGGGGTCCGAGTATATACACGCTTGACGGGATTGCAAGCAAGGGGTAGGCGCGTCGCGCGCGTCATCACGTCACGACGAACGAGCATCACGCGCGAGTCGATGAATGAATTTCCATTCGTCGATGCTCACCGGCATCACCGAGAGCCGGTTGCCACGTCGCAACAGCGCGAGATCGCGCAGCGGTCCCTGCGCGTGCTCGCGCAGCGTCGCGAGCGTCACCGGATGCGGGAATCTCGTGAGCAGGCGCACCTCGACCTGGTACCAGCGCGGGTCGGAGGGATCGGCATCCGCGTCGTAATGCGCGCTGCCGCGATCGAACTGCGTCGGGTCCGGGTGGCCCGCGCGCACCACCTCGACGACGCCATAAATGCCGGGCTCCGGGCAGCTCGAGTGATAGAAAAACGCATGATCCCCGGCGCGAAACTCGTCCCGCAGCAGGTTCCGGGCCTGGTAATTGCGCACCCCGTCCCAGCCCGCGGTCTGGCGCGCCGCGCGCGCGAGATGGTCGATGCCGAAGGTCTGCGGCTCCGACTTCATGAGCCAGTAGTTCATCGCTGGGGAGGGAGGAGGCGCCACCCGCAATGCCGTCATGGACCGCTGCTCTCGAACCGGAGCAACAAGTGGAGCAGGCCGCGGCACTTAAGGCTTTCCGCTACGAGGCGGACTTGCACAATACTGCCGCTGAGCCAGGCTCCTGGGTTTTTCACATTAGGGTCGAGAGTACCCAGGCCCACATCGCACACCGCAGGCGGCGCCAAACCTTGGGCGCCCGCGCATCCCGCGCGAGCCGCCACCGATCAGTTCTCCAGGTGCTGGCCGCGCACCAATGCCGTTTCGACGCGCTCGCGCATGGCCTTCAGCCGCGCGGCCAGGTCGGTGTCGGCGCCCTCGTCGCGGCCCTTCGCCTGGAGCAGTTCATTGACGATGTTGAGGGCGGCCATCACGGCGATGCGGTCCAGCCCGACCACCTTGCCGCTGTCGCGGATCTCGCGCATCTTGCGGTTCAGGTACTCGGCGGAATCCAGCAGGGCGGCGCGCTCCTCCATCGGGCAGGCGACGTGGTACTCCTTTTCGAGGATCCGCACGCTGACCCGGGACAGGTCCGCGCTCATGCGCCGCTCTCCATCGCCTTGAGCCGGCCGATCATGGCCTCGACCCGCGCCCGCACCTGCTCGTTCTTCTGCATCAGCGCCGCGCGCTCGGCCGAGAGCGTGTCCTGCCGCTGGCGCAGGGCGCGGTTCTCTTCCTTCAGCTGCGCCACGACCCCGACCAGCTCGTCGAGCCGCCGCTCGAGCCGCTTCAGCTCGCGCTCCAGGCCGGGTTTCGCGCTCTCATCCATGGGGCCATTATGGAACCGCGTCACGAAGCGGGTCAACGCGCCGCGCCGGGCATGCGTGACTGCCAACGGAGCGCGATTGCTGCTACCGTTCGGCGGTGGAACACGGCGAATTCCAGGCCGCGCTCGGGCGCATGCGCGTCGCCATGGGGGCGTCCGAGGCGCACGGCTGGCTGTGCGGCGCACTGTGCGTGCGGCCCGATTACGGCGCGCCGCAATGGCTCGCGGAACTCGCCGAGGACGCCGGGCCCGGGGCCCTGCCGGAAGAGGGGGAAGCCGCGGTCGCCGCGCTGCACGAGGAGACGCTGGAATCGCTGCAGTCGCCGGGTTTCGCGTTCACTCCGCTGCTGCCCGGCGAGGACGCGACGCTGATCGATCGGGTGGAGTCGCTCGCGGCCTGGTGCTCGGGCTTCCTGTACGGCATCGGCACCGCGGGCACCGGCGCATCGCTCGCGCGTTATGGCGACGTGGGCGAAATCCTCGGCGACCTCGCGGAGATCTCGCGGGCGGACGTCACGCCGGGCGGGGAGACCGAGGCGGGCGAGGAGGACTTCACCGAGCTGTGCGAGTTCGTGCGGGCGGGCGCCCAGCTCGCCTGGGACGAGCTCGCGGACCTGCGCGCCGCCCAGGGGCCGGCGGCTGCCTCCGTCCATTGAGGTGCGGATGAAGCAGGACGAGTTCGCGCGCCGCCGGCGCCAGTTGATGCGGATCATGGGCAAGGGCGCGATCGCGATCCTGCCCGCCGCGCCGGTGCGCACCCGCAACAACGACGTCGAGTACTTCTACCGCCCGGACAGCGACTTCTTCTACCTGACCGGCTTTGCCGAGCCCGAGTCGGTCGCCGTGCTGATTCCCGGCCGTCCGCAGGGCGAGTACGTCCTGTTCGTGCGCGACCGCGACCCGGCCCGCGAGGCCTGGGACGGCACGCGCGCGGGGCCGGAGGGGGCGGTCAGGGAGTACGGCGCCGACGACGCCTTTCCGGTCGGCGACATCGACGAGATCCTGCCGGGCCTGCTGGAACGCTGCGCGCGGGTCTATTACACGATGGGCGCCAACCCGGAGTTCGACAAGCGCGTGATCGGCTGGGTGAACCGGCTGCGCTCGCAGGCCAAGCAGGGCATGCACACGCCGCACGAGTTCGTGGCGCTCGACCACCCGCTGCACGAGATGCGCCTGTTCAAGAGCCGCGGCGAGCTGACGGCGATGCGCCGCGCGGCGCAGATCGCCTGCGCCGCGCACCGCCGGGCGCTGGCGGCGACCGCGCCGGGGCGCATGGAATACGAGGTGATGGCCGAGATCCTGCACGAGTTCCACCGCCGCCGCGCCGACATCTCCTATCACCCGATCGTCGGCAGCGGCCCCAATTCCTGCGTGCTGCACTACCGTGACAACGCGCGGCAGATGAAGGACGGCGAGCTGCTGCTGATCGACGCCGGCTGCGAGTACCAGTACTACGCCTCGGACGTGACCCGCACGCTGCCCGTGGGGGGGCGCTACCGCCCGCGCCAGCGCGCGGTCTACGAGATCGTGCTGGAGGCCAACCGTGCGGCGGTCGCCAGGGCGCGCGCCGGCAACCACTGGAACGACCCGCACGACGCCGCGGTGCGCGTGATCACCCAGGGCCTGCGGCGCCTCGGGCTGCTGAAGGGCAGCCTGCCGAAGCTCATCAAGGACGGTGCCTACCGCAAGTTCTTCATGCACCGCACCGGGCACTGGCTCGGCATGGACGTGCACGACGTCGGCGAATACAAGGTCGGCGAGCAGTGGCGCCTGCTGGAGCCGGGCATGGTCACGACCATCGAGCCCGGCATCTACATCGCGCCGGGCACCGCGGGCGTGCGCAGGGAATGGTGGGGCATCGGCGTACGGCTCGAGGACGACGTGGTCGTGACTTCCGGCGAACCGGAAGTACTGACCGAAGCCATGCCGAAGGACCCCGACGAGATCGAGCGGCTGATGGCGGCGGCATGAGCGCGAAGCCACAGGCGATCCGCTGCGACGTCGCCATCGCGGGCGGCGGCATGGTGGGCCTGTCGCTGGCGGCGGCGCTCGCGCCGTTGCCGCTGTCGGTCGCCGTGATCGAGCCGGTCGCGCCGGAAGCGAGCCTGCAGCCGAGCTTCGATGCGCGCACCACCGCGCTCTCCGCCGGCAGCCGCCGCGTGCTGGAAGGCATCGGAGTCTGGGCCGGCATTGCCGCGGCGGCGACGCCGATCCGGCGCATCCATGTCTCGGAGCGCGGCGCTTTCGGCTTCGCGCGCCTCACCGCCGGGGAACAGGGCGTCGCGGCGCTCGGCTACACGATCGAGAACCGTCTGCTCGGCGCGGCGCTGCGCGAGCGCTGCGCCGGCATCGCGCGCCTCACGCAGGTCGGCGCAAGCGCCCGCGAGCTGGCGCCGGCCGAAGGCGGGTTGCGGCTCGTTTCCGACCGCGGCGACGGGATCGTCGCCCGCCTGGTGGTCGCCGCCGACGGCGCGCAATCGGCGCTGCGCAAGGCGCTCGGGATCGAGGCGACGGTCTCGGACTACGTCCAGCAGGCGGTCATCGCGCACGTGGATACGGAGCGATTCCACGACTACACGGCCTACGAGCGCTTCACGCCCGAGGGCCCGATCGCGGTGCTGCCGATCGGCGAAGGCCGCTCGGCGGTCGTGTGGACGCTGGCGCCGGAGCCGGCCCGCCGGGCACTGGAACTCGACGACGACAAGTTCATCGCCGAGTTGCAGCAGGCCTTCGGCACGCGGCTCGGGCGCTTCACACGCGTCGGACGCCGCCAGGCCTATCCGCTCGCGCTGACGCGCGCGGACAGGCTCACCGCAGCGCGCGCCGTGATCGTCGGCAACGCGGCGCAGGGGCTGCATCCGGTGGCCGGGCAGGGTTTCAACCTCGGCCTGCGCGACGTCGCAGCGCTCGCCGAGTTGCTGGCGGAGGACTGCGCGGCACGGGGCAATGCAGCCGATCCCGGGGCCACGGCGCTGCTGCAACGCTACGCCGAATGGCGCCGTCCGGACCGCGAGGCGGTGATCCGATTCACCGATTCCCTGGTGCGCGGTTTCGGCATGCCGCTGGCGTCGCTGCGGGCGCTGCGCGCGACGGGCCTGCTCGCTTTCGACCTGCTGCGCCCGGTGAAGCAGGAGTTTGCGCGGCGCACGATGGGGCTCGCGGGCCGG
>DATBMQ010000200.1:0-5672 GCA_036554765.1 Steroidobacteraceae bacterium | reverse complement strand
AGTCGCCGCGCGAGAGTGCCGCCCGCACGCGCGCGGACAGCGTCACCGGGCCGGGATTGAGCAGGATCATGCGGCGAGGAATGCGGCGAGGCGCGCGGCGACCTCGGGCGGCGTCACCGCCGGGCGCGGCAGCCGGTCGGGTACGCCGGGCACGATCGGCACGTGAATGAAGCGCGGGCCGGGGACGTTCCGGGCAAGCTCGGCGGCAAGCGCGCCCGGGTCGCCCGCGGCCGCGACCGCCGGGTAGCCGCTGCCCGCGGCGATTGCGCAGAAATCCACGGCGGACGCCGCGGTCGCCTGTCCGCCGGTGGACTCGTGCATGCCGTTGTCGAGCACGACGTGCACCAGGTTCGCCGGCCGCTCGCAGCCCACGGTCGCGAGCGCGCCCAGTCGCATGAGCGCGGCACCGTCGCCGTCGATCGCGATCACGCGCCGGCGCGGCCGGGCGAGCGCGATGCCGAGCGCGAGGCTCACGGCGCAGCCCATCGAGCCCACCATGCAGAACTGGTTCGGCGCATCGCCGAGCGCATACAGCTCGCGCCCGGTGTAGCCGGTGGTCGCGACCAGCGCGTCGCCGCCGGCGGCGGCGGCGCGGATCGCCGCGAGCATGTCGCGGCGCGTCGCGCTCGCCCGCGGCCTCGCGGCCGGCGCGGCGCGGCCCGGCGCCGGCGCTGCCGGTGTCGCCCCGAGCTTCGCCTCCGCCACGCTGCCCTTCCTCATCACGAGCGCGTACGGGCGCCGCGCATCGCGCATGTGCGCGAGCGCCGCATCCAGCGCCGGGCCGATCGCGCCCTGCTCCGACGGGAATGGCGCCCAGGGGATTTCCATGAGCTCCAGCATGCGCGGCGTGACCTGCCCCATCAGCGCGTGCTGAGGCTCGTCCGCAGGCCCGCCCGGCTCGCCGCGCCAGGTCACGATCAGCAGCACCGGGATGCGGAAGGTGTGCGTCAGCGAGGTCAGCGGACTCACCGCGTTGCCGAGGCCGGAGTTCTGGAACATCGCGACCGCCGGAACCCCCGCCAGCGCGCTGCCCGCGGCGATCGCGACCGCGTCGCCCTCGTTCGCGGCGCCGACATAGCGCAGCCCGGGCGCGCCGATCACGGTGTTGATGAATGACGTCAGGTAGGAACAGGGCACGCCCGTATACAGCCCGAAGCCGCGCTCGCGGGCAGCGGTGATGAACGCGTCTGCCCCGATCATCCGAACTCGCTCGCCGCCAGCACGTCGTCCAGGCTGTCGACGTCGAGCCAGTGCCCGGTCGTGTAGATGACGCGGATCCTCTCGCCGCGGCGCATCAGCTCCGCGAGCACGGCCTGCATCTTGGCGTGGCGGTTCGCCGGGCTGGCCGCCAGCGAGCGCACCGCATCGCGCAGGCGCGGCAGCGCCGCGGCAGAAACCCTCAGGAAGCCCATCCACTCGCCGTGGATGCGGTCCTCCGGCAGCTCCTCGCCCACCGTCTCGAGCCACACCTGCTGGTAGAAGTTGCGCCGCGAGTGCGCCTGCGTGCAGGCCACGTAATCGGCGGCGCGGCCGCGGTTCGCCGACTCGCGCCAGTCGGTGTCCACCGCGATCGCGAACCCGTCGCCGGCCTCGTTGAGCGCGTCCAGGATGTAGTGATTGAAGATCACGTCGCCGTAGGACACGAACAGGTCCATCGAGTCGTCGGGATCCGAGTCGAGGCCGCGCGCCAGCGACAGCAGCTCGCCGCTGTCGGCGTAATCCGGGTTGTCGGCGTAGGCGAGCGACGGCAGGTCGATCGCTTCCGCGCGCCAGCCGCGCACCACGCCGATGCGCTTGATGCCGGCGGCGTTGTAGGCCGAGACGATGTGCGACAGCAGCGGCCGTCCGCGCACCTTCACCATCGTCTTGGGCCTCTGCTCGGTCAGCTCGCCCAGCTCCGTGCCGCGCGAGGCGGCCAGGATCAGCGCGCGGCAGCGGGCCTGCCTGCGCGGCAGGTAGCGCTCCTCGGCTTCCTGCAGCTCGGAGGCGCCCTGCAGCCGGAAGATCTCCTTGACCGGCGCGATGCGGTCCTCGACCGAGCGCAGGTTCTGCTCGCGGGCGATGGTCGCGGCCGTCTCCTGCATCGCGGTCACCGCGGCGCGCAGCATGTGGTTGGCCCAGATCGCGAGCGAGAAACCGGCCTCGCGGAACACCTCGGTCGGCGTGGAGTGGTACTTGGTCGGCACGATCACGACCGGCAGGCGGTCGCCCCACTCCTTCTTGAACGCGAGCACCTCGGTCGGGCGCGACAGCGCGCTGTGGATCAGGATCCCGTCCGAGCCCGCCGCGTGGTAGGCCTCGGCGCGGCGCAGCGCCTCGTCGAGGCCCCAGCCGGCGATGAACGCCTCGATGCGCGTGACGAGGCAGAAGTCGTCGTCGCGCTGCGCGTCCTTGCCGGCCTTGATGCGGCTGCAGAACTCGTCGATGTCCGAGAGCTGCTGCTTGTCGCCGTCGATGAAGCTGTTGGTCTTCGGGAACAGCTTGTCCTCGATGCAGACCCCGGCGATGCCGCGGTCCTCCAGCTTGCGCACCAGGCGGCGCACGTTGTTGAAGTTGCCGTAGCCGGTGTCGCCGTCCAGCAGGATCGGTATCGTGGTGGCGTCGGCCATGAACTCCAGCATCTCGAGGACCTGGGTCCAGCTCGCCTCGTTGTTGTCGCGCACCCCGTACTGAGCGGACAGGCACAGGCCGCCGGCCCACAGCGCCCGGAAGCCGGCCTCCTCGCCGATGCGCGCGCTGATGCCGTTGTGCGCCTCGAGCAGGAACTCGAGCTGCGGGCCCTGCAGCAGTTCGCGGAATGCCGTGGTTTTCCGCCGGGTATTCACGGCGGCAAGTCTAGCGGACTGGCCGGCCGACTGCCCGCGGCCGAAGCTGAAGGGGGCGCGTCCCCTCTATCCCTTCGGGGAGCTGCGCCAGGCCTGCAGCCAGGCCGTGAATTCCTCCGGCGGCAGCGGCTGCGTGAACAGGAACCCCTGCGCGTAGTCGCAGCCCATCGAGGCCAGTTCCTGGGCGACCGTCTCGTTTTCGACGCCCTCGGCGACCACCTCGAGCCCGAAAGAATGGCCGAGCGCGATCACCTGCTCGGCGATCTTGCGGTCGGCCTTGTCCGACTGCATGTTCATCACGAACGAGCGGTCGATCTTGAGTTCGTCCGCCGGCACCTGTTTCAGGTACGACAGCGACGAGTAACCGGTGCCGAAGTCGTCGATCGAGACGCGCACGCCGAGCTCACGAATCTCCGTCAGCACGCGGTGGCTGCGCTCGCGGTCCACCATCAGCGCGTTCTCGGTAACCTCGACCGTGAGACGCGACGGGTCGACCGACCACAGACCGGCGGCGTTGCGGATCAGGTCCACCAGTTCCGGGTTGCAGATGATCGAGGGGGTGACGTTCACCGCGACGCCGATCTGGCCGACCGTCTTCGGCCACTCCGCGAGCTGGCGCAGCGCGCGGTGCACGGCAAAGCGCGTCAGCGGGTCGATCTGGCCGGTCATCTCCGCGAGATCGATGAAGATCTCGGGCGGCACGTTGCCCGCATCCGGCCGGTGCCAGCGCATCAGCGCCTCGGCGCCGGTCACGCGCAGGTCCGGCAGCGAGAGCTTGGGCTGGTAGGCGAGCACGAGGTCGCCGTGCTCGAGCGCCGCGGCCAGCTGCGTCTCGAGGTCCCAGCCCGCAGCCAGTTCCCCCGCCTCGCGCGGTGCGTAGGCGACCATCGGCTGCGAGGTCTTCCAGGCCTGCAGCAGTGCGGTCTCGGCGCACTGCATGAGCGCCTCCGGTGCGCGCGCGTGCGCGGGGAACATGGCGATGCCGACCGAGAGCCGGATGCTCGCCTGCTCACCGCCGGCGGCCAGCGGTTCGGCGCCGGTGCGCAGGATCTTGTTGGCGGCCAGCATCGCATGGCCCTCGTTACGCAGGTTCGAAAGCACGAACACGAACTTGCGGTCGCCCAGGCGTGCGAAGTAGTCGCCGGGCCTGGCGACCTGCGACAGGCGGTTGCGCAACTCGTCGAGCATGCGGTCCGCGGCCGCATGCCCGGCGCGCGCGTACAGGCGTTCGAGCTGGTGCACGTAGATGACCAGCACCGCCATGCCGAACAGCCGGCTGCCGCGCGCGGCGAGCCGGCCGCGGATCGCCTCGAGGCAATCCGTGTAGCCGATGCTGCCGGCGGGCTGTGGCAGGGCGGTGCTCATCGCATCAGTTCAGGTAGTACTCGGCGGGATCCACGCCAAAGGCTCCGGGCTCGAGACCGCTCTCGATCCAGAGCGAGGACGGGTCGTCCGCGGTCGGCGAGATCTGGTTCAGGTCCACGACGCGAAATTCGGCGAGCGGCTGCTTGTCGGCGTCCAGGATGATCATGATCTCGGGCCGCAGCCGACGGATGCGGCTCTGCGCCGTGACCACGGCCACTTCGCCGGTGTTCAGCAGCACCAGCGTGCCGGTCGGGAACATGCCGATCGCCTGCGTGAACTGATCCACCAGCTCGGACTGGAACTCGATATTGGACAAGGCGCGCAACTGCCGGAGCGCGCCGTAGGACGACTGCGTGCTCGCGTACGGCCGCGATGTAATCATCGCGTCGTAGGTGTCCACGATGCCGGCCATGCGCCCGTACACCGGGATCGCCGCGCCGCGCAGGCCTGCCGGGTAGCCCGAGCCGTTGTAGCGCTCGTGGTGGTACGCGACCATTTCCACAACGCGGGGGTCCACCGTCCCCGCCTGCTTCAGCAGGTCGAGACCGTATTCGACGTGGCGGCGCACGAGCGCGAGTTCCGCCGCATCCAGCTTGCCGGGCTTGCCGAGGATCGCCTCGGGCAGGCGCGTCTTGCCGACGTCGAGCAACATCGCGCCGAGCGCCACGGCCCTGAGCGCGTCGCGGTCGAGCCCGATCTCGCGCCCGAGCACGGCGGCCCAGACCGAGGACGCCAGCGAATGCGAATAGAGATAGCCGCCCTTGCGGCGGATGCGCATCAGGCAGGACATCGCGGCGGGATTGCGCAGTACGCTCGCGACCATCGGCTCGACCGCGGACTCGAGGCGGCGCAGGTCCAGCTTGCCGGAGTCGCGCAGCGTCCCCATCGCGCTCTCGATCGACTCGAACACCGCCATGTGGATGCCGGAGGCCTGCTTCATCTCGGCCTTCAGCTCGCGCACCGCTTCTGCGGGACGGCGCGGGCGGCGCGGCTCGACCGGCGCAGTTGCCGGTTCGGCGTCCTCGCCGCGGGTGTCCACCGTGACGAGGTGGCAGTGTCGGCGCAGCGCGTCGAGTTCCTCGTCGCTGCGGATCACGAAGCCCTGGAACAGGAACGGCGTCTCCAGCCACGGGCGGTCGAGCTCGGACACGTACATGCCGATCTCGAGGTCTGCGACGGGAATCTGGCGGTAGCGGGTCAAGGACGTGCAATCCGGGACCGGTGGCTGGTATCCCGCACAGTGACAAAGCGCGGGCTCACGGGCCGTGACGGGGGGCGCAAAAATATGGCAAAACGCCCGCCGCGGCGAAGAAAAGGGCCGGCCCCCTGCGGGACCGGCCCCGGTTTCAGCCCTGCTTCAGCTCAGCGCGAGCCGCGGATGACGACGCGCCGGTTGTTGGCGCGGCCCTCGGCGGTCGCGTTGCTGTCCACCGGCTCGGCCTCGCCCTTGCCGGTCGCCGTCAGGATCGACGCCGGCAGGCC
>DATBMQ010000137.1:0-5045 GCA_036554765.1 Steroidobacteraceae bacterium | reverse complement strand
TTGGGCGTCGGCTCGCGATTCATGGATACGGACGCGGAGGAAGTGGCGCACCTCTTGTTCGCCGCGGGCGTGCAGCGCGCCTTCGCCACGCATCCGCCGCTGGAGGAGCGCATCCGCGAGATCGACCCTGGCTTCGACCCGAAGGAGTTCGAGGTCATGCGCCAGCGCATGAACGAGGAGCGCGCGGAGCAGGCCGGTGGCGCCGAGGCGAAGCCCGGGGCGGCCGCGAAGCTCCCCGGCCTGCTGGAGGGCGCCATCGTGCTCGCGCCCGCGACGGTCGCCGGTCTGGTCGGCAATCCCGGCACCGAGCACGTGCTGCAGGCGCAGGGGCTGCTGTCGTCGCTGCCGCCCGGCATCCGCCAGCTCGCGCGCGATCCCGAGCGCGCCGCGGCGCTGTTCCTCGCGCTGGCGCTCGACCCGACCAGCGAGGCGCGCCAGCGGCAGTTGCCGTTCATCCACGCGCAGCTCGGCGGCGACTTCCACGACGCGGTGACCGGGTTGCTGCCCCAGGTGGACGCGCTCACGGCGGTGCAGCGCATGCCGGCGCTGCTGCAGGTGTTCGGGTCGTTGCACCAGCTCGCGCGCGCCGAGCGCGTCGCGCTGCTGAAGTGCCTGAACGGCCTGCTGACGCGCGAAGGGCGCATCTCGGTGTTCGCCTACGCGATGCGCAAGCTCTCGCAGGTGCAGCTGCAGGACGAGCTCGACCCGCGGCGCCGCGTGGCCGGGCAGTTGACGCTGCACGCGACGCGCCACGAGCTGCAGATCCTGTTCTCCATCCTCGCGATGCACGGCAGCGAGGACGACACCGCGGCGCAGCGCGCCTACGAGATCGGGATGGAGGAGCTGCTGCCGCGCGTGCGGCCGCCCTTCAAGCGCGAGGGCCACTGGCCGCCGCGGCTCGACCACGCGCTGACGCGCCTCGACGGCCTGCAGCCGGCCGCCAAGGAAATGGTGGTCCAGGCGCTGGTGCGCACGATCTCGCACGACCTGCGCATGACCGTCGCCGAATCCGAGCTGCTGCGCGCCATCTGCGCGGCGCTGCACTGCCCGCTGCCGCCGCTGTTCGCGGCGGGCGAGGGCTCTGGACAAGCCCGGGCGATGGCGTAGGCTTCCGGGTGAGAAGGGGAGCCCAGACCACCATGATCCAATTGCTGCCGGCCCGGGTCCTGGCTGTGGCGGTGCTGTGCCTGTGCGCGAACCTCGCCTTCGCGCAGGAACCGCCGCCACCCGAAGCGCAGGGTCCCGCACCGCAGGCGGAACAGCCCGCGCCGCCTGCTGAGCCCGAGGCCCCCGCGGCTCCCGACGAATCCGCGGCTCCTGACGAATCCGCGGCCCCCGACGACTCCGCGGCCCCCGACGACTCCGCGGCTCTCGAAGACTCGGCAGCACTCGAGGACTCCACGACCGCCGCGGCGCCGGCCGCCGCAGCCGCCGTCGCGCCGCGCGCGGGCGCCAAGCGCATCGTCATGCTGCCGGTGGAGTTCACCGTGTACCAGAAGTCGGTCGCCGGCATCGAAGCGGTGCCGGACTGGACCGAAACCGCGAAATTCGCGCTCGGCGACGCCGCCATCAGGATGCTGCAGCAGGACGACCGGTTCCAGGTCGTCGCCCTGCCGGAGTTCGACGGCGACACCAAGGGCCTGCTGCGCGAGCACGTGGAGCTCTTCAAGATCGTCGGCAATACCGTCACGTCGCTGCTGCAGTACGGCGGCAAGGCCTGGGCGGAGAAGAAGACGAACTTCGATTACACGCTCGGCGACGGACTCGGGTTCCTGGCCGACGCGTCGGAGGCGGACTACGCTTTCCTGATCGCCGGCGCCCAGGTCGCCCAGACCGGCGGCGCCGTCTTCCTCGAACTTCTCGCCGCGGCCGCGGGCGCCTATGGGGGCGGGGGCGGCACCTTCGTGTTCGCCGGCATCGTGGACCTGCACAGCGGCGAGGTGAAGTGGTTCAACCACCGCAGCGGCGCCCAGGTCTTCGGCATGACCGGCAGCGACGTGCGCAAGCCGGAGACCGCGCTCGAGGTCGTGACGCAGATGTTCAGCGGCTTTCCCGAGAGCAAGCTCGTGAAGTTCGCTCCGTTCTGACCCGGGCCGCATCCATGAAGCCGTCCCTCGTCCTGGCCGCATCGCTCCTGCTCCACGCCGGCGCGGCGCTGGCGATCGAGGAGGCCGAGCAGCGCGAGCGCATCGAGTTCGAGACGAAGAAGTTCGAGGCGCAGATCGAGCACAGCGAGATCCTGTTCGACGACCCGGAACTGAACGCTTACCTCCAGGAAGTGACGGACCGCATGTTCCCCGAGATGAAGGGAAAGCTGCGCGTGCGCACCTTCCGCGACCCCGAGTTCAACGCCTTCGCGGTCGCGACCGGCGGCATCTACTTCAATACCGGCACGCTGCTGCGGCTCGACGACGAGGCCCAGCTCGCCTCGGTGCTGGGCCACGAGGGGACGCACGTGACGGGCGACCACATGTACCGGCACGTCAAGACCGCCAAGAGCACCTCGGTGATCACGCTGCTGGCCGGAATCACGGCCGCGGGGTTTGGCGTGCCGCCCGACCTCGTGTCGATCATCGCCTATTCCAGCATGGCGGGCTTCTCGCGATCCTTCGAGCGCGAATCCGACCGCGGCGGGTTCGATCGCATGGTGGCCGTGGGCTACGACGCCCGCGCGGGCGCCGAGGCGTTCGCGCGGCTCGAACGCGAACTGACCGCCCGGCATGTCGGCCAGGGGCCGTATTTCTTCGCGAGCCATCCGGCGGTGAAAGAGCGCGTCGAGACCCTGACCGAGTTCGGCGGCGAGTCGCCGCCGCCGGGAGAGAGGTACGTCGATCGCTATCGCGAAGTCACGCTGCGCGCGCGCATGAACGCGCTCGAGCAGATCCACCGTGCGGGCAACGGCAAGGTGCTGGTGTTCCTGCTCGAGGACGAAAAGCTGCTGGGCACGCTGCCCCCGCACGCACGCTTCTACCTCGCCGACGGACTCCGGCTGCGGGCCGAGAAGGCGAAGAAGGACTCGAAGGACCGGCGCAGCCCGGCGGAAATCGAGGCGCAGCGCGCGGCGGATGCGGCCCGCGCGCTCGAGGAATACGAGCGGACGATCGTCGAGTCACCGGAATTCGGCCCGACCTGGCAGGCGCTCGCGATGCACCACTACCGCGCCGGCGACAAGGCGCGCGCGCTGGAACTCTTCCGCCGCTACGTCGAGCGGGTCCCGGACCCGAAGCAGAGCGGCTATGCGCGCCAGTACATCGAGGCACTGGACAAGGAACTCGAGCCATGAGGACGCTGACGACCCGCGTGGCTGTATTGCTGCTGGGCGTCGTGGCCGCGGCGCCGGCGATGGCCTGGAAGCTGGTGGCCGAGGGCACGCCCTTCACGCACAAGGCGAGCGGCTATTCGATCCAGTATCCCGCCGGCTGGCGCTGGGTGAAAATGCCGTTCGGCGACGAGACGGTCGCGACGCGCGACGGCGTCTGGCTGCAGCAGATCTTCGTCGACTTCCGCAAGCACAAGAACGCCTTCCGTGCACTGAAGCAGGACTCGAACCCTGAAATGATGCCGCAGGAGCTCGCGGAGAAATACGTGGCCGAGATGACCGCGGCAGGTTCGCTGCAGGGCGTGGAGATCCTGTCGAACGAGCCGGCGCTGCTGGCCGGGCGGCCCGCGTTCCGCGTGCACGTGGCCTACCGTGCGTCGGTGGACATGGGCTCGGTGCGCTACCAGGCGATCATCGTCGGCGCCAATTCACCGCAGGGGATCTTCCTGGTCGGTTACGACGCCGCCTTGCTGCACTACTTCAAGCGCGACGTCGCCCAATTCGAGACGACGCTCGCGACTTTCGCGATCGCGGACAAGGCGCCGAAGAAATAGCCGGCCTGCCCGGCGCGCGCTTCAGCCGGCTTCCTTCGCCGTCGACCGGGTGAATACCTGGTGATTGCCGGGCTTCCACGTCCGGCCCTCGTCCATGCTCACCTCCATCCTCGACTCGAAGCGGTCCGGCTCGACGTTGAACCGCGTGAAGCGCAGCTGCATCGAGCGGCCGTCGGCCAGCGGCGTCGGCGGTGTGGTGCGCGTCTCGCCGTCCACCGGGCCGGTCATGACCCAGGGGTGGCCGTCGGCGCCGACCGAGACCATCTCGATCGTCGCGCGCCGCTCGCGCACGAAAAAGAGGATCCCCGACGCCGTTCCCTGCTCGGGAATGTCGGAGCGGCCGCTCAGGACGCGGTCCGGCACGACCCATTCGAAGCGGTAGGTCCCGGGCATGGTGCGGGCGATCGAGCCGTCCTCGGCGTACTGCGTCGTGACGACGTTCCATTCGCCGACCGCCTGCCGCAACTGGGCGACGCCGGCCGCCAGTGCCTCGGGGCCGGCCGGAGCAGGCGGGGCGGCGGCCGCTGCCGCGCGCCTGAAATGCCGCGTCCACATTTCCTTCCAGGCTTCGCCTTCCCGGTAGCGCGTGAGGATGCGGTACTCGTCCTCGGCCTGCCGCGTCATTTCGCTCGCGAAGACGTAGGCCACGCCGTCCGGTCCGACATAGCGGTCGTCCAGAAACTTCAGCGTGCCGTCGGCGGCAACCTCGAGATGGCCATCGCTCTGGCCGCCGATCGAGTTCCAGTAGCGGAACTCGACGCGCCTGCGCTCGCCATTCCAGGCGTACACGGTCTCGCCGAGGTAATCCGGCTTGTCGCCGCGCACGACGTGACGGTCGCGCAACTGCCGGCCGTCGTGCATCCATTCGTAGCAGTGCGTGTCCGTCTCACGGCCGCCATCGATCTGCGTCGTCCAGCAGTGGCTGGCGAGAAAGGCGAGCGGCGCCAGGGGCGAGTCCGTGGAGCCCGCCAGGGCGGGGCAGAGCAGGGCGGCAAGCGCCACACCGGCAGTCGCGATCCTCATGGCGCGCCTCAATGCCAGAGCCCGAGGATCAGCCCGTACAGCGTGAACTGCACGGTGTGATAGCCGCCGTTCACGAGGAACAGCGCGAAGGGCTTGCGCTCGAACAGGTAGTTGATGCCGAAGCTGGCGGCGACCCAGCACAGCCCCGC
>DATBMQ010000104.1:0-3723 GCA_036554765.1 Steroidobacteraceae bacterium | reverse complement strand
CAGGTCGTTCTCGGGCGTCGAGTTCTGCGCGATGCATTCCTCGCCGCAGTGATGGTTCGTGAGCACGAGCCCGTCGGCGGAAATGAAGGAGCCGGTGCAGCCGCTCTCGAGCCGGACCGTGGCGCGCTGTACGCGGTCGAGCCATGCGGAATCGAGCGTGACGCCGTACTTCGAGGCGATGGCCTCGCGCGGCGGGTTGTCGAAGGTCCACATGCCTTCGTCGGCCACGGCCGACAGGGATGCCAGGGCGGCCATGGCCGCGACCGGAATGCGCTTCATCAGGGACTCCCGTGCGTTCGAGGGCCGCGAGGATGCGGCCGTGCAGGCATTTTAGCCGGTCAGCGCGGTTCCCGTAGAGCTCGTGTCACCACCCGCCGCGCGGGGCGGGCCATTCATCGACGCGGGAGACTCTCGGTTGCGGCCGTGGCGCAGGACCCGGGTCGCGCTCGGGGCCCAGCCCGCCCGGGCAGGTCGCCTTCTCCGGGTCGAAGTAGAGCGTGAGCAGCGCGGTCGCCGCCACCGCCTGCCCGTCGCGCCAGGCCGGCGAGAGCCGCGAGCCGCGCGCAATCGCGCGCGCGGTCGCATCGAACAGGCCCTGCGGCTCGGCGGACAGGATGCGCGCCTGCTGCACCCTGCCGGTGGCATCGGTCGCGACTTCGAGCGCGACGCGTCCGCGGATCCGGCCCCGGCAGGCGGCGATCGGAAACGGGGCGCTCGCGAGCAGCGTGGGCGGCACCACGTCGAGCGTCGAGTCCGGCAGGCGGAACTCGAAGCGGCGCGTGCGCCGCTCGCCGGGCTGGTCGGGCGGCGCGAACTGCCAGCGGCGGATCGCCGCCAGCGCCGCGCCCTCGAACTCGCCGCGCGGCATCGCGGTGATCGCGCGCGCATTCGCGACTGCGCCGTCGGCGCCGAGCTCGAACTCGACTTCCACGTAGCCCTCGACGCGCTCGGCGAGCAGCCGCGCCGGGTAGGCCGGGGCGGGCCGGTCGCCCGCGCCGGACGTGGCCGCATCCACCGTGTCCACCAGCGTGAAGACCACGCGCGTCAGCATGCGGCACTCGATCGCGCGGCCGCCGGCGCGCGCCGGCTCGAACCGCCAGGCGCGCACGCCCGCGATCGCCGCCTGTTCGAAGTAGCCCCGCGGCTCGGCGCGCACCACGCGCGCCCAGCCGACGCCGCCGTCCGCGAGCACGGTGAGCGCGACCTCGACCGAGCCTTCGATGCCCGTTTCGCGCACGGCGGGCGGATAGGCCGGCGCCTCGCGCCGCACCGCGACGGGTGCGGTGATCTCCGGACTGTTGCAGGGCACCCAGGCGGCGGCGGCGGGCGCCGCGAGTGCCAGGGCGAGCGCGGGCAGCCGGCGGCTCATGATCCGGCGGTCAGCAGGAACTGCGTGCCCTCGGGCGCGATGAGGATGGCATTGCGTTCCGGGTCGAGTCCCGCGGGCAGCCGCCGCGCGAATGCAAGCCCGGCGTCGCGCAATGCCCGGATGCGCTCGGGCATCGCGGCATGCGTGAACACCAGCGCGGCCCCGGTGAACGAGCCGGGCGGCAGCAATGCGAGGCTCAGCGCATCGCTGGTGAGTCCCAGGTGCGGGAGCGGTTCCTCCGCTTCCCCCGCGGGCACGAAGCCGAGCCGCTCCCAGTAGCGCGCGGCGCCTTCGGCATCCGCCACCGGCAACGCAATCTGCTCGAACCAGCCGAGCCGCGACGTCGAACCCGGCGGCCGGTGGACGGGAGAATAAGTGCGTGCTTCCAGCAGCCGCAGCCGCAGGCCGCCGGGCGCCTCGAGCGAGGCCTGGTTGAAGGCGTCCGCGCCGAGCACGCGATCCGCGACCTCGATGCCCTGCGCTTCCAGCGCGCCGAGCTCGCGCAGCAGGTCCGGCAGCACGAATGCGAGCAGCGGCGACGACGGCAACTCCTGCTGGTGCAGGCCGATGCCGATGCGCCCGTCGGTGACCACCGCGTAGGGATAGGGCCAGGCCTCGCCCGTGGAAGCCTGCACGAAGCCGAGCCGTTCGTAGAACTCGAGCGAGGCGAGCACGTCCGGCGCGTGCACGCTGATCTCGTGAAAGCGCCCGATCACGCGCGCGCACCCAGTGCGCGCACGGCGAGGCGCGCGAGGCTCTCGACCTGGGCGCTGCCGTCGTTCAGCGCCGGCACGTACTCGAAGGACTCGCCGCCCGCCGCCATGAACGTCTCGCGGCCCCGCATCGCGATCTCCTCCAGCGTCTCGAGGCAGTCCACCGCGAATCCCGGGCAGCAGACGACCAGGCGGCGCGTGCCCGCGGCCGCGAGTTCCCTGAGGCGCTCCTCCGTGTAGGGCATCAGCCAGCGCTCGCGCCCGACGCGCGACTGGTAACTCAGCGACCAGCCATCCGCCGGCAGCGCGAGCCGCTCCGCGACCCGGTTTGCGGTCGTCACGCATTGCGAGGCATAGGGATCGCCCGCGTCCACGTAGCGCTGCGGCAGGCCGTGGAAGGAGAACAGCAGGTGCGCGCCCGCGGCGATCGCCGCCCGCTGCGGGGCGAGCGAATCGGCGAGCGCGGCCAGGTGGCCGTCATCGTCGTGGTAATCGCGCACGCGCGTGAGCGCCGGCCGCCAGCCGGATGTCGCCAGCGCCGCAGCCACGCGGTCGAAGACGGACTCGGTCGTGCTCGCCGAATACTGCGGATAGAGCGGCAGCACGGCCACGCGCGCAACGTTGCGCGCGCGCAGGTCCTCGAGCGCGGCGGCGAGCGAGGGATTGCCGTAGGTCATGCCGGCGGCGACGGCGGCAGGGCCGCCCAGCAGCGCCGCGATGCGCGGCTCGAGCTTGCGCGCCAGCGCCAGCGTGTTGACGAGCAACGGCGAGCCGGCTGCGGTCCAGATCTCGCGATAGGCGCGGGCGCTGCGGCGCGGGCGGATGTTCAGGATGACGCCGTAGAGAACCGGCAGCCACAGCAGGCGCGGCAGGTCCACGACCCGCCGGTCGGAGAGGAATTCCGCGAGGAAGCGGCGCACGGCCGGCGCAGTCGGCGCCTCGGGCGTGCCGAGGTTCGCGAGCAGGATGCCGGCGGTGCCAGTCATGCGGAAACGATACCGCAAAAGAAACGGCGGCCGGGGATTCCCCGGCCGCCGTCATCGATCAGGCCGTCAGGCCTCAGAACGCGAAGCGCACGCCCACGAAGATCGTGTCGGCATCGTCGCCCGTGCGGAACTCGGCGCCGGCGGCGAAGTTCTCCGTGAAGAAGTAACGCCCACCGACCGCGAGCTCGGTGTCGTCGGCGCCGCTGCCGAAGTCGGTGTAGATCACGTTGCCGTCGAGCTCGAGGCCCTCGGCGACTTCCGCGCGCACGCCGGCCGCGACCACGTAGCCGTCGTCATCGATCGAGAAGCCGCCCGCCGAGGCATCCGCCTTCGCGTAGCCCGCGCGGCCGACCAGGTCCACCTTGTCGGACATGCCGATGCGGCCGCCGAGGCCGATCGAGTAGAAGTCGACGTCGAGGTTGCCCGGGAAGCCGAAGGTCGAGTATTCGGCGAACGCGAAGAAGTTCTCCGCGAAGCCGACCGAGCCGCGCAGGCCGAAGCCGTCGCCGCTCGGGGCGCCGTCGATGTCGATCTCGTTGTAGCCGAGGTCGACGTACGAGTAGCTCATCCCATCGGCCTGTGCCGCCAGCGGCACAGCCGCGAGCAGGAGCGAGCCAATCAGGGCTTTCATGATCTTCATGATCAAAATTCCTTT
>DATBMQ010000067.1:0-5553 GCA_036554765.1 Steroidobacteraceae bacterium | reverse complement strand
ACCGTGCAGATGCGGTCGCGCCGGAAGCGGCCCAGGAATTCGGCGAGGCCAAGCTCGTCGAGGGACCGCGTGGTGTTGATGAGGACGTAGCCGTCGGGGACCAGGCCGCTGAACACGTCGACCTGATGCAGCAGGGTAGGGTCCTGAATGATGAGTGCGTCGGGCGTCATGATCGGCTCGCGCAGCCGGATCGGGCGGTCGTCCAGGCGGCAGAAGGCGACCACCGGCGCACCGGTGCGTTCGGAGCCGAAGCTGGGGAACGCCTGCGCATGACGGCCCTCGCGGAAGGCCGCCACCGCGAGCAACTCGGCGGCGGTCACGACCCCCTGGCCGCCGCGGCCGTGGATGCGGACCTGGAACATCGGTTCTTGCCCTTTTTCCAGGGCAAACAGTCGCCTGTCCGGCCCGGAATTGGCATACGGGTCAATACGGATGCCTGCCTATTGGCAAAAGCCGTCTCAGGCTGTATCCTGAATGCGAATCATTCTTATTCGTATTAAGGATGGGCAGGGAAATGTCGAGAATCCGAATCGCCGTGGCATTCGGCCTTGCCGCCGCCGCCTCGTCGGCGCTGGCCCAGGTGGATGAGGCAGGCGTCGCGATGATCGCGCAGCTGCCCAGGGTGACGGTGACGGGCCAGCGGGAGTCGGATGGCTACCTGAACGAGCACAACCGCTCCGCCATGAAAACCGACACGCCGTTGCGCGACATCCCGCAGTCGGTGACGGTCGTCACGCGGGACCTGATCCGCGACCAGTCCATGCAGAGCCTCGCGGACGTCGCCCGCTACGTGCCGGGCGCCGGCATGGCGCAGGGCGAGGGCAACCGCGACACCATCATCCTGCGCGGCAACAGCTCCACGGCGGACTTCTTCGTCGACGGCGTGCGCGACGACGTCGAGTATTTCCGCGACCTCTACAACGTCGACCGCGTCGAGACGCTCAAGGGCCCGAACGCGATGATCTTCGGCCGCGCCGGCGCCGGCGGCGTGATCAACCGCGTGACGCGCCAGGCGCAGTGGGACCGGGTGCGGGAATTCACGGTGGAAGGCGGTTCCTGGGAGCATGGCCGCGCCACCTTCGACGTCGGCGACGGCGTCGGCGACCGGCTGGCGCTCAGGCTCACCGGCATGGTCGAGGACTCGGAAAGCCACCGCGACGGCTTCGACCTCGAGCGCCGCGGCATCAACCCGACCGCCGCACTGCAGCTCGGAGAGGACACGACGCTGCGCCTGTCCTACGAGTACTTCGACTATGAGCGCACAGCGGACCGCGGCATCCCGTCACTGGCCGGCCGGCCGGTCGACACGGATCCTTCCACCTTCTTCGGCGACCCGGAACTGAGTGGAACGCGCGCGACCGTCAACCAGGCCGTGGTCGTCGTCGACCACGACTTCAGCGACAGGGTCAGGCTGCGCAATCGCACGATGTACGCCGACTACGACAAGTTCTACCAGAATGTCTTCCCGGGCGCGGTGGATGGCGGCGCCGGAACGGTGGCAATCAGCGCCTACAACAACGAGCAGCTGCGGGAGAACCTGTTCAACCAGACGGACCTCGAGTTCGCATTCGAGACCGGGTCCATTGGCCATCGCATGCTGGCCGGTGTCGAGCTGGGCGAGCAGGTCACGGACAATTTCCGCAATACCGGCTACTTCAACGACACCGCGACGTCATACCAGGCGCCGCTCGCCGACCCGACGATCTCGGTGCCGGTCACCTTCCGCCAGAGCGCGACCGACGCCGACAATCACGGCCGTGCGAGCATTGCCGCGGTCTATCTGCAGGACCAGATCGAGTTTTCGCCGCGCTTCCAGGCCGTCGTCGGCCTGCGCTACGACCGCTTCGACGTCGACTTCCGCAACGACCGCAGCGGCCAGGAATTCCGCAGCCGTGACGACCTGCTGTCGCCGCGCGCAGGCCTGATCTACAAGCCCATCGAGCCGGTGTCGGTCTACGCGAGCTACAGCATGACCTACATGCCGCGCGCGGGCGCGCAGCTCAATTCGCTCAACCTGAGCAACCAGGCGCTCGATCCGGAGGAGTTCGAGAACACCGAGCTTGGGATGAAGTGGGACCTGCGCGAGGGCCTCGCGCTGACCGCGGCGATCTTCCGGCTCGACCGCAGCAACGTCGTCATCGCGGACCCGAACCAGCCCGGCGAATCGCTGCTGGTGGACGGCCAGCGTACGGAGGGCTTCGAGCTGGGCCTCGCCGGCAGGATCCGCGACAACTGGAGCATCCAGGGCGGCTATGCCTGGCAGGACGGCGAGCTGACCGACGCGCTGGGCGGCCAGCGGCTCGCGCAGCTGCCACGGCATGTCGTATCGCTCTGGAACAAGCTCGAGCTGACGCCCAGCTGGGGCGTGGGGCTGGGCGTGATCCACCAGACCCGCATGTTCGCGGCCGCGGACAACGCGGTGACGCTGCCCGGCTTCACGCGCGTGGACGGCGCCGTGTTCTACGCGCCCACCGAGCGCCTGCGGCTGCAGCTCAACCTCGAGAACCTGCTCGACGAGGAATACTTCCCGAACGCCCACAACAACAACAACATCTCGACCGGCGCGCCGCGCTCGTTCCGCGTCGGCCTCACGGCCCGTTTCTGACGCGGGCCGGCAGGAAGCGGCTATTGCGCAGCAGCGCGGCGGACACCAGCGAGATCAGCACGCCGACCGGAAAGATCTCGATGAAGGTCATCGGCAGCCGCACGAGCGGGTTCGCGTACGACTGGCGGAACTCGTTCATCTTCTCGACCACATCCTGCAGTTCGGCCGCCGACGCGCCACGTGCGCGCGCGGCCTCGACCGCGGCGTTGCTGTACTCCTCGATGAAGCGGAAATCCGTCACCGCGAGCGTGAACTCCCAGCCGACCACGTAGACCAGGCCCGCGACCGCGCTGATGCCGAGGCCCATGCCGAGGGCCGGCAGGAACCGGATCACGCCGCCCAGCGCCCGGTCACGATGCCGCTTCACGCCGACGAAGATCAGGCTGAGCGCCAGCAGCATCAACGTGTAGCCCGTGAGCAGCGAGCCCTCGCCGAACTGGGTCAGGAGCCAGAACATCGGGACGCCGACGATGACGCCGGCCGCCAGGCCGAAGGTCAGGATGCTGCGGAACATGGAAGGTTCTCCCCTGTGTGACCGGCCTGGATTACGTGGCAGAACCGGCGGCGGCAACATCGCCCGAACGGGTGATTGCCGACGATTCACCCGTTGTCACGGCCCGCGGCTACGGCACCAGCCCGAGTTCGCGGGCGATCAGGATCGCCTCGGTCCGGCGCACGGCCCTGAGCTTCTCGAACAGGCGGGCGATGTGCGACTTCACGGTGTTGGGCGAGACCTCGAGCTGGCGCGCGATCTGCTTGTTGGAGCGGCCGGCCGCCAGCAGGCGGAGGACGTCGTATTCGCGGCCGGTGATGCCGAGCGAGCCCAGGGCGAGCTCGTTGGGCGTGAATCCGTCCACCGGCGGGCGCCGCGGGAAGAGCCTCGTGCCGACCCAGACGCCAAGGGCCAGGAAGAAGACAGCGATCAGGGCGACATAGACCTCGCCCGCATGCGACCGGACCCACCAGCGATATTCGAGCCACTGCAGCGCCAGCGCGCCGGCGGCGAGCGCCAGGCCGTAGATCAGCGCGGTCTTCAGCATGCCGTCGCAGTCTATCGGCGGGTGTGCGGGGCCGCCACCCGGCTGACGCGCGCCAAGGCCTTGATTTAGACTGCCGTGCCAGTGCTGGCGCTGCCGGAGAGATCCGCATGAGCAAGCTGACCTGCGGCCTGATCCAGATGGGCCTCAAGGGCGACACCTCGATGGCGCCCGACCGCATCCGCGACCTCATGATCGGAGCGCACGTGCCGTTCATCGAGCAGGCCGCCGCCAAGGGCGTTCAGGTGCTCTGCTTCCAGGAAGTCTTCACGCAGCCCTATTTCTGCCCGGGGCAGGACCGCAAGTGGTACGCGGCTGCGGAGCGCATCCCGGACGGGCACACGACGCGGCTCATGCAGGAGTACGCGAAGAAGCACCGGATGGTGATGGTCGTGCCGATTTACGAAGAGGCGATGCCCGGCGTCTACTACAACACCGCGGGCGTGATCGACGCCGACGGCGCCTTCCTCGGCAAGTACCGCAAGAACCACATCCCGCAGGTGGACCCGGGCTTCTACGAGAAATTCTTCTTCAAGCCCGGCGACCTCGGCTACCCGGTGTTCGAGACCGCCTACGTCAAGCTCGGCGTCTACATCTGCTACGACCGCCATTTCCCCGAGGGCTGGCGCGCGCTGGCGCTCGGCGGCGCGGAGTACATCGTGAACCCGTCGGCGACGGTCGCCGGGCTCAGCAAGTACCTGTGGGAACTCGAGCAGCCGGCCTCCGCCGCGGCGAATGGCGTGTTCATCGGCGCGATCAACCGCGTCGGCAAGGAGGAGCCCTGGGCGGCGAAGATGGGCGAGTTCTACGGCTCGAGCTACATCGTCAACCCGCGCGGCAAGATCGAGGCGCAGGCGAGCTACGACAAGGACGAGCTCCTCGTGCACACGATCGACCTCGACATGGTCCGCGAAGTCAGGAACACCTGGCAGTTCTTCCGCGACCGGCGGCCGGAGACCTACGGGCCCCTGGTCTGAGCCGCCGCCGATGGCCGAACTCAGGACGGTGAGCCGCGAACTGACGATCGGCGGCTTCCGCGAGCTGGATGCGGGCACCGACGTCACCGCGAGCCCGCGCTGGAATGCCGACATCGCGCCGACGCGGGCGGCGGCGCGCAGCTGGAACCACTGGCACATCGCCGCGCTCTGGGTCGGCATGGCGATCTGCGTGCCAACCTACACGCTGGGTGGCGTGCTGACCGCCTACTTCGGGCTCTCGGTCACCGAGGCGCTGTGGACCATCCTGGCCGCCAACGTCGTGATCCTGGTGCCGCTGACGCTGAACGCCTTCCCCGGCACCAAGTACGGCATCCCGTTCCCGGTGCTGCTGCGCTCGTCCTTCGGCATCGTGGGCTCGAACGTCCCCGCGCTGATCCGCGCGCTGGTCGCCTGCGGCTGGTTCGGCATCCAGACGATGTTCGGCGGCATCGCCGTGCACCTGTTGCTCTCGGCCGTGTCGGACGGCTGGGCGAGCCTCGGCGGCCAGGGCGAGGTCGCGGGCTTCTTCATCTTCTGGGTCGCCAACGTGTGGGTCGTGATCCGGGGCTCCGAGTCCATCAAGCACCTCGAGGTGCTGGCGGCGCCCATGCTGCTCGCGGTCGGCATCGGCCTGATCGCCTGGGCCTGGCCGCAGGCCTCGGTCAGCGAACTGATCGCACAGCCGGCGTCGCGACCCGAGGACGCGCCCTTCCTCAAGTATTTCTTCGGCGGGCTGACCGCGATGGTCGGGTTCTGGGCGACGCTGTCGCTCAACATCCCGGATTTCAGCCGCTTCGCGGACTCGCAGAAGAGCCAGGTGATCGGCCAGGTGATCGGCCTGCCGCTCACGATGTTCCTGTTTGCGGGCCTCGGCGTGCTGATGACGGCGGCCTCGAAGCAGCTCGTCGGGGTGACGGTGTCGGACCCGATCACG
>DATBMQ010000280.1:0-4617 GCA_036554765.1 Steroidobacteraceae bacterium | reverse complement strand
GGCCTGCTGCTGCAGGTCCACTTCGCGGCGCCGGAACGCCAGTTCGCGGTTCAGCGCGTTGATCTGCCCCGCAATCCGGTTGTGTTCATCCGCATGCGGCTGGCACTCGGGGCAGGAAGCCGTCACCTCGGGCACCGCGGGCGGGTAGATCTTCGGCCGCAGCACGAGCGACTGGGATTGCTGGCCGATCGCCAGCGCCGGCAACAGGAGCGCCCCCAAGACAAGACCCGGGAGGCTGCGATGGAGACTGTCGCGTGCGGGACGCGAGGGCACAGTGGCTTCCTGGTATCGGCTCCGTATTGCCGGTCCCGGGGCGATGCCTGGCATCTCCCCGGGACCGGCCTCGGGCTCAGTCGCGGAACTCGTAGCCGAAACTCAGGCCAGCCCTCCAGTAACTGGCGTCGTCGTCGCCAAGGCTCGGCGGGTCATCGAGCGGGCTCACGCGGTTGTTGGCGTAGCTGATGTGGTCGCGATAGCCGTAGCTGCCAAACAGCCCGAGCAGGAAACCGTTCCTGAAGCGGAAATCGACCCCCATCCCGGCGCCCGCCTCCCAGGTGAATCCGCTGTCGCTGTCGTCCATCAATTGCAGCAGCATTTGCTGGTCCGCCGGGCACAGGTTGCAGGTGGACAGGAACGAGCCGCTCAGGTCCGAGTCGTAATACCCGGGCGCAAACATGCCCTGGACGAACGGACTCACGTTCTGGCGCAGGTTCCAGTAGCGGCGCACCGTCAGCGGCAGCAGCAGGTACCGGTCCCGCACGCCCTGGGTCATCTCCGCGCCGACGAAATTGGCGCCGGTGAATGTCGGTGACGTCACCGTCTGTTCAATGTCCTGGTCGAACTGGCTGTACCGGAGCCCTAGCCCGTAAGAAAAGTTCTTGTACGGGTCGGTCATGAAATTGAAGCCGAAGCCCCACTCCTTGATCTCGTGTCGCAAGGTCAGGTCGAGCGGGACGGTCCCCGGGAATGCGATACCCGTGCTGCCGCCGGGAGCGCTCTCGACCTGGTACGCCCAGCCGCGCGACTCCGCCCCTACCGGAAACGCCACGGACTCGTCATCGTCCCAGTTGCCGTAGTAGGCCATCAGGCCAAGGTACGTCCGCCGGCCCATGACCATGGGACCAAAGGGCGTCGAAACGCGGATGGAGCCGGACTCGCCGTCAAAGTCTTCCGGACTTTGCAGGATGAAGGTTTCGCTGCCCGGAGTGCCGGCGATGAAGCGGATGCCGAGGCCGCCGCTGTCGGCCGGCAGCATCTGCTCGCCGTAGCCCAGATTCACCCGGAACCCGGGCGCCCCTGCCGAGGCAGTGCGCGGCGAAGGAGCACTCGGGAATGCCGGCACGCTGACGCGCACGCCATTCTCGGTCACCGTACCCGTCCCGGTCGTCGTGTTGCCGTTGCGGTCGGTCAGCGTCACCTTCACCGCCGTGCCGACCGCCGGAGCGGAATTGGTTCGAGCGAACCACAGGAATGCGCGGTCGCAATCCTCACCCTCCTTCTTCTGCTGCTCGCAGTCGTCCCGGCTGACCAGCGCCTGGGCCGGCTGGCTGCCGAATGAAATGGTTCCGGAAGCAATGTCCCCGGGGTTGACTCCCGTGACTTGAACGCCTGTCTGCACGGCCCATGCTCCGGAAGCGAACAGGGACAGCGCAGCAATAGTCGATGCCACGACCAGATTGCGGCCACGCATACTCATCCCCCTTGGTCCCGCTTGTTAGTTGCGGGTTGGCGGATATCCTAGTCCTGCGCCCGGGGAAATGCGCAACGGGCCTGAAAATCGGCCCAAGAATCAATGGTCAAGCCGTGCCCACGCCCGGCGACCGGAAGGCCTACTCGAACAGCTGCGGGTTGACGTCGACTTCCGCGTTTGCGCGCATGGCCGTGACGTAGACCGCGGCGTCCGTGTACTCCGACCGCTGGCGCGCCTGCTGGTCCTGCTCCCCCCGCTCCTCGGGCGAGAGCGCCGCGAGTGCACCCGGACGCGTCGCAGTGACGCGCCAGATCGCGCTGTCGCCGCTCGCGAGTATCGTCGTGCCATAGCTCGGCTTGCCCTGCGGCGCCGGCGCGCGGAACGCGGCGGCGCTCACTTCGGGCGGAATCTGCGGGTCGTCGCGCCGCGCGAGGCGCAGGGCCCCGCCCATGCCCTGCCAGGCCTTGGTCGCCTGATCCCAGTCGGCGCCGGACTGGAGCTCATTCACGACCGCCGCTGCCTTTTCGGCCGCCAGCTTCTGCGCCTGCTCCAGGCGCGCCGCATTGACGATGAGCAGGCGGACGTCGTCGAGCGTGCGCGGCACGGCCGGCGCATGCGACGTCACGCCGAGCGCGACGACCCGGCCGGGCGCGAGCTCGACCGTGCGCAGCTCGCGACCCGCCAGCGTGTCGGCCGCGAACACCGCTTCGATCAGCGCGCGCGACGAGCCCAGCTCGCCACCGCCGGCGCGGGTGAAGCCGGCCACCCTGCGGACGGGGAGATTCATCTTCGACGCCACGGACTCGATGTCGCCCGCGGCCTCGAACGCGAGCGTGTCGAGTTCCTCCTGGCGGTCGCCGTAGGCCTTTTCAACCTCCGAGCGGCGCAATTCGCTCTCGAGCTCGGCGCGCATCTCCTCGAAGCTGCGAGTCTGCTCGGCGGCGATCTCCTCGAGCTTGATGACGTGCCAGCCGAAATCGCTCTTCACCGGGCCGCGGATCTCGCCCGGCTGCATGTCCCAGACCGCATCGGCGAAGGCGGCGACGAAATCGCTGCGCTCGGCGAAGCCGAGGTCGCCGCCCTGCTGTTTCGATCCGGGGTCGTCGGACAGCTCCTGCGCCAGCTTCGCGAAGTCCTCGCCCGACTTCGCCCGTTGGTAGGCCGCCCTGGCACGCGCCTCGGCGGCCGCCGCGTCGCCACCGGCTTCGATGAGGATGTGCCGCGCGCGGCGCCGGCCCGCGGTGGTGTAGCGCGCCTGATGTTCCTCGTAGAACTGGCGCAACTGCGCCTCATCGATCGTCACCGCCGCCGCCAGCTGGTCGATGTTCAGCTCGATCCAGGCGACGTCGGCGCGCTCCTCGGTCATGTAGCGGTCCTTGTGCGCCTCGTAGAAGGCGGCGATGGCCGCCTCGTCCAGCGTGACCGCGTTCGTGAACGCGGTTCCCGGCACGACCGCCCAGCCGATCTCGCGCGCCTCGAGCCTGAGCGTCACCGCACGCTCGAATTCCGCCGGCAGCACGAAGGCGGAAGCGGAGACGCCGCGGTCGAGCTGGCGCGCGAGCACGAACTGGCGCTGCTCGGCCTCGAACTGCTCCGGCGACAGGTTCGCCGCGCGCAGCGCCGCGTGATAGGCATCCGCCGAGAACTGGCCCGCGACCTGGAAGGCCGGGACCTGCCGGATGGCTTCCAGCACCTGCGCGTCGCTCGCGGCGTAGCCGAGCTTGCGCGTCCGCTGGCGCAGGAGCTCCGACTGCACCGCGCGATCGAGCGCGCTGCGCTGCAGCTCCTTGCGCATGTCCTCGGGCACGCCGGCCTCGCCGAAGGCCGCCTGGTAGCGCGACAGCTCATCCTGGTAGGAGCGCAACACGTCCGCGACATCGATCTCGCGGCCGTTGACCTCGATGCCGCGGGCCTTGGTGAATGTACCGACGCTGACGTCCACTCCCCAGAACACGAACACGATGCCGAGCGCGGCGAGGATCGTGATCGCAAAGATGCCCTTCAGCTTGTCGTGAATGGTCTGCAGCATGGGTTGTGGCGGCGGCCCGCAGGAAACGGGGCGCTAGGTTAGCATGGTCGGGCGTGCGTCATCGACTGGGTGGCCGGTAGCGGAGCGTGAGCCCATACGTTCTCGGGTCGCCAGGCACGGCGGTGATGAAATAACTGGAGTCGAATGCGCGGCTGACGTAGCGCTTGTCCGCCAGGTTCCGTCCCCACACGCTCAGTTCCACTCCGGATGGCTCGTGCCGCGCGGAGAGCATGGCATTGAACAAGCCGAATGATGGCTGACGCAGCGTTGAGGATGCGTCAAAGGAGAACGGCACGTCGTCGCGCCACGCGCCGTGGGCGTGAACGCCGAATGCCCAGGATGCGGATTCGATGGACAGATCCGCCGTCAAACCTGCGGTCCACCTCGGCGTCAGCGGGAAGTCGGAATCAAGGGTGACTCCCTCCACCTGCGGATCAAGCTCGGTGAACTTCGGCCTCGTGACCGCATAGTGCCCGCCCAATCGCAGCCGGCCCAGCACGGCAGTCACCTCGAGTTCACCGCCCTCGATGCGCGCCTTGCCCCCGTTCGCGATGAATCGCACGCCACGCAGGCCCGGCGCGGTCAATTCGAGCTGCGTCAGCTGGATGTCGTCGAACTTCGACCGGAACAACGCCAGGTTGAGCCGCAGCCGGTCGCCGAACAGGTCCGCCTTGGCGCCGACTTCAGCGGCCGTAACCTGTTCCGGCTCGAATGTGTCGAGGTCGACTGGAGTCGCGCCACGGATATTGTAACCGCCGGCGCGATGCCCGCGGCTCAATTTGGCGTAAGCCATCGTGGCCGATGTCGGGCTGTAGTCGACGGCGAAGGACCAAGGTGCGAAGCGGAACGTGCGCACCGGCAGGGTTGCCCGGCAAAGTCCCGGCTCGTCGCGCAACGC
>DATBMQ010000273.1:0-13566 GCA_036554765.1 Steroidobacteraceae bacterium | reverse complement strand
CGTCATGGTCGCCGCAGTGGCGCTGCTTCTGGCGGTGCAGACGGGGCTCGCGTTCATGGATAGGAGCCTCGCCGCGCTCGCGGTTCTGCTGCTCGCCTTTTTCGCGGCGTTCAATGTCCTGGAAGCCCTGCTCCCCTCGCTCGTTTCGCGCATTGCTCCCGCGCACGCGCGCGGCGCGGCGATCGGCGTCTACAACACAACGCAAACGCTCGGCCTCTTCTTCGGCGGGCTCGTCGGCGGCTGGGTCGCGGACCGGTATGGAGTAGCGGCGGTATTTGCGACATGCGCCTTGCTGTCGGCCCTATGGGGGGCCGTAGCCGCGGGAATGCGCCCATTGCGCGCGCCGGTCAACGAGCTTTCGAGTCTTACGTTTTCCATTGCAGCCGGAGTCGATCTCGATGGATTGCGCGAAGCCCTCGCCCGCGTGCGCGGCGTGCGCGAAGCCGAGATCGTGCCCGCGGAGCGCATCGCGCGCCTCAAAGTCGTGCCGGGGCAGTGGGATGAGCATAGAGTACGCAAATTGATCACTGGGGAGGTTTGATATGGCATCGGTGAACAAGGTCATCATCGTCGGCAACCTCGGAGCGGATCCGGAGACGCGCTATCTGCCGAGCGGCGAGGCAGTCACCAACATCCGCGTCGCGACGACCGACCGCTGGAAGGACAAGACCAGCGGCGAGATGAAGGAGGCGACCGAATGGCATCGCATCGCCTTCTTCGGCAAGCTCGCCACGATCGCCGGGGAATACCTGAAGAAGGGCTCGCAGGTCTACGTGGAAGGCCGCATCCGCACCCGCAAGTGGCAGGACAAGGAGGGCCAGGACCGCTACACGACCGAGATCGTCTGCAACGAGATGCAGATGCTGGGCGGCCGCGGCGGCGGTGCGCAGGCTGCGAGCGCGCCCGTGGATCGGGTCGCGGACCGCGCGCCGGAGAAGGGCACGCGCGGCGAGGCCGCCGGCGTCGCCGAGTCCTTCGACGACGACATCCCGTTCTGATCGCGATTCAGCGCGGTGCGCGGTAGCCGCCGCGCACGCCGCGCGGCGACAGCACGAGCTGCCACAGCTGCGACCTTCCGGAGCGGAAGGTCGCCATCGAGCCCGCGAGGTAGTAGCGCCACATGCGCCGGAAGCGCTCGTCATAGCGCTCGCCGAGCTGCGGCCACGCGCGCTCGACATTCTCGCGCCAGGCCTGCAGCGTGCGGTCGTAGTCGGCCCCGAAGCAGTGCCAGTCCTCGATCACGAACAGGCCCTCGATCGCCTGGGTGACCTGCGCCGCCGAGGGCAGCATGGAGTTCGGGAAGATGTACCTGCCGATCCACGGGTCGATCGACTGCGAGCTGCGGTCGCGGCTGATCGTGTGCAGCAGGAACAGGCCGTCGTCGCCGAGGCAGGAGCGCGCGACCTCGAAGAAGCGCCGGTAGTTCTTCGCGCCCACGTGCTCGAACATGCCGATGGACAGCACGCGGTCGAATCGTCCCGAGAGCGCGCGGTAGTCCTGCAGCCGGATCTCGACGGGCAGGCCGCGGCAGATCTCGCGCGCCAGCTCCGCCTGCTGCGCGGAGACGGTGTCGCCGAAGCCCTGCACGCCGTAGCGCTCGGCCGCGAACCGCAGCGCCTCGCCCCAGCCGCAGCCGATGTCGAGCAGCCGCATGCCGGGCGCGAGCATGAGCTTGCGGCAGCAGAGGTCGAGCTTGTGCTCCTGGGCCTGGTCCAGGTCGCGCGCGGCGGGCCAGTAGGCGCAGCTGTAGACGAGGCGCTTGCCCAGCATCGCGCGGTACAGGTCGTTGCCGAGGTCGTAGTGGCGCCGGCCGATCTCGAAGGCGCGGCGTTTCGGCAGGTTGACCAGCCGCGCGCGCAGCGCGAACCAGGCGTCGTCCCAGCCGCGCACACGCTCGTCGATGCGCGCCTCCAGCACCCGCGTCAGCATGCCCTCGAGGTCGGCGCAGTCCCAGCCGCCGTCCATGTAGCTTTCGCCGACGCCCAGCGAGCCGTGCACCAGCGCGCGCGCCGGGAAGGACCCGTCGCGGACCTGGATGTCCCAGCGGCGTGCGCCATCCAGGCGCACGTCGGCCGGGGCGAGCAGCTGCTGGAGGCGGTCCCTGACGGACTTCACGCTTGCCGGTCCTGCAATGTGACGGGGTTGGCGTCCGGTCCGCGACATAATAAGTCACCATCGGATCGATTCGCCGGGTGCCCGCGCGGGCCGCCGCTGCCCCGGCGAAGGGAGAATCGCGCTGATGGAACTGGATCAACCCCGGTTGCGCACGAGCGGGCCTCGGGAATCCCCGTGGGCCCGGTACGACCGGCCTTCGGCCTGGCTCGCGCTGCTGTGCACCGGCCTTGCGGCTGCAGCGATGCCGGTCGGGTTCGTGGCGGGAGCGGCGCGCTATGGCTTCCTTCCGGTGCTCGCGACGGGCGCCACCACCCTCACCGCCATCGCCGCAGCCTGGCAGGCGACACGGCTGGAGGGCCTTTCCGCGTCGCGGCGCCAGGCCTGGCGCTGGCTTGCCGCCGCGCTCGGCATCCAGCTCGCGGGCACGGTCGCTCTCGCCGCGGCCCTGTCGCAGGAAGCGCCTGCCCTCGGCACCGTCGCCGCGGTCTGCAAGCTTGCGTTCTTCCCGGTTGCGGTCGCCGCGGCCGGGGCGATGCTGCGGTCGACACGACCCGCGCCGTTCGGGGCATCGTTCTGGCTCGAGTCGCTCCTGATCGCACTGTGCTTCGGCGCGGTGCTCTGGCTCGCACTGCCCCGCGACTTCACGCCTTTCCCGATGCCGACGGGCCCGGTAACTTTCCACGCGGCATCGGGCGTGATCCTGGATGCCGTCGTGCTCGTCATGGCGGCCGTCGTGCTGCTGCGCCGCTCGGACTGGCGCGGCTGGCCGGCACTCGTGTTCTTCGCATTCGGGCTCGGCTCGCTCGCCGGCTCGCGCCTGCTGGAAGCGATCACGGTTGCCGGCCAGGGGACGCCCGCAGCGACCTGTCCACTGCACCTGCTGGGGTTGGTGGCGTTCGCGGTGGCAGCCCACTTCGAATACCTGCGCACGGCGCGGCAGGCGCCGCCAATTGACGCGACCGAGCGCGGCTCGCCGTTCGCATCGTTGCTGCCCTATGCCGCACTGATGCTGGCGGGGGTCACGCTGCTGTCACTGCACACCGGCGATCCCGGGGAGCCCGCGCACGTGATCGCCTGGGTCGTGTGCATTGCCGCGGGTCTGTTGTTCGCCCGCCAGGCATTCTCGACCGCGGGCGCCGTCGCGCTGCAGACCGGTCTCGCCCGGCGTTCGGCGGAAGCGCGCTTCGCGGCGCTGATCCGCAACACTTCCGACGTCATCGCGGTCGTCGACGTGCAGGGCGTCTTCAACTACCTGACGCCGACCGCGGAGCGCATTTTCGGCCAGCCGCCGCAGGCGCTGATCGGGCGCAGGCTCGCGGAGCTCGTCGCCTTCGAGGATCGCGCGCGCCTGCGCGAGTTCTTCGGGCGCGACCTGGTCCATCCGGGCGCATCGGCGCATGTCGAGGTGCGCATCCCGCGCGGCCAGGAGAAGCACCGTATCGTCGAGATTCACGCGTCGAACATGGAAGAGGAACCGGCGATCGCGGGGTTCCTGCTGAACCTGCGCGACTATACCGACCGCAAGGGCATGGAGGAGCAGCTCAAGCGTCTCGCCCTGCACGACCCGCTGACGCTGCTCGCCAACCGCTCGCTGTTCCGTGACCGCCTCGAGCATGCGGTCGCCGTCAGCCGGCGCAACGGCCGCGGCGTCGCCGTCCTGTTCGTGGACCTCGACAACTTCAAGGGCGTCAACGACTCCTACGGGCATGCGGCCGGTGACCGCGTGCTGCACCGCAGTGCGCAACGCCTGGTCAAGGCAACGCGCAACGGCGACACCGTCGCGCGCTTCGGCGGCGACGAGTTCGCCGTACTGCTCGAGAACCTGACCGGCCGCGACCAGGTGATCGAGGTCGCGGCGCGGATCGTGGAGTCGCTGCAGGGCCCGCTGGAACTCACCGGCAACGAGACGCGCGTGGGCGCGAGCGTGGGCGTCGCCTTCGCGGGCCCGGACGATGGCGTCGAGGAACTGCTGCGCAATGCGGATGTGGCGATGTATGCGTCCAAGGCGCGCGGCAAGGGCTGCTACACCGTCTACGAACCGGCGATGAACCGCGCGGCGAGCGAGCGGCAGGAGATGGAGGCCGAGATCGCGCGCGGCATGGAGGAGCGGCAGTTCCTGATCCATTACCTGCCGACCGTCGACCTGCGCTCCGGGTACCTGCTGGGCGTCGAAGCGCTGCTGCGCTGGCAGCACCCGAAGCGCGGCCTGATTGGCCCTGCGGAGTTCCTGCCGATGACCGAGCGCTCCGGCCAGATCGTCACGCTCGGTCGCTGGGTGCTTGCGCAGGCTTGCCGCGAGGTCCAGGTATGGCAGGCACGGCTGCCGGAAGGCCGCCAGGTGCGCGTGTCCGTCAACGTCTCGGCGGTGCAGCTCGTGCAGTCGGATATCTGCGCCGACGTCGAGAATGCGCTCAGGATCTCCTCGCTCGACCCGGGCAACCTGGTGATCGAGTTGAAGGAAAGCGTGCTGATGCAGAACACCGAGGATGTGCTGGCGACGCTGACGAAGCTGAAGACGCTCGGCGTGCGCATCGCCATCGACGACTTCGGCACCGGCCTGTCGTCGCTCTCCTACCTGCACCGCTTTCCGATCGACATCCTGAAGATCGACCGCTCGTTCGTGGAGCAGCTCGGACGCATCGAGGCCGGTGCCGGTCTTGCGCGCGCGATCATCACGCTCGGCGAGACGCTGGGTCTCGAGGTCGTGGCCGAGGGCATCGAATCCGAGCTGCAGCAGAGCGAACTGGTCGAGCTCGGTTGCGTGGCGGGGCAGGGCTACTACTACTCGAAGCCCGGCATGCTGCACGAGCTCGAGTACTCGGTGCACATGCTGCGCCGGCGCACGATGGCCGATACGCTGCCACAGGGCGCTCGCTTCACGGCGACCGGCCGCTTCGTGGTGGGTGACCTGCACCCGATGGACCTGCGGTTCGCCTCCACCGGCACCCACGACCCAGCGCAGCAAAGAAAAAAGCAGTAAAAACAATCAGTTAAGGCGAAAGCGGCCAAAAACTGGTACCCTAGGCGCCCGTTTTCCGACGCGAGGCCCGACCGCGGCACATGAGCGGCCGTCTCTACATCTCGACCTTCGGCTGCCAGATGAATGAATACGACTCGGCGCGCATGGCCGACGTGCTGGCGGCATCCGAAGGGCTCGAGCTGACCACCGACCCGGAACAGGCCGACGTCGTGCTGCTCAACACCTGCTCGGTGCGCGAGAAGGCGCAGGAGAAGGTGTTCTCGCACCTCGGACGGTGGCGGCTGCTCAAGCGCAGGAAGCCGGGCCTCGTGATCGGCGTCGGCGGCTGCGTCGCGAGCCAGGAGGGCGACGGCATCCTCGCGCGCGCCCCGTTCGTGGACCTGGTGTTCGGGCCGCAGACGATCCACCGGCTGCCGCAGATGATCCGCTCGCTGCGCGCGACGCACGAGCCGCAGGTGGACGTCTCGTTCCCGGAGATCGAGAAGTTCGACCGCCTGCCCGAGCCGCGCGCGGCGGGCGCGGCCGCCTTCGTCTCGATCATGGAGGGTTGCAGCAAGTACTGCACCTTCTGCGTGGTGCCCTATACGCGCGGCGAGGAAGTGAGCCGCCCGCTCGAACAGGTGATGGCCGAGGTGGCCGCGCTCGCGCGCCAGGGCGTGCGCGAGGTGACGCTGCTGGGCCAGAACGTGAACGCGTACCGCGGCGCCATGGCCGGCGGCGGCGACTGCGACCTCGCAACGCTGATCCGCCACGTCGCGCGCGAGCAGGGCATCGAGCGCATCCGCTTCACGACCTCGCACCCGCTGGAATTCCGCGACTCGCTGGTGCAGGCCTACGCCGAGGTGCCGAAGCTCGCGAACTACCTGCACCTGCCGGTGCAGAGCGGCTCGGACCGGATCCTCGCGCTCATGAAGCGCGGCTACACGCGCCTCGAGTACCGGCAGAAGATCCGCAGGCTGCGCACCGCGCGCCCGGACATCAGCCTGTCGTCCGACTTCATCGTCGGCTTCCCGGGCGAGACCGAGGCGGACTTCGAGCAGACGCTGGAACTGGCCGCGGACGTCGGTTTCGACCAGTCCTTCAGCTTCATCTACAGCCGCCGTCCCGGCACGCCGGCCGCCGCGCTGCCGGACGAAGTGCCGAGGGAAGTGAAGCAGCAGCGCCTGGCGCGGCTGCAGGCCCAGATCGACGCGCAGGCGCAGCGCATCAGCGCGGCCATGGTCGGCAGCCTGCAGCGCGTGCTGGTCGAGCGGCCGTCGCGCCGCGACCCGCACCAGCTCGCCGGGCGCACCGAGAACATGCGCTGGGTCAATTTCGACGGCCCGGCGGCGCTGGTCGACCGCTTCGCGGAGGTGCGCATCACCGAAGCCATGCCGAATTCGCTGCGCGGCCGGCTGGTCGCTTGAACGCCGCGCCCGAATCCAGCGTGGACTTCGGCTCGGGCGACAACACGCGCCTTGCGGCCGTCTGCGGCCCGCTGGACGAGAACCTGCACCAGCTCGAGCAGCGCCTCGGCGTCGAGATCCGCCGCCGCGGCAGCCGCTTCTCGGCGCGCGGCGCGAATGCGGACGCCGCGGTCGCGGTGCTGCGCATGCTGCACGAGCGCGCGGCGGCGCAGGCGTTGACGCCCGAGGACGTGCACCTCGCGATCCAGGAAGCCGGCATGGGCGGCGCGCCGGCCGGCGACGAACTCGCGGTCGAGACGCTGCGCGGGCGCATCCGGGGCCGCGGCCCGAACCAGCAGCAGTACCTCGAGGCGATCCGCGGCCACGACCTGACCTTCGGCATCGGGCCGGCGGGCACCGGCAAGACCTACCTCGCGGTCGCCTGCGCGGTCGAGGCGCTGCAGCGCGAGGCGGTGCGCCGCGTGGTGCTGGTGCGTCCCGCGGTCGAGGCCGGCGAGCGGCTCGGGTTCCTGCCGGGCGACATGAGCCAGAAGATCGACCCCTACCTGCGCCCGATGTACGACGCGCTGTACGAGATGGTCGGCTTCGACCGCGTCGCGCGCCTGGTCGAACGCAACGTCATCGAGATCGCGCCGCTCGCCTTCATGCGCGGGCGCACGCTGAACGAGGCCTTCATCATCCTGGACGAGGCGCAGAACACGACCGTCGAGCAGATCAAGATGTTCCTGACGCGCATCGGCTTCGGCTCGCGCGCGGTCGTGACCGGCGACATCACCCAGACCGACCTGCCGGCGCACCGGCAGTCCGGGCTGCGCCACGCGCTGGACGTGCTGGCGGGCGTGCCCGGCATCGCCGCGATCCGCTTCACCGCCAGGGACGTGGTGCGCCACCCGCTGGTGCAGCGCATCGTCGAGGCCTACGAGCGCGAGCCGCAGGGCGGGGACCCGAAATGACGCTCGCGGTGCTGCTGCAGTACCGCACGCGCCGGCCCTGGGCGCCGGCCCCGGCGACGCTGCGCCGCTGGGCGCGGCTCGCGGCCGGGCGCCGCCGCGGCGAACTCGGCATCCGCGTGGTCGGCAGCCGCGAGAGCCGCGCGCTGAACCAGCGCTGGCGCGGGCGCGCGCAGCCAACCAACGTGCTCTCGTTCCCGGGCGACGGCCGGCTGATCGGCGACATCGTCGTCTGCGCGCCGGTGGTCGCGCGCGAGGCGCGCGCGCAGGGCAAGGCGCTGCCCGCGCACTGGGCGCACATGGTGATGCACGGCACGCTGCACCTGCTCGGCTTCGACCACGCCCGCGCCGCGGACGCGCAGCGCATGGAGCGGCGCGAGCGCGCGCTGCTCGCGCGGCTCGGGTTCGCGGACCCGTACCGGGACTGAGGCGATGGCGAAGAAGAGGAAGACCGGCACGTGGCTCCGGCGGCTGACCCGGGAGGGGCCGGCCGACCGCGGCGAGCTGGTGGAGATGCTCCGTGCCGCGCGCCAGGGCGGCGTGCTGGACGCCGACGCGCTGGCGATGATCGAGGGCGTGTTGCGCGTGGCGGACCTGCAGGTGCGCGACATCATGGTGCCGCGCTCGCAGATGGTGGTGCTGGAGCGCGACGCGAAGCCGGAGCAGCTGCTGCCGGCGGTGGTCGAGGCGGGCCATTCGCGCTTCCCGGTGATCGGCGACGACCGCGACCAGGTGGTCGGCATCCTGCTGGCGAAGGACCTGCTGCGGCACTTCGCCGAGGGCACGGCGGGACGCTTCGACGTGCGCGAATCGCTGCGCCCGGCCGCCTTCGTGCCGGAGAGCAAGCGCCTCAACGTGCTGCTGAAGGAATTCCGCGCCAGCCGCAACCACATGGCCATCGTGGTGGACGAATACGGCGGGGTCTCCGGGCTGGTGACCATCGAGGACGTGATCGAGGAGATCGTCGGCGAGATCGCCGACGAATACGACGTGCCCGAGCAGACCATCCGCCGCGAGGGTGAGCGCCAGTTCACGGTGCTGGCCGCGACCGGCGTGCAGGAATTCAACCAGTACTTCGGCACGCTGTTCAGCGACCTGGAATACGACACCATCGGCGGCATCGTGCTGCAGCAGTTCGGCCGCCTGCCGCGCCGCGGCGACGCGGTGACCATGAACGGCCTCGAGTTCCGGGTGCTGCGCGCCGACCGGCGCCGCATCGCGGAGCTGCGCGTGACCACGCCGACCCCGGTGCCGGCGCCCGGCGAGACGCGCGGGGACTGAGTGAAGCGCCTCCTGCTCGCCGCGGTGGCCGGCGCGGCGACGAGCTTCGCGTTTGCGCCGTACGGCATCTGGCCGCTCGCCATCGCCGGTCCCGCGGCCCTGTTCCTGCAGTGGCGCGACGCGCCCCCGCGCGCGGCGGCGCTCTCGGGCTTTGCCTTCGGCGGCGCGCTGTTCGCGGCCGGCACCTGGTGGATCTACACCGCGGTGCACGAGTTCGGCCAGGCGCCCGCCTGGCTCGCCGTACTGCTGCTCGCGGCGCTGGTCGCGATCAAGGGCAGTTACTACGCGCTGCTCGGCTGGCTGGTCGCGCGCCCGGCGGGCCTGGCGCCGGCGGCGCGCCTGCTGTTGCTGGTGCCGGCCGGCTGGACGCTGCTGGAGTGGCTGCGCGGCTGGCTGTTCACCGGCTTCCCGTGGCTGCAGCTCGGCAGTGCGCACAGCGACAGCGTGCTCGCCGCGCTCGCGCCGCTCGGCGGCGTGCACCTGCTGACGCTCGTGAATGCGATCACGGCCGGCGCGCTGGTGCTCGCGCTCGAGCCGGGATGGCGGCAGCGCGCGATCGCGGCGGTGGCGGCCGTCCTGTGCTGGGGCGGCGCGGGCGCGCTCGCGGGACGCGAGTGGACCGCACCGGCCGGCGAGCCGTTCACGGTCGCGCTGCTGCAGGGCGCGATCCCGCAGGACGAGAAGTGGCAGGTGGAGCAGCGCGCCGAGACGCTGGCGCGCTACCGCGCGCTCAACCGCGAGGCGCTGGGCGCGCGCATCATCGTGTGGCCGGAATCCGCGATCCCGATGCTGGCGCACGACGCCGGGGTCTTTCTCGAGTCGATCCGCCGCGAGTCGCGGGGGCACGGTTCCGACGTGATGATCGGCCTGCTGCGCTTCGATTTCGACACCGGTGAGATCAGGAACGGCCTGTATTCGATGAGCGCCGCCGGCGATGGCTGGTACTACAAGCGCCGGCTGGTGCCCTTCGGCGAGTTCTTCCCGGTGCCGGCCGCGGTGCGGCGCTGGATGCGGCTCATGAGCCTGCCGTACTACGACATGACGCCGGGCGCCCGGCAGCAGCCCGCGCTGGCCGCGGGCGGCGAGCGCCTGGGCGCGACCATCTGCTACGAGGACGCCTACGGTTCCGAGCAGCTGGCCGTGCTCACCGAGGCGACGCTGCTCGTCAACGTCACCAACAACGCCTGGTTCGGAGATTCCTCGGCGCCGCACCAGCAGCTGCAGATGTCGCGGCTGCGCGCGCGCGAGGCGGGGCGCTGGCTGATGCGCGCCACCAGCAACGGCGTCACCGCGGTGATCGCGCCGGATGGGCGCGTGACTGCCCGCGCCCCGCAGTTCGAGCCCGCCGTCCTCAAGGCCACCGTCCAGCCGCGCACCGGCCTCACGCCCTACGCCCGCACCGGCAACTGGCCCGTGCTGACGCTCGCCCTGCTGATGGCCGCCATCGCCGTCGTTTCACTCATGCATCGGAGTCGCAAGCCTTAAGGCGCGGTCCGGGAGCAGGTTCCGGGGACCGCCGTGAATCCATCCCTGGAGGCTTCGGGCGCGCCATACCTGGCGCGCACGATCCCCGGAACCTGCTCCCGGACCGCGCCCTAAGGTATGCTTGTCCGTTCCATGCGTGACCGATACGAACCTGCGGAAATCGAGGCCGCGGCCCAGCAGGAGTGGGCCGCCGCCGGCACATTCGCGGTGCGCGAGGACGCGTCGCGGCCCAAGTACTACTGCCTGTGCATGTTCCCGTACCCGAGCGGGAAGCTGCACATGGGCCACGTGCGCAACTACACGATCGGCGACGTGCTGTCCCGCTACATGCGCATGCAGGGCTGCAACGTGCTGCAGCCCATGGGCTGGGATGCCTTCGGCCTGCCGGCCGAGAACGCGGCGATCGAGAACGGCGTGGCGCCCGCGAAGTGGACGCGCGACAACATCGCGCACATGAAGCGCCAGCTCCAGTCGCTCGGCTTCGGCATCGACTGGAGCCGCGAGCTCGCGACCTGCGATCCCGACTACTACCGGTGGAACCAGTGGCTGTTCCTGCGCATGCTGGAGCGCGGCATCGCCTACAAGACCACCGGCACGGTCAACTGGGATCCGGTGGACCAGACCGTGCTGGCGAACGAGCAGGTGATCGATGGCCGCGGCTGGCGCACCGGCGCACCCGTCGAGCGGCGCGAGATCCCGATGTACTACCTGCGCATCACGCAGTACGCGGAGGAGCTCCTCGGCGCGCTCGATCGCCTCGACGAGTGGCCCGAGCGCGTGCGTACCATGCAGGCGAACTGGATCGGGCGCAGCGAGGGCGTCAATGCCGCCTTCCCGTACCGGATCGACGGTCACGACGGCGCGCTGCGGGTCTTCACCACGCGCGCCGACACCATCATGGGCACGACCTTCGTCGCGGTCGCCGCGGAGCATCCGCTGGCCGAGCTCGCGGCGCAGCGCGACGCGCAGGTGCGCGCCTTCGTCGACGACTGCCGCCGCAGCAGCGTGATGGAAGCCGACCTCGCCACCCTGGAGAAGAAGGGCGTCGCGACGGGGCTCGCGGTGCGCCATCCGCTGAGCGGCGCCGCGATCCCGGTCTGGGTCGGCAACTACGTGCTGATGGCCTATGGCGAAGGCGCGGTCATGGGCGTGCCGGGCCACGACGAGCGCGACTTCGCCTTCGCGAAGAAGTACGGCCTGCCGATCCTGCCCGTGATCGACGTCGAGGGCCGCCCGTACTCGACCGACGCCTGGCAACCCTGGTACTCCGACCACGGGCGCTGCGTGAACTCCGGCGCCTATGACGGGCTCGACTACGCCGCCGCCGTGGACGCCATCGCGCGCGACCTGGAGGCCGGGGGCCTGGGACGCAAGCAGGTGGTCTGGCGGCTGCGCGACTGGGGCATCTCGCGCCAGCGCTACTGGGGCTGCCCGATCCCGATCATCCACTGCCCGGCCTGCGGCGACGTGCCGGTGCCGGATGCGGACCTGCCGGTGCGGCTGCCGGAGGACCTCGTCCCGGACGGCACCGGCAACCCGCTGGCGAAATCGAAGGCCTTCGTCGAATGCCGCTGCCCGAAGTGCGGCGTGGAGGCGCAGCGCGAAACCGACACCATGGACACCTTCGTGGACTCGTCCTGGTATTTCTTCCGCTTCGCCTGCGCCGGCAACGACCGCGCGATGGTCGACGGGCGCGCCGCCTACTGGATGCCGGTGGACCAGTACATCGGCGGCATCGAGCACGCGATCCTGCACCTGCTGTACGCGCGCTTCTGGACCCGCGTGATGCGCGACTGCGGGCTGACGGCCGTGGACGAGCCGTTCCGCCGGCTGCTGACGCAGGGCATGGTGCTGAACGAGATCTGGTTCCGGAAGCCGGCTTCCGGGCGCATCGTCTATTACCACCCGTCGGAGGTGGCGGAGGGCAAGCTGAAAGCGGACGGGCAGGCGGTCGAGTCCGGCGGCATGGGCACGATGTCGAAGTCGCGCAGGAACGGCGTGGACCCGCAACAGCTGGTGGACCGCTACGGCGCGGACACCGCGCGCCTGTTCATGATGTCGAACGTGCCGCCGGAGCACACGTTCGAATGGTCGGACGAGGGCGTCGAGGGCGCGTTCCGCTTCATGAAGCGCCTGTGGAAGGCCGTGCATGCGCACGTCCAGGGCGGTCACGCCGGGCGGCCCGACGTCGCCACGCTCGATGCCGGCCAGCGTGCGCTGCGCCGGCTGGTGCACCAGACGCTCGCCAAGGTCGGCGACGACATCGGGCGCCGGCGCATGTTCAATACGGCGATCGCCGCCGTGATGGAGCTGTACAACGCGCTCGCCGCATCCGCGGACCGCTCGCCGCAGGGCCGCGCGGTGATGCAGGAGGCGCTCGAGGGGGTCGTGCTGATGCTGTCCCCGTTCGTCCCGCACGCGACGCAGGCGATGTGGCGGGCGCTCGGCCGCGACAGCCTGCTCGTGGACGAGCGCTGGCCCGCCGCCGACGAGGCTGCGCTCGCGCAGGACACCAGCACGATCGTCGTGCAGGTCAACGGCAAGCTGCGCGGCCGCATCGACGTGCCGGTGGACGCCGCCGAATCGGACGTGCGCGAGGCCGCTTTGGCGGACCCCTCCGTGGCGAAATTCGTGGCCGGCCAGCCCGTGCGCAAGTTCGTCTACGTGCCGGGCAAGCTCGTCAACGTGGTGGTGTGATGCGTCTCGCCGCATGGACAGCGCCTCTTCTCTGCCTGCTGGCGGGGTGCGGCTTTCACCTGCGCGGCCAGGTGGCGCTGCCGCCGACGCTCGCGACGCCTTACGTCGAGACCGACGACCGTTACACGCTCCTGTATGCCGCGCTGCTCGATCGCCTGCGCGCCGCCGGCGCGGAGCCGGCGGCCGATGCGGCGTCGGCGAGCGCCGTCATCCGGCTGCACGAGGATGACACCGGCCGCGATCTCCTCTCGGTCACCGCCGACAACAAGCCGGGAGAGTACGAGGTCTACTATGCCGCGGAGTACTCGGTCACGAGCGGCGCGACCGAGCTGCTCGCCCGGCAGCAGCTGAGGCTCACGCGCGACTACGGCTACGACGAGTCCGCCGTGCTCGCCAAGGAGCACGAGGAGCAGGTCCTGCGGGTGGCGCTCGCCGGGGAGATCGCCGACCTGATCCTCCGGCGCCTGGCGGCGCTGTGAACCTTTCGACGTTCGAGGTCTTCAAGGTGGGCGTCGGCCCGTCGTCGTCGCACACGATGGGGCCGATGCTCGCGGCGCGGATGTTCGTCAGGGAGCTCGAGGCGCGGGGCTTCCTCGAGGCGGTCGCCGAGGTCTACGTGCAGCTCTACGGCTCGCTCGCGCTGACCGGGCTC
>DATBMQ010000251.1:0-8907 GCA_036554765.1 Steroidobacteraceae bacterium | reverse complement strand
CATGCGCGCCCGTTCACCGCTCGCGACGTTGCTCTGTGCCTCCATCCTGGCGCTGCCTGCGATTGCGCAGGAGCCGGCGCCCGCCGCGCCGGAACCGGCCGCCGGCCCGCAGCTGACGCGCGCGGACGTCGAGGCCTGGCTCGACGGCTTCATGGGATTCGCGCTGCCGCGCGGCAACATCGCGGGCGCCGTCGTCGTCGTCGTCAAGGACGGGCAGACGCTGCTGCAGAAAGGCTACGGCTACGCCGACGTCGAGAAGAAGATGCCGGTCGATCCGGAGGCCACACTGTTCCGGCCCGGCTCCGTGTCCAAGCTCTTCACCTGGACGGCGGTGATGCAGCAGGTCGAGCGCGGCAAGCTCGACCTCGATGCCGACATCAGCCAGTACCTCGATTTCGAGATCCCGCCCGGCCCCGGCGGCACGCCTATCCGGGTGCGTGACCTGATGACGCACACGCCGGGCTTCGAGGAATCCGTCAAGGAGCTGATCGTCGAGGACGAAAGCCGCATCGCGCCGCTCGGCGAGGTGCTCAAGCGCTGGGTCCCGACGCGCATCTACGAGGCCGGCAAGATGCCGGCGTACTCCAATTACGGCACGGCGCTCGCGGGCTACCTGGTCGAGCGGACCTCCGGCCTGTCATTCGACGACTACCTCGACCAGAACATCTTCGGGCCGCTCGGCATGACGCGCTCGACCTTCCGCCAGCCGCTGCCGGAGGCGCTGAAGGCCGGCATGTCGCAGGGCTACAAGAACGCCAGCGACGAGGCGCAGGGCTACGAGATCATCAACCTCGCGCCGGCGGGCTCGCTCGCCGCGACCGGCGCCGACATGGCGAAGTTCATGATCGCCCACCTGCAGCGGGGCGAGTACGGCGGACAGCGCATCCTGTCCGAGGAAACCGCCATCCGCATGCACGGCACCGCCAACACCGTCATCCCGAAGCTCAACCGCATGATGCTCGGCTTCTACGAGACCAGCACCAACGGGCGGCGCGCCATTTCCCATGGCGGCGACACCCAGTACTTCCACAGCGACCTGCATCTCTACCTGGACGACGGCGTCGGCTACTACATCTCGGTCAACAGCGGCGGCAAGGAAGGCGCCGCAGGCCCGCTGCGCGCAGCGTTCTACCGCCAGTTCAGCGACCGATACCTGCCGGGGCCCGGGCCGGAAGGGAAGCCCGACGAGAAAACGGCGGATGAGCGCGCCCATGCCATCGCAGGCGCCTACGTCATCTCGCGCCGCGCGGAGTCGAGCCTGATCAGCATCCTCAACCTCATCAACCCGATCAAGGTCGTGGTCAACGAGGACAAGACGATCTCGCTGCCGCTGCTGCGCAAGCTGAACGGCGAGCCGAAGAAGTGGCGCGAGACCGAGCCCTGGGTCTGGGCCGAGGTCGACGGCAAGGCGCTGCTCGCGGCCGAGGTCGAAGACGGCAAGGTCACGCGCTTCAGCGCGGATTTCATCGCGCCATTCATGTTGTTCGAGCCAGCGCCGGCAAAGTCGGCCGGCTGGGTCATGCCGGCCGCGGTCGCGAGCCTCATCGCGCTGCTGCTCACCGTGCTGGTCTGGCCCGTCGCTGCGCTCACCCGCCGGCACTACCGGCTGAAGCTGCCCTATGCCGGCGCCGAGGCGAAAGCCTATCGCTGGGTGCGCATCGGCGCGCTGGCATCCCTGCTCGCGGTCGGCGCCTGGGTCGGGCTGGTGGTCATGATGCTGAGCGACCTGGAGCTGCTGTCGCCGAAGCTCGACGGCCTGCTGATCGCGCTGCACGTCGTGGGCACGATCGCGGTCTTCGCAGGCCTCGCACTCGCGCTCTGGCACCTCTCGGTGCTGGTCAAGGCGAAACGCCGCTGGCTCGGCAAGATCTGGGCCGTGGTGCTGGTCGCCTCGACCGCCATGCTCGCCTGGATCGCCGTCGCCTACCACCTCGCAGGACTCGGCACGGACTATTGATGCGCCTCGAGCTGACGCGCGAGCAGGTGCCACTGTCGGCGCCGTTCGCCATCACGGGCTATACCTTCACGCACGTCGCCGTCGCGGTCGCGAGCATCTCGGACCATGGCGTTGCGGGCCAGGGAGAGGCCGCCGGCGTGTATTACCTCGGCGACGACCTGGATCACATGTGTGCGCAAGTCGAGTCGGCGCGCACGGCGATCGAGGACGGCATCGACCGCGAGTCGCTGCGGAGGTTGCTGCCGCCCGGCGGCGCGCGCAACGCGCTCGACTGCGCGCTCTGGGATCTCGAGGCCAAGCGCAGCGGCCAGCCGGTCTGGCGCCTCGCGGGACTCGAGCCACCGCGGCCGCTGGTCACCACCTACACCATCGGCGCGGATACGCCCGGGGCCATGGCGGACAAGGCGACTGGCTATGCCGGCGCGAAAGCCATCAAGCTGAAGCTCACGGGCGAGCCGGCGCTCGATTCGGAAAGGGTGCGCGCCGTGCGCAAGGCCCGGCCCGACGTGTGGCTGGGCGTGGACGCGAACCAGGGCTACGCGCCCGCGAGCCTCTCGGAGCTGCTGCCGTCACTCATGACCAGCAAGGTGAAGCTGGTCGAGCAGCCATTCGCACGCGGGCACGAGGAAGACATGGAGGGCCTGCGCTGCCCGATCCCGGTCGCGGCCGACGAGAGTGTGCAGGACCTCCCCGACATCGAGCCCCTGGTCGGCCGCTTCGACGTCGTCAACATCAAGCTCGACAAGTGCGGCGGGCTCACCGCGGGACTCGCGATGGTGAACGAGGCGCGCCGCCTCGGCCTCGGCACCATGGTGGGCAACATGGTGGGCACCAGCCTCGCGATGGCGCCGGCCTGGATCCTCGGGCAGCTCTGCGACCTGAGGGATCTCGACGGCACGCTGTTCATCGCGCGCGATCGCAAGCCCTCGATCCTGTTCGACCACGGCGCCGTCTTCTATCCGGCGCAGGGCTGGGGCACGCCCTGACCGCCCAGGTTTGACAATTCTCTGATCAGGATTAGTATCTCCGATTGGGACAACTTTTCCCATTGGGGCCGACCGCACTTCGAGAGGGGGACGACGATCATGAACAGGCACTTCGCGCGCAATGCGCTTACGCTTTCCGGCGCGGTGGCCCTGATTCTGGCGACGGCCGCGGCCGGCGCGGAATCAGAACCCGCTCGGCTCGACTCCGTCGTCGTCACGGCGCAGAAGCGCGTGCAGGCGCTCGGCGAGATCCCGATGTCGGTCACCGTCGTTTCCGGCGACGCGCTCGAGCGGCAGCAGGCCGACAACTTCCAGGACCTGATTTCGCTGGTGCCGGGCCTCAGCATCAATACCAACACGCGCGGCGTCACCCGCATCTCCCTGCGCGGCATCAACACCGGCGGGGTGGCCTCGACGGTCGGCGTCTATGCCAATGACGTGCCGTTCGGCTCGAGCAGCGGGCTCGCCAACGGCGCAGTCCTGTCCGGCGACTTCGACACATTCGACATGAATCGCATCGAAGTGCTGCGCGGCCCGCAGGGCACGCTGTACGGTGCGAGCTCGCTCGGCGGCGTGATCAAGTACGTCGCCAACGAGCCTTCGACCGCCGGATTCGAAGGGCGGGTGCAGGCCTCGCTCGAGGACATCGCGGGCGGCGGCATGGGCCATGCACTGACCGGCGTGCTCAATATGCCGGCCAGCGACACATTCGCAGTCCGCGCAAGCGCCTTCTACCGCTCGGACGACGGCTTCATCGACTCGATCGGCATCAACCCGATTCCCACGCTGCAGAATCCCGCCGTCAATATCGTCGGCGGCTCGCGCGTCGAAGAGGATCTCAATGGCCTCGAGACCTACGGCGGGCGCGTGTCCGCGCTGGTCCGGCCGTCCGATGCCTTCTCGCTGAACCTGACGGTCCTGTTCCAGGACATCAAGAGCGACAACGCAGACCGTTACGAGGCCGATCCGGTGACCTACGCGCCGCTTTACGGGGGCCTGATCGCCTCGCGCTACCACCCGGAGTGGACCGACATCGAGTATCGCGTCTACAGCGCAACCATGGACTGGGATCTCGGCGGCGTGACGCTGCAGTCGGTCACGAGCTACGGCGAATTCACGGAGACGTTTCAGCGCGACGTCGCACGCGTGCCACTGTTCGGCATTCCGGCGGCCCAACTCGCTACCCTCGTCTACAGCACGCCCGGCACCACCGACCGGCTGCTGTCCGCCATCCAGAACCAGATCACGGCAACCGACAAGTTCACACAGGAATTCCGGCTGCTGTCGCCAGAGAATGAGACTTTCGAGTGGCTGGTCGGTGCCTACTACACGGAGGAAGACTCGGGCATCGACCCGCAGATCATCACGGCAGTGAACCCTGGCACCGAGACCCCGGCTGCCGGGGTCGCGCCGATCGCCGACGGCAGCCTGCCTTCCAGCTACGAGGAGCTCGCCCTGTTCGCCAATGCGACCTGGCACATCACCGACCGTTTCGACCTCTCGTTCGGCGGCCGGTTGAGCGAGAACGACCAGGAAGCCTCGCAGTCGCTCGCGGTCAACCTGCCTGGCGTGTTCGTAGGAACGCTCGTGTTCGACGGCGTGACCTCGTCCGAGAGCCCGTTCACCTGGTCGGTGTCGCCGCGCTTCGAGTTCTCGGATGCGACGTCGATGTACGCGCGCATCGCGACGGGCTTCCGCCCGGGCGGCCCCAACGTCCTGCCGCCGGGAACGCCTCCCGGAACGCCGACGTCCTACGATTCCGACGAACTCACGAGCTACGAACTGGGCCTCAAGACGGGCAGCGCGGACGGCCGCTTCGGCTTCGACCTCGCGCTCTTCTACCTCGACTGGGCTGACATCCAGCTCTTTGCCGTGGTCAACAGTGTCGGGTTGAACGCGAATGGCGGCACCGCGGTCAGCAAGGGTGTCGAGTTCACCGCCACCGCGCGGCCCGTCGATGGACTCCAGCTCAGCCTGATGACCGCCTATACCGATGCGTACCTGACGCAAGACACGCACCCGGTCGTGGGCGGACTCGATGGCGATCCGCTGCCGTGGGTTCCGGAATGGAGCTTTAGTTTCGGCGGCGACTACGAATGGGGCGTCTTCGGCGACGCGACCGCCTACGTGGGAGGCCAGGTCGCCTACACCGGCAAGCGCACGGCCGACTTCGGCAACCGTGACGCCGGCGGAAGCATCCGCGAAGCCGGCAGCTATACGCTCCTCGACATCCGCACCGGCATCCTGTGGGAGCGCTGGTCGATCGAACTGTATGGCAAGAATGTGACGGACGAGCGAGGCATCAACGACATCGCTGAGCCCGGCCCGTTCCCAGGTGGCGCAGTCGCGATTGGCGCGATCCGTCCGCGGACCTATGGCGTATCCTTCGGCGCCAGGTTCTGACGGCAGAGCAGGATCGGCGGCACGGTGTCGCTAGCGCGTAACTGGAGCATTCGCGAGGACGGGTCGGCCACGCTGGCCGTCGCCCTGCCCGCGCCCTATCTCCTGTTCCTCGGCGACGTGACCGAGGCCGGCTACGCCAAGACGGCGTTCGGGATACGCGACTGGGCGCGCGAGCTGTGCGTGGGCGAATTCGCCTGCGCCGGCGCCACGGTCTCGACCGGGCTGCCGCGCCTGACGCCGCGCGAGGCGCAGGCCAAAGGCGCGCGCGCGCTCGTCATCGGCGTCGCCAACACCGGCGGCATCATCAAGCCGGAATGGGTGCCGAGCCTGGTCGAGGCGCTGGAGGCCGGCCTCGACCTCATTTCCGGCATGCATGCCCGCCTCGGTGAGCTCCCCGAGCTGCGCGCGGCGGCCGAGCGGCTGGGCCGTCGCCTGATCGACGTGCGCCAGCCCCCGAAGGACATCCCCGTCGCGACCGGCCGCAAGCGGAGCGGCAAGCGGTTGCTGACGGTCGGCACGGACTGCGCGCTCGGCAAGAAGTACGCCGCGCTCGCGCTCGCGAAGGCGTTCCGGCGCCGCGGCCTGGACGCGGACTTCCGCGCCACCGGCCAGACCGGGATCATCATCGCCGGCGGCGGCATGCCCATGGACGCGGTCGTCTCCGACTTCGAGGCAGGTGCGGCGGAAATCCTGAGCCCGGATGCCGGCCCGGAACACTGGGACGTGATCGAGGGGCAGGGATCCCTGTTCCACCCCGCCTACGCCGCCGTGTCGCTCGGCCTGCTGCACGGCAGCCAGCCGGACGTCATCGTGCTGTGCCACGAGCCGGGCCGCCGGCACCTGCTCGGCTATCCCGACTACCCCACGCCGCAGCTGCAGGAAGCGATCGCCGTGCACCTGAAGCTCGGCGCGCTCACCAACCGCGCGATCCGCTGCGGCGGCGTCAGCTTCAACACCGGCGCGCTGGCGGCCGAGGACGCCGAGGCGATCATGCGCAAGGCCTCGCTCGCGCTCGGCCTGCCGGTTGCGGACCCGATCCGGGGCGGACCGGATTTCGAGCGATTGGTGGAGTGCTGCCTCGCCCCATGAGCGAGTCGTCCTGGTTCCAGCGCTTCCTGCTGCCGGGATTCGCCTTCAACGCCTTCGTGATCGGCGGCGGCTACGCCACCGGGCGCGAGCTCGCCGAGTTCTTCCTGCCGGCCGGCCCCTGGGGCGGGCTGCTGGCGATCGGCTTCGCGATGGCGATCTGGAGCGTGGTCTGCATGATCACCTTCCGGTTCGCGCTCGCGACCGGCAGCCACGACTACCGCGCCTTCTTCCGCCAGCTGCTCGGCCCGGCCTGGGTGGCATTCGAGGCCGCCTACCTCGTGCTGCTGGTGCTGGTGCTCGCCGTGTTCGCCGCGGCGACCGGGGCGATGGGCACCGCGCTGTTCGGCTGGCCGACGATTGCGGGCACGCTCGTGCTGGTCGTCGCCATCGCCGCCTTCACCGGCCTCGGCACGGCGAGCGTCGAGTGGCTGTTCAAGTACGCGACCTTCTTCCTGTTCGCGGTGTATGCGATCTTCGTGGCCTTCGCGCTTGCGCTGTTCGGCGACCGCATCCTCGCCAACTTCGCCGCAGCGAGCGGGACCGATGGCTGGTTCGCCGCCGGTTTCACTTACGCCAGCTATAACGTCGTGGGCGCCGTCGTGATCCTGCCGGTGCTGCGGCACCTGCGCTCGGATCGCGATGCCACGGTCGCGGGCCTGCTGGCGGGACCGATCGCGATGGTCCCGGCGCTGTTCTTCTTCGCCTGCATGGTCGGCTGGTACCCGGCCATCGGCGCGGAAGTCCTGCCGTCAGACTTCATCCTGAGGCAGATCGGCATTCCGCTGCTGCATGGCGCTTTCCAGTTCGTGATCTTCATCGCGATCCTGGATACGGGCGTTGGCGTGGTACACGCCTTCAACGAGCGGGTCTCGAACTTCCTCGCCGAACGCCGCGGACGTGGACTCACCGTCGCAGGCCGGATCGCGATCGCCGGCGCCCTGCTGGTCGGGTCCGTGTTCGTCGCCGACCGCTTCGGGCTGGTCGCGCTGATCGCGAAGGGCTATCGCGCGCTCGCGTGGATCGTGTTCGCGGTCTTCATCCTGCCGCTCATGACCGTCGGCCTGTGGCGCCTCGCCGCCGGGCGGGCCGCGCCAAGCCGCCTGAAAACCTGAGGGAGCTTCCGATGCGCACCTTTGCCGCCGCCCTGCTGCTCGTCCTTCCCGCCATCGCCGCTGCGGCGCCGCCCAGGGGCTTCGACGCCCGGGTGCAGGCGCTCATGCAGCAGATGGAAGTGCCCGGCGCCACGGTCGCAATCGTGGAGGACGGCAAGGTCACGCTCGCGCGCGGCTACGGCCTGCGTGGTCTCGGCTCCGCGGAAAAGGTGGGCCCCGACACGATCTTCCAGATCGGCTCGACCTCCAAGGCGTTCACGGCCGCGGCGCTCGCGCTGCTCGTGGACGAGGGCAAGATCGGCTGGGACGACCCGGTCATCGACCACCTGCCGGGATTCCGCATGTACGACCCCTGGGTCACGCGCGAGATCACGGTGCGCGACCTGCTGGTGCACCGGAGCGGGCTCGGCCTCGGCCATGGCGACCTGCTGTTCATCCCGGCGACCAGCCTGAGCCGCGCCGAGACCGTGCGGCGCGTGCGTTACCTCAAGCCTGCGACCAGTTTTCGCAGCGCCTACGCCTACGACAACATCCTCTACATCGTCGCGGGCGAACTGATCGAGGCCGTGAGCGGACGGCGCTGGGAGGACTTCGTCCGCGACCGGATCCTGCGCCGCATCGGCATGGCGACCAGCGTGACCAATGACCCGGAGCGGCTCGCGACGGCCGACCGTGCGTTTCCGCACGGCCGCGTGGGCGAGATCCGCGGCATGGGCCGGCAGGTCGCCTTCGACGAAAAGGCCGTGGCGCTAGGCGAGAATTCCGCGCCGGCCGGCGCGATCGCCGCCGGCGCCCGCGACCTGGCGCGCTGGCTGCAGGTGCAGCTCGCCGGCGGCAGGATTCCCGGCTCCGAGGAGCGGCTGTTCTCGGAGGCCAGCGGCCGCGAGATGTGGAAGCCCGTGGTGCCGGTGCCGGTCACGCCGCTGCCGGCCGCGCTCGCCGACGCCACGCCGAGTTTCCGCAACTACGCGCTGGGATGGGTCGCGCAGGACTATCGCGGGCACCGCGTCCTGACGCACGGCGGCGCAACGCTCGGCTTCCGCGCCACCGTGGTGCTGCTGCCGGAGCGGAACATCGGCTTTGCCATGGCCATGAACTCCGAGGACGGCCCGTTCCTGCTCGGGCTGCAGTACGAGCTGCTCGATCACTATCTCGGCCTGCAGAAGCGCGACTGGGCGCAGGCTTTCGCGGCGTTCCTGGCGGAGCGCAATGCCAAAGGCCTGGAGGCCGTGCGCGCGGCGCAGACTTCGCGGCCCGCGTCGAGCCCCTCGCTGCCGCTGGCGGCCTATGCGGGCCGCTACGCGGACGAATGGTACGGGCCGATCTCGATCGTGGAGGATTCCGGCAGGCTCACGATCGA
>DATBMQ010000227.1:0-6856 GCA_036554765.1 Steroidobacteraceae bacterium | reverse complement strand
TGCGGCGCGTGCGCTTCTACGAGATCACCCGGAACGCGGTGCGCGAGGCCGTCGAGCAGGCGGAGCCCGGCCTCAACGACAACCTGGTCAACGCCTACAAGGCGCGGCGCGCGCTCGACTACCTGGTCGGCTTCAACCTGTCGCCGCTGCTGTGGAAGAAGATCAAGCCGGGCCTGTCCGCCGGGCGCGTGCAGAGCGTGGCGCTGCGGCTCATCTGCGAGCGCGAGGAGGAGATCTCGCGCTTCATCCGCCAGGAGTACTGGACGGTCGAGGCGGACGCGTCGAAGGAGCAGTCCCGGTTCCCGATGCGGCTGACGGAATACCGCGGCGACAAGGTCGAGGCCGACACGCAGAAGGGCCGCTTCACGATCACCGACGAGGCGCAGGCGCGCGAGGTCGAGCGCACGATCGTCGCCGCGGCCGGCGGCCTGCTCACGGTCGAGAGCGTCGAGCGCAGGCCGAAGCGCCGCAACCCGCCGCCGCCGTTCACGACCTCGACGCTGCAGCAGGAGGCCGCGCGCAAGCTCGGCTTCACGGCGCGGCGCACGATGCAGACCGCGCAGCGGCTGTACGAGTCCGGCCACATCACCTACATGCGCACCGACTCGGTGTCGCTGTCGAAGGACGCGGTCACCGAGATCCGCGACATGATCAAGGCGACCTTCGGCGGCAAGGCGCTCTCCGACGGCATCAACGAGTACAAGACCAGGTCGAAGAACGCGCAGGAGGCGCACGAGGCGATCCGCCCCACTGCCGCCGCCGAGACGCCGCAGAAGGCCGAGCACGATCTGCACGACGAGGACCAGCGCCGGCTCTACGCGCTGATCTGGAAGCGCGCGGTCGCCTGCCAGATGGCGCCGGCCGTGTTCGACACGGTCGCGGTCGACCTCGTGGCCGGCACCGATGTCGCCGTGCCGGCCGCGAAGCGGCACCGGTTCCGCGCCACCGGCCAGACGCTGCTCGAGCCGGGCTTCCTCGCCGCCTATCACGAGGACCACGACGAGGACGAGACCGACGTCGAGAGCGAGGATGAGGCGGCGCTGCCGCCGCTCGCCGAGGGCGAGCGCGTGACGCTCGAGCAGCTCCGCCCCGAGCAGCATTTCACGCAGCCGCCGCCGCGCTACACCGAGGCCTCGCTGGTCAAGTCGCTCGAGAGCCACGGCATCGGCCGCCCGTCGACCTACGCGTCCATCATCGAGACGCTGCGCTACCGGCGCTACGTCGAGATGAGCGGCCGCGCCTTCGTGCCGACCGACATCGGCAAGATCGTCAGCAAATTCCTGGTCAAGTACCTCGGCACCTACGTGGAGTACGACTTCACGGCGCAGATGGAGGACGTGCTCGACGAGATCTCGAATGGCGACAAGGAATGGCATCTCGAACTGGGACGGTTCTGGAAGCCATTCATCAAGCTCGTTGAACACATCACGAAGTCGGTCAGCCGCGAGGAAGTCGCCGAATCCCGCGAGGTGGGCCGCGACCCGGTCAGCGGCAAGCCGATCACCGTGCGCATGGGCGCCTACGGGCCGTTCGTGCAGCAGGGCTCGCGCACGGACCCGGACAAGCCGCGGTTCGCGAGCCTGCTGCCGGGCCAGCGCATGGACGACGTCACGCTCGAGGATGCGCTGAGGCTGTTGTCACTGCCGCGCGACCTCGGCCACGCGCCCGACGGCACGCCGATCAGCGTCGGCCGCGGCCAGTACGGCCCCTACGTCAAGTTCGGGGCGAAGTACGCCTCCATCAAGGAGGACGATCCCTTCGCGCTGACGCTCCCGCGCGCGCTCGAGATCGTCGAGGCAAAGCTCGCCGCCGACCGCGAGCGCACCATCAAGGACTTCCCCGAGCACGGCATCCAGGTGCTGAAGGGCCGTTACGGGCCCTATGTCACGGACCGGAAGCGCAATGCCAAGGCGCCGAAGGACCGCGATCCCGCCTCGCTGACGCTGGAGGAATGCCAGGCGTTGCTGGCGGCCGCGCCGGAGCGCAAGGGCCGTTTCGGCCGGCGCGCCAAGGCGGCGCCGGCCGCGACTGCGGCTGCGGCTGCGGCTGCGGAGGGCAAGGTCGCGGATGCGGCCAAACCCGCCAGGGCGAAGCCCGCCAAGGCCAAGGCACCGAAGAAGAAGGCCGCAGCCCGCAAGACCGCGGCGAAGAAAGTCGCCGATCAGGCCTGAGGCGCAGCCGATGGACCGCGGCGCCGTGCGCGACTGGCTGACGGGCCTCCAGCAACGGATCGTGGAGGCGGTCGAGCGGGCCGACGGCCGCGGGCGCTTCCGCAGCGACGCCTGGCAGCGCCCCGCGGGCGGCGGCGGCGAATCGCGCGTGCTCTCGGGCGGCGCGCTGATCGAGCAGGGCGGCGTCAACTTCTCCGAGGTCTTCGGCGACAAGCTTCCGCCTTCCGCCACGCACGACCGCCCGGCCCTCGCGGGCGCACCGTTCGCCGCCATGGGCGTGTCGCTGGTGCTGCACCCGCTCAACCCGCACGTGCCGACCACGCACATGAACCTGCGCTGGTTCATGGCGGAACCCGCGGGCGCGCCGCCAGCCTGGTGGTTCGGCGGCGGCTTCGACCTCACACCTTATTACCCGGTGCACGAGGACGTGCTGCACTGGCACCGGACGGCGCGCGCGGCCTGCGCCGGCTGCCCTGCCGGCACCTGGGAACGCTACAAGGCATGGTGCGACCGCTACTTCTTCCTGCCGCACCGCAACGAGACCCGCGGCGTCGGCGGGCTGTTCTTCGACGACCTGAGCGAATGGGGCTTCGACACCTGCTTCGCCTTTGCGCGCCGGGTCGGCGACGCCTTCCTGGAGGCGTACCTGCCGATCGTCGAGCGGCGCCGCAACGCGCCCTACGGCGCGCGCGAGCGCGAGTTCCAGCTCTATCGCCGCGGCCGCTACGTGGAGTTCAACCTGCTCTACGACCGCGGCACCCTGTTCGGGCTGCAGAGCGGCGGGCGCACGGAATCGATCCTGATGTCGCTGCCACCGCTGGTGCGCTGGCAGTACGGCTGGGAGCCGGAACCCGGCTCGCCCGAGCAAGCGCTGTACCGCGACTACCTGCGCCCGCGCGACTGGCTGGGCGCCGGGGACGCGTGAAGTACCGGCACGCCTGCCACGCCGGCAACTTCGCCGACGTCGTCAAGCACGTCACCCTGGTCGCGGCCATCACGCGCCTCGCGCAGAAGGAGCGGCCGCTGTTCGTGCTCGAGACGCATGCCGGGCGCGGGCGCTACGACCTTGCCGCGAAGGACGGCGCGGCCGAGGCGGCAGGCGGCATCCTGCGGCTCGCCGCCCAGGCGCCCGCCGCGCCCGCGGCGATCGTGCGCTACCTCGCGATCGTGCGGCAGTTCAACGGGCCCGCCGCGCCGCTGCGCTGCTATCCGGGCTCGCCGCTGATCGCGGCCGCGCTGCTGCGGGAGCAGGACCGCGCGGCATTCTGCGAGATCGTCGTCACCGAGGCGGAACTGCTGCGTCGCGAGTTCCGCCGCGACGCACGCATCGGCGTGCACTGCCGCGACGGATTCGAGGCTCTCAGGGCGCTGCTGCCGCCGCGCGAGAAGCGCGGGCTCGTGTTGATCGACCCGCCCTACGAAGAGACCGGCGCCGACTTCGCACGCGTCGCGGAGGCGCTCGCGGAAACCAGCGTGCGCTGGCCGCAGGGGACGCTCATCGCCTGGTACCCGGTCAAGCAGGGCGTGGTGTCGGCAAGGTTCCACCGGCAGCTCGCGGATGCCGGCCTGAAGCGGCTGCTGGCGGCGGAGCTCTGCATCCATCCCGACGATTCGCGCGCGGGGCTGAACGGCTCCGGCCTGGTGATCGTCAACGCGCCGTACCAGCTCGACCAGGATCTCGAGGCGGCGCTGCCCGCGCTGCATCACGTGCTGTCGCCCGCCGGTGCCGGCCGCACCCGCGTGGCGCTGATCGCCGGGGAATGAAAAAGGGCGGCCGCCGCTTCCGGCTGCCGCCCCGGTCAAGCACCCGCGCGGGGCGCCTACTCCTTCGGCTTTTCCTCTTCCTTCTTCTTGTCGGCGCCGCACTTGCCTTCGCCGCACTTGCCCTCGGCCTTCTTGTCGGCGCCGCACTTGCCCTCGCCGCATTTGCCCTCGGCCTTCTTGTCGGCACCACACTTGCCTTCCCCGCACTTGCCCTCGCCGCACTTGCCCTCGGCCTTCTTGTCGGCGCCGCACTTGCCTTCGCCGCACTTCCCTTCCTTGGCCTTCTCGTCACCGGCCGCCAGCATGTAGCCGGAGCCGAGTGCATTGACGGCAAAGGCACTCGCCTGGGCCACGCCGGCCGCTGCGATGGTGGTGGCGAGCGCTGCGCCGATCGCGAGCGCAACGGGCTTCCTCAGAACACGATTCGACATGGGATCAATCTCCTTGAGTTGGCAATTTCCATCATCCGGCGGCCGGGATGGTATCCCCCCAGTCCACCGCATCGAACACCTGCCGCGCGACGCCTTCCAGGTCCGGGTGGTCCCGGCCGACGATCGCAATGCTTCCGCGCGGCGCCGGCAGGACGACGCCCGCGAAACCGTTCTCCTCGAACCGCAGCGGCTCGTCCACCGTGCGGTGTCGCAGGATCAGCACCGTCACGGGGCCGGCCGCCGTGCGCACCACGAGGTGCGGCACGACATGCCCCTGGTGCACGCAGCGCGCCGCGAAGGTCACGTCGCCGATGCCCGGGCGCAGCCTCGTGCCTTCGGGATCCAGCACGCCCGCCAGTGCCGCCGGCGGCACCGGTCCGGTGGCCGCCAGCGCGCCCGGCTCGTGCGCGACATGATCCACGACCTCGCGCGCGATCGACTGGCGGGGCGCCGAGGTCAGCAGCACCAGCCCGACCGCGACGGCCATGACCAGCGAGGCCGCGAGCGCGTACCAGCGCTGCCGCCCGCCGCCGGACCCCGCCGCGCGCGACTTCGGCAGCGCCAGGCGGGCGGCATCGATCGCGAGCGCGCGCCGCATCAGCGCGTCCATCGCGCGCAACTCGTCCTGGTAGCGGGCGCAGGCCGGGCATTCACGCCGGTGCGCGTCGAACTCCGGCCCCGACCGCGCGGGCTCCGCGCCGGCCTGGCGGCGGAATTCCAGGCAGCCCATCATGGCGCGGGTTCCGGCGCCAGCCCGAGCAGGTGGCGCAGGCGCGCGCGGCCGCGGAACAGCCGCGTCAGCACCGCGCCCTGCTGCAGGCCCATCATGTCGGCGATTTCCTGCGTCGAGTAGCCCATCATCACCTGCAGCACCAGCGGCTCGCGGTAGTCGTCGTCGAGGCGGAACAGCGCCTCGCGCATCGCGGCCAGGTCGCCGTCGTCCTCGGCCGCGAGCACCGGCGCCTCGGCCGCCACCAGCGCGTCGAGGTCCGCGACCTCGAGGCGCTTCTTCTCGAAGCTGCGCGCGAACTCGCGGCGCACGATCGTGAGCAGCCAGGACCTGGCCTTGCCCTGGTCCTCGAGCGTCCCGAGGGACTTCCACGCCCGCAACATCGCCTCCTGCACCACGTCCTCGGCCAGCTGCCGGTCGCGGCCCAGCCAGAAGGCGAATCGCAGCAGGTCCGGCCGCAGGCTTTCGCACAGCGTGCCGAATCGCCGACGCGCGTCCGTTTCGGGGTCGCCGCGGTTCATGTATAAAGACCGGCCATAGTCGCTCGTTATTTCCGGCCCGGAGCCGGCGACTTTACCCCAGGGAGCCCCGGGTCAGGAGCCACATGGCGCCGCGCACGACTGGCAGGTTTCCGGGTACCCGCATGCGCCGCATGCGCCGCGACGCCTTTTCCCGGCGCCTCGCGCGCGAGACCCGGCTTTGCGCCGACGACCTGATCCAGCCCCTGTTCGTGATCGAGGGCGCAGGCCGCCGCGAGCCGGTCGCCTCCATGCCGGGCATCGAGCGCCTGTCCGTGGACCTGCTGGTCGCCGAGGCCGGCCGCCTGGCGCAGGCCGGCATCCCGGCCATCGCGCTGTTCCCGGTCCCGGACCCGAAGGCCAAGAGCGCCGACGGGCGCGAGGCCTGGAACCCGGACGGGCTCGTGCAGCGCGCGGTGCGCACCCTCAAGAAGGCCGTGCCGGGACTCGGCGTGATCACCGACGTCGCGCTCGACCCGTTCACGACGCACGGGCAGGACGGGATCATCGACGACTCCGGCTACGTCGTGAACGACGTGACCGTGGAGGCGCTGGTGAAGCAGGCGGTGTCGCAGGCGGAAGCCGGCGCCGACATCGTCGCGCCGTCCGACATGATGGACGGGCGCATCGGCGCGATCCGCGCCGCGCTGGAGCAGGGCCATCACCACAATACCCGGATCCTCGCGTATTCGGCCAAGTACGCCTCGAGCTTCTACGGACCGTTCCGCGACGCGGTCGGTTCCGCCGGCTCGCTCGGAAAGTCCGACAAGGCGAACTACCAGATGGATCCGGGCAACAGCGACGAGGCGCTGCGCGAGGTCGGGCTCGACCTCGAGGAAGGCGCCGACATGGTGATGGTGAAGCCCGGACTGCCCTACCTCGACATCGTGCGGCGCGTGAAGGACGCCTTCGGCGTGCCGACCTTCGTGTACCAGGTGAGCGGCGAATACGCCATGCTCGCGGCGGCGGCCGGCAACGGCTGGCTCGACGAGCGCAATGCCGTGCTCGAGAGCCTGGCCTGCATCCGGCGCGCCGGCGCCGACGGCATACTCACCTATTACGCAGGCCGTGCCGCGGCCTGGCTCTCCGAGGGCTGAAGCGATGTCGGTGCAGACGGGCCCGGGACGCTATGTGCTGTTCGGCCATCCGGTCGGCCACAGCTGGTCGCCCTTCATCCACGGCCTGTTCGCGCGCCAGTTCGACCACGTCGTGGACTACAAGCTGCGCGACGTGGCGCCGGAG
>DATBMQ010000211.1:0-15997 GCA_036554765.1 Steroidobacteraceae bacterium | reverse complement strand
ATCGAACGCGTGCTACAGCGCCGCTAGCAGCGGCTCGCCGACCACCTCGCGGCGCCAGCCGGAGAGCACCGGCAGCTCCCGCACGCCGCGCACCAGCGCGGCGAGTTCGCGCCGCGTCGCGAGCACTTCCGGCTGGATGTTCAGGTCGACGGCGATGGACTGCAGCTTCTGCTGCAGGTTCTTGAGCTGGCGCACCTGCTGCGGTCCCGGTCGCGGGTCTTCGCCGGCATCCCCGGCGTCGCCGAGTTCCGGGGCGTCGCGAATCGCGGCGAGGATGTCATCCGCCGCGCGCGCCGCCGTGCCGGCCGGCACGCTGTCGATCCGTGCGAGTGCGTCGCGCGTGCGCGGGCGCGCCTGTGCGAGCTCATGGATGGCGGCATCCGGCAGCACCCAGCCGCGCGGCAGGTCGCGCGCCATTGCGCGCTCCTCGCGCCAGCGTGCGAGCGCCGCGACGACGCGCAGCGCCGCGGGATCCATGCGTTCCGTGCCCTTCAGGCGGCGCCAGGCCTGCGCGGGCTCCACCCGGTACAGCGCGAGATCCCCGAGCGCGTCGGATTCGGCCTGCATCCAGGCGCGACGGCCGGCGGCGGCGAGCCGCTCTTCGAGCAGCTCCACCAGCGCCGCCAGGTAGCGCACGTCGTCCGCAGCGTAGGCGAGCTGCTCCGCCGACAGCGGCCGGCGCGCCCAGTCGGTGCGCGCATGGCCCTTGTCGAGTTCGACGCCCAACAGCTGGCGCACGAGGTCCGCGTAGCCGACCTGCGCCGGGAAGCCGAGCAGCGCCGCCGCCTGCTGCGTGTCGAATACCGGGCCCAGCGGGCGGCCGGTGACCGGCAGCAGTGCCTCGATGTCCTGGCGGGCGGCGTGCACCTGCTTGAGTCGCGCGCGATCCAGCAGCGGCACTGCCAGCGCGCTCTCGTCGCCGAGCGCCAGCGCGTCGATCAGCGCGATGCCGTCCGGCATCGCGACCTGCACCAGGCACAGGCGCGGGAAATAGGTGCGCTCGCGCACGAACTCGGTGTCGAGCGCGAGCGGCGCGCCCGCCGGCCAGGAATCGACCAGTGCGCCCAGGGCTTCCGCTGTGGATACCAGCGCCATCGCCACCTTATTATGCGGATGCCAGAGGCCCGGCCCAAGGCTGCATGATCCAGGTGCTCCGCTCGTTGATCGACATCGCCCTGCTGCGGCGGGATCCCGGCGCCTTGCCGGCGTCCGTCGTGCTGCTCGTGGTCGCCGTGGTCGCCTACGCGGGAACCAGCGCGCTGCAGTCCTGGATGCTGCATGGCGGCGACCGGCTGATCGCCCGCACCGCGCTCGACCTCGCCCTCGCGCTCGCGCTGTTCTGGGTGCTGCTGGCCGTCACGCGCCGCAGCCACCGCTACCGCCAGACGGTCATCGCCGTGCTCGGCACCTCCGTGATCATGACGCCGTTCGTCGTCGGCCTGCTGCTGCTGCAGCAGCCCGCGCTCACGAGCTACGCCGTCAAGTGGCTGGCCTGGGCCGGCTCGGTCGCGGTGATCGTCTGGTACACGCTGGTGGTCGGCCACATCCTGAGGAGCGCGCTCGAGATCGGCTTCGTCACCAGCATCGCGATCGCGCTGACCTGGCTGATCGCGGGCGACGCGCTGCTGCGGCGCGTGTTCGCGACCGGTACCTGAGCCACCCCATGCACCTGCACGTCATCGGCATCTGCGGCACGTTCATGGGCGGCATCGCGGCGCTGGCGCGCGCGGCCGGGCACCGCGTGACCGGTTGCGACGCCAACGTCTATCCGCCGATGAGCACGCAGCTCGAGGCGCAGGGCATCGCCCTGATCGAGGGCTACGACCCGGCGCAGCTCGACCTGAAACCGGACGTCGTGGTGGTCGGCAACGTGATGAGCCGCGGCAACCCGCTGATCGAGCGGCTGCTCGACAGCGGCCTGCCGTTCACCTCGGGGCCGCAATGGCTGGCGGAGAATTTCCTGCGCGGGCGCGAGGTCGTGGCGGTCGCGGGCACGCACGGCAAGACCACCACGTCCAGCATGCTCGCCTGGATCCTGGAACAGGCCGGGCGCGCGCCCGGCTTCCTGATCGGCGGCATTCCGGCGGATTTCGGCAGCTCGGCCCGCGCGGGCGGGGGCGCCCCGTTCGTGATCGAGGCCGACGAGTACGACACGGCCTTCTTCGACAAGCGCGCGAAGTTCGTGCACTACCGGCCGCGCCACCTGCTGCTGACCAACCTCGAGTACGACCACGCCGATATCTACCCGGACCTGGCCTCCATCCAGCGCCAGTTCCACCACCTGGTTCGCACGGTGCCTGCGGCGGGCCGCATCACCTGGAATGCGGCGGACCGCGCGCTCGCGCAGGTGCTGGCCATGGGCTGCTGGACGCCGCGCACCGGCTTCGCGCGCAGCGCGTCGCCGGACGCGGAGTGGACCGTGCGCCTGCTCGCGGACGACGGCTCGACGTTCGAGCTGCTGCAGGGGGGCAGGCCGGCCGCGACGCTGCGCTGGCCGCTGATCGGCCTGCACAACGTCGAGAACGGGCTCGCGGCGCTCGCGGCCGCCGCCGGCATGGGCATCGCGCCCGAGGTCGCGGCCCGCGCGCTGGGCGCATTCCGCGGCGTGCGCCGCCGGCTCGAGCTGCGCGGCGAGATCGCGGGCATCCGCGTCTACGACGATTTCGCGCACCACCCGACCGCGGTCGCGTCCACGCTGGACGGGCTGCGCCGGCATGCCGGGGAGCGCCGCATCGTCGCGGTGCTCGAGCCGCGCTCGGCCACGATGCGCCTCGGCGTGCACCGCGCGGAGCTCGCGGGTTCGCTCGCCGGCGCCGACCGCGTGTGGCTGTACCAGCCCGCCGGGCTCGACTGGAGCCTGGACGACGTCGCGGCGGCGCTCGGCGGCAAGGGTGCGGTCGCGCGCGAGATCCCGCGCCTGGTCGAGTCGCTGGCGGCGGAGCTGCGCACCGGCGACGAGGTCGTGATCATGAGCAACGGCGGCTTCGGCGGCCTGCACGACAAGCTGCTCGCGGCGCTCTCCGCGCGGGCGCCGTGAACGCGGAAGTCCGCGAGCTGCCGCTGTTTCCGCTGCGTGCGGTGCTGTTTCCGGGCGGGCCGCTGCCGCTGCGGATCTTCGAGCCGCGTTACCTCGACATGGTGAGCCGCTGCCTGCGCGAGCAGTCGGGGTTCGCGGTGGTGCTGATCGGGGAGGGCGAGGAGGCCGCGGGCGCGGTCAGCTTCGCCGCGACCGGCACCGAGGCGCGCATCGTCGACTTCGACCGGCTCGACGACGGCCTGCTCGGAATCCGCTGCCTTGGCCTCGAGCGCGTGCGCGTGGTGGAGGCCTGGCGCGATCCGGACGGCCTCAACCGGGGGCGCGTCATGGACATCGCGCCCGACCCGGTGATCGCGGTGCCGGCGGAGCAGGCCTGGCTCGGCGACGTCGTGCGCCAGGTGCTGCCCGAGGCGGGCGAGACCTACGCGCAGGTCGTGTACCGCGAGGATGCCGGCTGGATCGGCAACCGGCTCGCCGAGATGCTGCCGCTGTCGCTCGCGGACAAGCAGCTGCTGCTCGAAATGACGGATCCTCTCGAGCGGCTGGACGCGCTCGAGCCCGCGGTCAGCCGCGAGCGGTCGTAGCGCCGCCGGCGGGCCGCAGCCAGCCGCAGGCCAGTCCCGCCAGCAGCATCAGCGCGGCCCAGCCGGCGACCAGCCAGCCGGTGTAGCCGTCGAAGCTGCCGACGAGGAAGGACCAGCGCGAATCCGCTGCCGGAGCCGTGCTCCAGTGGGTCGCCTTGATCACGCAGACCCAGCCCATGTGCAGCCCGATGCCCGCCGCGATGCTGCCGGTGCGGTGCCGCACCAGCGCGAGCAGGACGCCCACGAGCACGAGCGTGACGAAGGAATCCGCGATGGATGCCGGCTGCGCAAAGCGCGACAGCGCCACCGCCATCAACTCGAAGCCGCTGCCCCAGCCGATGTCGTCGTGGCCGAGGCGCGCGCGCGCCAGGAAGTGGATCGCCGAGTAGAACAGGGCCGTGCCCGCGACCGCCGCGGCGAATCCCGATTCGCGCTCGATGCCGCGGTACATCAGCCCGCGGAAGAAGGTTTCCTCGAGCGCGGCGACGGCCAGTCCGGTCACGGCGCCGGCCGCGAGGTACCGCAGCAGCGACGCGACGTCCAGTCCTGCATTCGGCTCGAGGATGCCGAGTGCCGTCATGGCGAGGGTCATCGGCAGCATGGTCGCGAGCCCGAGCGCGAGGCCGGCACCGGCCTGCCGCAGGAACTCCGCGCGCGGCCGGCCATAGCCCCAGTCTGCGCGCGACCTGAGCTGCAGCCGGCGCACCGCGAGCACGATCCCGGCGAGCAGCAGCAACTGCCACAACCGGCTCGTGACCTTGTGGAAGGGCCAGTCGGCGCCCAGCGCCTGCGACAGCTGCCACACCGGGTAGCCGAGCAGCGCCGCGAGCACGAGGGTGCCCGCGACCGCGGCGACGAACCAGGCGAGCGCGCGCATCAGAGCCCGGCGAAAGCCCGCTCCGCCGCGGCGATCGTCGTCGCAATCTCCGCCTCGCCATGCGCGGCCGAGATGAAGCCCGCCTCGAATGCCGAGGGCGCGAGGTACACGCCGGCATCCAGCATCGCGTGGAAGAACTGGCGGAATCGTGCGACGTCGCAGGCCATCACCTGGCGGTAGCTCGTGACCGGCGCATCGGACGTGAAGAACAGCCCGAACATGCCGCAGACGTGGTTGGTCGAGAACGGCACGTTCGCGCGCCGCGCCGCCCCCGACAGGCCCTCGACGAGCCGGGCGGTCGCCCGCGCGAGCGCCTCGTGGAATCCGGGCCGCGCGACCAGCTCGAGCGTGGCGAGGCCCGCCGCCATCGCGACCGGGTTGCCGGAGAGCGTGCCCGCCTGGTACACGGGCCCGAGCGGCGCGAGTTGCTGCATGACGTCGCGCCGCCCGCCGAAAGCGCCGACCGGCATGCCGCCGCCGACGATCTTGCCGAGCGTGGTGAGGTCGGGGCGCACGCCGTAGATCGCCTGCGCGCCGCCCGCCGCGACGCGAAACCCGGTCATCACCTCGTCGAAGATCAAGAGCGCCCCATGGCGCGTGCACAGCTCGCGCAAGGTCTCCAGGAAACCGGGCGCCGGCGGCACGCAGTTCATGTTGCCGGCCACGGGTTCCACGATCACGCAGGCGATTTCGCCGCCCATGGCGGCAAAGCATTGGCGCGCCCCGGCGGCGTCGTTGTAGGCGAGCGTGACCGTGTGCGCGGCGACCGCGGCCGGCACGCCCGGCGAGGTCGGCACGCCCAGCGTGAGCGCACCCGAGCCCGCCTTGACCAGCAGCGCGTCGGAATGGCCGTGGTAGCAGCCCTCGAACTTGACGATGCGGTCGCGGCCGGTGAAGCCGCGCGCGAGCCGGATCGCGCTCATGGTCGCCTCGGTGCCGGAACTCACCATGCGCAGCAGCTCGATCGAGGGCATGAGCTGCTGCACCTTGCGCGCGAGGTCGGTCTCGATCGCCGTCGGCGCGCCGAAGGACAGGCCGTCCGCGGCGCGGCGCGTGACCGCGGCGATCACCTCGGGATGCGCGTGGCCGAGCACCATAGGTCCCCAGGAGCCGACGTAGTCGATCAGCCTGCGGCCGTCCTCGGTCTCGACCCAGGCGCCCTGCGCACGGCGGATGAAGACCGGCTCGCCACCGACGCCCTTGAATGCGCGCACCGGCGAATTGACGCCGCCGGCGATGTAACGTGAGGCTTCCTCGAACAACGACATGGGCGGGGCGGCGCTCAGCGCCGGCGGACCTTGAGGCCGCGCCGTTCGAGCAGTGCGGGCAGCCCGCGCGGACCGGCCAGGTGCAGCGCGCCCACGACCAGCAGCACGTCGTCGCCGCCGTCCAGCATCGCCTCCAGCTGCTCCACCCAGCGTGCGTTGCGCTCGTAGATCAGGCGCTCGTCGAGGCCCGGGTGATCCCTGAAGTCCTCCTCGAGCTGGCGCGCGAGGGCGCCGGTGTCGCCGTCCTGCCAGGCCGCGAGCATCGCCTGCATCTCGGCCTCGATGTCGCTCGCCTCCGCGAGCGTCTGCAGCAGGATCTCGTGCTGCAGGCCGGGCGCGAGCCCGTCGAGGAAGCCGAGCTGCTCGTCCAGCGTCTCGAGCCCGCAGCGCTTCTTGCCGTCGCGGTCGGCGGCCTGCTCGATGATCGTCTCGACGCCATGCTCGACGTCAAAGCCGTGCTGCTGCAGCGCGACCAGCGCGACCGTCAGGCCGACGAACCAGGGCTCGAACTGCGCGAACGGAGCGAGCTCTATGCCTGCCATCGCCGCCATCGTCCGCGCACGGTCGGCATCCGCGCCCAGCAGGTCGAACAGCGTCCGGCCCTCCGGGTCGATCGCTCGCGCGAGCGTGAGCGCCGCGACCTCGGATTCGGGCAGCTGGCTGGTGTCGACCTCGAGGCAGACCGACTCGGCCTCCGCGAAGGCGTCGGCCAGCGGGCCTTCGATCGCGAAGCCGCCGCGCGGCAGCACGTGCACCGACCCGAACAGGAAGACCCGGTTGCCGCGCCCCTCGACTTCCCAGAGTGCCGGCCGCGCCTCGGCGGCCATGGCCACGCATCCCAGCAGCGCGAGTGCGAGCGTCCGGCGGGTCCACGTCCAGGCCTCAGTCATCGGCGTCCACCCATTCGATGCCGGTGTCCAGCCCGCCGTCGTCCCCGAGGCGCATCCAGCGATAGGCCGGCGGGCGCTGGTCCACGCCGAACTCGGCGGAATCCTGAGCGAACTGCATGCAGGTCGAGGGCGTTCCCATCAGCCGGATCCCGTCCCGCACGGCGTCCAGCGGCTGGTGCGTGTGGCCCCAGGCCAGCCCGCGCACGCCCGCATGCCTCCCGAGCACCGCGAACAGCTCGCCGGCGTTGCGGACCATCAGCTCGTCGAGCCAGCGGCTGCCGTGCGGCACCGGGTGATGGTGCAGGCACACCAGCGCGTGGGCATCGCGGTGCTGTGTGAGCGCCGCGTCCAGGCGCGCGAGCTCCGCCGCGCCCAGGTGACCGTGGTCCTTGCCGGGGACCGTGCTGTCGAGCATGACGAACAGCCACCCGCGCCGGCGCATCGCGAACTCGTGCACGAACGGCGGCCCCGCCAGCTCGCGCCGCAGGGCCGCCTTCTCGTCGTGGTTGCCGGGCAGGCAGTGCACCGGGGCCGTGAAGTCCCCGAACAGGCCGCGCAGCACGGCATAGCCGCGGGCGTCGTCGTGCACGAGGTCGCCGGTCAGCAACACGGCGTCCGGCGCCGCATGCCGGCGCGCCGCGTGCGCGATCGTGCGCTCGAGCGTGTCACGGGTCGCCACCCCGCGGACCTGCATGCCCGGCTGGCCGGGGAGGTGCGTGTCCGTGAACTGCAGCAGCCGCACTGCGGGCGCGTCAGTACCGGTAATGATCGGGCTTGAACGGCCCGGTCGCCGGCGTGCTGAGGTAGCGTTCCTGCTCGGGGGTCATGACCGTGAGCTTCGCGCCGATCCGCTCCAGGTGCAGCCGCGCCACCTTCTCGTCGAGCTGCTTCGGCAGTACGTAGACCCGGTTCTCGTAGCGCTCGCCGTGCGCGAACAGCTCGATCTGCGCCAGCACCTGGTTGGTGAACGAGTTCGACATCACGAACGACGGGTGCCCGGTGCCGCAGCCGAGGTTCACCAGCCGGCCCTCGGCCAGCACGATGATGCGCCGGCCGTCCGGGAAGATGACGTGGTCCACCTGCGGCTTGATGTTCTCCCAGCGGTACTGCCGCAGCGAGGCGATGTCGATCTCGCTGTCGAAGTGGCCGATGTTGCAGACGATCGCCTGGTGCTTCATGCGGCGCATGTGCTCGTGCGCGATCACGTTCACGTTGCCGGTCGCCGTGACGAAGATGTCGGCCTGGTCGCAGGCATCGTCCATCGTCACGACACGGTAGCCCTCCATCGCCGCCTGCAGCGCGCAGATCGGGTCGATCTCGGTGACCCACACGGTCGCGCCCAGCCCGCGCAGCGACTGCGCGCAGCCCTTGCCGACGTCGCCGTAGCCGGCGACCAGGGCGATCTTGCCCGCGATCATCACGTCGGTCGCGCGCTTGATGCCGTCCACCAGCGACTCGCGGCAGCCGTACAGGTTGTCGAACTTGGACTTGGTGACCGAGTCGTTGACGTTGATCGCGGGGAAGGGGAGGCGTCCCTCGCCGGCCATCCGGTAGAGGCGCTTGACGCCGGTGGTCGTCTCTTCCGTGACGCCCCTGATCGCGGCGAGGCGCGCCGAGTACCAGCCCGGCTGGGTCTCCAGGCGCTTGCGGATCGAGGCGTACAGGAACTGCTCCTCCTCGTTCTGCGGCTTCGCGATCACGGAGGCGTCGCGCTCGGCCTGCGAGCCGAGCATCAGCAGCAGCGTCGCGTCGCCGCCGTCGTCGAGGATCATGTTGGCGTGGCGTCCGCCCGGCCACTCGAAGATGCGGTGGGCAAAGTCCCAGTACTCCTCGAGCGTCTCGCCCTTGTGCGCGAAGACCGGGATGCCGCGCGCCGCGATCGCGGCGGCCGCGTGGTCCTGGGTCGAGAAGATGTTGCACGACGCCCAGCGCAGTTCGGCGCCGAGCTCGGCGAGCGTCTCGATCAGCACGGCCGTCTGGATGGTCATGTGCAGCGAGCCCGCGACGCGCGCGCCGGCCAGCGGGCGCGTGGCGCCGAATTCCTTGCGCACGGCCATCAGGCCGGGCATCTCGGTCTCGGCGATGGCGATCTCGCGCCGGCCCCAGTCGGCCTGCGAGACGTCGGCGACGTGGAAATCCTTGAACTTCGGGTTGATCACGGCATTCATGTCAGTTCTCTCCTTTGCGAGCGAGAGCGCCGTTGTCGTTCGCGATTCCCGAGCCTGGCAAGCGCTGCCGGGTGCCGGCGGACGCCTGTTGCAACGCTCCTCGGGGATCGGCGGGGACTGTCCCCGTCTCCTATAGTCCTGCAGCCTTCCTCAAGACCTCGGCCCGGTCCGTCCGTTCCCAGCTGAAGGCCGTGAACGCCGACCGGCGCCGGACCTTCGCACCGTTCGCTTCCTCGATCCAATCGTAGTGCATCTCGGCCGGCTCCCGCCCGAAGTGGCCGTAGGCGGCGGTCGCCTGGTACATCGGGTGGATCAGGTCGAGCATCTTCATGATGCCCCAGGGGCGCAGGTCGAAGTGGTCCCGGACCAGCTTTTCGAGACGCTGGTCGCTGATCCGGGCGGTGCCGAAGGTCTGCACCGAGATGGAGGTGGGCCGCGCCACGCCGATCGCGTAGGAGACCTGCACCTCGCAGCGCCGCGCGAGGCCTGCCGCGACCAGGTTCTTGGCGACATAACGGGCCGCGTACGCGGCCGAGCGGTCGACCTTCGACGGATCCTTGCCCGAGAATGCGCCGCCGCCGTGGCGGGCCATGCCGCCATAGCTGTCCACGATGATCTTGCGGCCGGTCAGGCCGCAGTCGCCGACGGGACCGCCGATCACGAACCGGCCCGTGGGGTTGATGTGGTACTTGGTGCGCCGCGACAGCCATTTCGTCGGCAGCACCGGCTTGATGATCTCCTCCATCACGCCTTCGCGGAGGTCCTTCTGCTTCACGTCCGGCGAATGCTGGGTCGAGAGCACGACCGCCTCGATGCCGACCGGCCGGTCGTTCTCGTAGGCGAAGGTCAGCTGGCTCTTGGCGTCGGGGCGCAGCCAGGGCAGCTTCGGGTGGCGGCCCTTGCGCACCTTCGCCTGGCGCTCGACCAGCTTGTGTGCGTAGTGGATGGGCGCGGGCATCAGCGCCCGGGTCTCGTCGGTCGCGTAACCGAACATCAGGCCCTGGTCGCCGGCGCCCTGGTCCTCCGGGTTGCCGCGGTCGACCCCCTGCGCGATGTCCGAGGACTGCTTGCCGATGACGTTGATCACGCCGCAGGTGTGCCCGTCGAAGCCGACCGTGGACGAGGTGTAGCCGATGTCGCAGATGACCCTGCGCACCAGCTCCACGAGGTCGACCCAGGCGCTGGTCGTGATCTCGCCCGACACCACGGCGATGCCGGTCTTCACCATCGTCTCGCAGGCCACGCGCGAGCGCGGGTCGCGCGCGATCAGCGCGTCCAGCACCGCGTCCGAGATCTGGTCGGCGACCTTGTCGGGATGGCCTTCCGAGACGGATTCCGAGGTGAAGAGGTAGGAGGCGGACATCGCGAAATTATACAATAGCGGTTTATCCCCGGAGGAACCGGATGCCCAGCCGCCGCGAGCTCGCCAATGCCATCCGGGCCCTCAGCATGGATGCCGTGCAGCGCGCCAATTCCGGGCACCCGGGCATGCCGATGGGCATGGCGGACATCGCCGAGGCGCTCTGGCGCGGGTTCCTGAAGCACAACCCGGGCAACCCGCGCTGGCCGGACCGCGACCGCTTCGTGCTCTCGAATGGCCACGGTTCGATGCTGCTCTACTCGGTGCTGCACCTGACCGGCTACCCGCTCGGCCTCGACGAACTCAGGAACTTCCGCCAGCTGGGCGCGCGCACCGCGGGCCACCCGGAGCACGATCCCGCGATCGGCGTCGAGACCACGACCGGTCCCCTGGGGCAGGGACTCGCGAATGCGGTCGGCATGGCGCTCGCGGAGAAGCTGCTCGCCGCCGAGTTCAACCGCCCGGGCCACGAAGTCGTGGACCACATGACCTGGGTGTTCGCGGGCGACGGTTGCCTGATGGAAGGCATCTCGCACGAGGTCTGCTCGCTGGCCGGCACCTGGGGACTCGGCAAGCTGGTCGTGTTCTATGACGACAACGGCATCTCGATCGACGGCGAGGTGGCGGGCTGGTTCACCGACGACACGCCGAAACGCTTCGAGGCCTACGGCTGGCAGGTGATCCGTGGCGTCGACGGCCACGATCCCGACGCCGTGTTGCGGGCGATACGCAGGGCGAAGCGCGAGAAATCGAAGCCGACGCTGGTCTGCTGCAAGACCGTCATCGGCTACGGCGCGCCGAACAAGCAGGGCAGGGAGGAATGCCACGGTGCTGCGCTGGGAGCGGACGAGGTCGCGCTCGCGCGCAAGACCCTGAACTGGCCGCACGAGCCGTTCGTGGTGCCGGACGACATCCGCGCCGGCTGGGACGCGCGCGCGGCGGGCAAGCGCGCCGAATCCCGCTGGCGCCGGCGCTTCAAGGCATACCAGCAGGCGCACCCGGAACCCGCGGCCGAGTACCTGCGGCGCATGGCGGGCGAGCTGCCCGCCGGCTTCGACGCGGCGATCGCGGAGGGCGCCGCTGCCGCGCAGGCCGCGGCGCAGCCTCTCGCGACCCGCCAGAGCTCGCAGGCGGTGCTGAATGCGATCGGTGCGCGCATGCCGGAGTTGCTCGGCGGCTCGGCCGACCTGACCGGCTCGAACAACACGAAGATCAAGGGGACGCACCCCTTTGCCCGCGATCATGCGGACGGCCGCTACCTCCACTACGGCGTGCGCGAGTTCGGCATGGGCGCGATCATGAACGGCATTGCGCTGCACGGCGGGTTCATCCCGTTCGGCGGCACGTTCCTCGTATTCTCGGATTACCTGCGCAGCTCGCTGCGCATGGCCTCGATCGTCGAGGCCGGCAGCATCTTCGTGCTGACGCACGACTCGATCGGCCTCGGTGAGGACGGCCCGACGCACCAGCCGGTCGAGCACCTGGGTTCGCTGCGCATGATTCCGCGGCTCGAACTCTGGCGCCCCTGCGACACCGCCGAGACCTGGGTCGCCTGGGGCGCGGCGATCCGCCGCCGGCACATGCCGACCGTGCTCGCGCTGACGCGGCAGGCGCTGCCGCCGCAACCACGCGATGCCCGGCAGCTGGACGCCATCTGTCGCGGCGGCTACGTGCTGGTGGATTGCGCCGGCACTCCGGAGTGCATCCTCATCGCGACCGGCAGCGAGGTCGGCATCGCGGTGGACGCGGCGCGCGAACTCACCGGCCGCGGCCGGCGCGTGCGGGTCGTGTCCATGCCGGCCACCAGCGTGTTCGACGCGCAGGACGCGGCCTGGCGCGACTCGGTGCTGCCGCCGTCCGTGACGCGGCGGATCGCGATCGAGGCCGGCACGCCGGACGGCTGGTGGCGCTACGCCGGCACGCGCGGGCGCGTGATCGGCATGACGCGCTTCGGCGCGTCGGGCAAGGGACCGGACCTGTTCAGGCATTTCGGGTTCACGGCCGCGGCCGTCGTCGAGGCGGCGCAGTCGTTGCTGGCAAACGGAGACTCATGACATGGCGATCAACGTCGGCATCAATGGCTATGGCCGCATCGGCCGCAACATCCTGCGCGCGCTCTACGAGGGCCGCCGCAACGGCGAGCTGCGCATCGTCGCGGTCAACGACCTGGGCGACGCCAGGACCAACGCGCACCTGACCCGGCGCGACACCGCGCACGGGCCGTTCCACGGCACCGTGACCGTGGACGGCGACAGCATGGTGGTCAACGGCGACCGCATCCGCGTGCTCGCGGAACGCGACCCTTCGAAGCTGCCCTGGGGGCAGCTCGGCGTCGACTTCGTGATCGAGAGCACCGGGCTGTTCGCGAGCAAGGAGAAGGCCTCCCGGCACCTGGCCGGCGGCGCGAAGAAAGTCGTGGTGTCGGCGCCGGCCGACGGCGTGGACGCGACCATCGTCTACGGCGTCAATCACCACACCCTGCGCAAGGACATGACGGTCATCTCGAATGCGTCCTGCACGACCAATTGCCTGGCGCCGCTGGTCAAGCCGCTGCATGATTCGCTCGGCGTCGTCGCCGGCATCATGACGACCGTGCACGCCTACACCAACGACCAGGTGCTGACCGACGTCTACCACTCGGACCTGCGCCGCGCGCGCTCCGCGACGATGTCCATGATCCCGACCAAAACCGGCGCCGCGGCATCGGTGGGACTCGTGCTGCCGGAGCTGAAGGGCAGGCTCGACGGGTTTTCGGTGCGCGTGCCGACCATCAACGTGTCGTTCGTGGACCTGACCTTCACCGCGAAGCGCGCGACCACTGCGCAGGAAGTGAACGGCATCCTGAAGGCGGCCTCCGAGGGCGGGCTCAAGGGCATCCTCGACTACACCGAGGAGCCGCTGGTCTCGATCGACTTCAACCACAACCCGGCCTCCGGCACGGTGGACGCGCAGCTCACCAAGGTGCTGGACGGCACGCTGGTCAAGGTCTGCGCCTGGTACGACAACGAGTGGGGCTTCTCCAACCGCATGATCGACACCACGCTCGCCTGGGCGAAGGCTTCGTGAAGCGGATGGCGGACCTCGACCTCGCGGGGAAGCGCGTGCTGATCCGCGAGGACCTGAACGTCCCGGTCGAGGGCGGCCGGGTCACGAGCGACGCGCGCATCCGCGCGGCGCTCCCGACGATCCGCCTCGCGCTGGCGCAGGGCGCGCGCGTGCTGGTGATGTCCCACCTCGGGCGGCCGAAGGAGGGCGGGCGCGATCCCGCGCTGTCGCTGGCGCCCGTTGCGAAAGCGCTGTCGGCGCTGCTGGCAAGGCCGGTGCGCTTCGTCGAGGACTGGCTGGACGGCGTGGAGGCGGCCCCCGGCGAAGTGGTGCTGCTCGAGAACGTACGCTTCAACAAGGGCGAGAAGCGGGACGACGAGTCGCTGGCGCGCCGGATGGCGGCATTGTGCGACGTATTCGTGATGGACGCCTTCGGCACCGCGCACCGCGCCGAGGCGAGCACCCACGGCGTGGCGCTCGCCGCGCCCGTCGCCTGCGCGGGGCCCCTGCTGGTCGCCGAGCTCGAGGCGCTCGGCCGTGCGCTGCATGCCCCGAAGCGCCCGCTGGTGGCGGTGGTGGGCGGCTCGAAGGTGTCCACCAAGCTCAGCGTGCTCGAGAACCTGCTGGAAAAGGTCGATGCGCTGGTCGTGGGGGGCGGGATCGCGAACACTTTCCTCGCGGCCGCCGGCCTGCCGGTCGGGAAATCGCTGTACGAGCCGGACATGCTGGATACCGCACGGCGGCTGCTCGCGCGCGCCAGTGAGCGCGGCGTGTCCCTGCCGCTGCCGGCCGACGTCGTGGTCGCGACCGAGTTGTCGGCGACCGCGAAGGCGACCGTGAAGCCCGCCGCCGCGGTCGGGGCGGCCGAGATCATCCTCGACATCGGCCCGGCCTCGGCCGCCACGCTCGGCGCCATCGTGACGCAGGCCGGCACCGTGATCTGGAACGGGCCGGTCGGCGTGTTCGAGTACGACCAGTTTGGCGAGGGCACCAGGGCCCTCACGCTCGCGATCGCGGGCAGCCCGGCATTCTCGATCGCCGGCGGCGGGGATACACTGGCCGCGATCGACAAGTACGGCGTGCAGTCGGAGATCTCCTACATTTCGACCGGCGGCGGGGCCTTCCTCGAGTTCGTCGAGGGCCGGACGCTGCCGGCGGTCGCGGCGCTCGAGCGCCGCGCGGCGGGGTAGGCGGGAGCATCCCCGTCCCCAGCGAGGCGTTATGCCGAGAAGAACCAAGATCGTCGCCACCCTGGGGCCGGCCACCGACAACGACGCGGCGCTCGCCGACCTGATGGCCGCGGGCGTCGACCTGGTCCGCGTCAACTTCTCGCACGGCACCTTCGAGGACCACGAGCGGCGCATCGACCACGCGCGCGCCGCCGCGTCGCGGGCCGGGCGCGTGGTCGGCATCCTCGGCGACCTGCGCGGCCCGAAGGTGCGCATCGAGCGCTTCGCGGCCGGCAGCGTCACGCTGGTCGAGGGCGAGCCGTTCGCGCTCGACCCCAAGCTCGATGCCTTTTCCGGCACCCAGCGCGTGGTCGGCGTCGCCTACGAGCGGCTGCCGAAGGACGTGCGCAAGGGCGATACCCTGCTGCTCAACGACGGCCTGGTCTCGCTCGAGGTCGAGCGCGTCGAGGGCACGCGCGTGCACACGCGGGTGCTGACGGGCGGCGAGCTCTCCGACCTGAAGGGCCTCAACAAGCTGGGCGGCGGGCTGTCCGCCGGCGCGCTGACCGCCAAGGACCGCGAAGACATTGCGATGGCGGCGAAGCTCGGCGTCGACTACCTGGCGGTGTCCTTCGTGCGCGACCGCAACGACGTGGTCGAGGCCTGGGACCTGATGCGCGACGCGGGCGGCGAGGGCCGCATCGTCGCCAAGATCGAGCGGCGCGAGGCGATCGACAACCTCGAGTCCATCATCGAGACCACCGCCGCCGTGATGGTCGCGCGCGGCGACCTCGGGGTCGAGGTCGGCTACGCCGAGCTCACCGGGCTGCAAAAGCGCATCATCTCGCTGGCGCGGGCGAAGAACCGGCTGGTGATCACCGCGACCCAGATGATGGAATCCATGATCGTGGCGCCGGTGCCGACCCGTGCCGAGGTCTCCGACGTCGCCAACGCCGTGATGGACGACACCGACGCGGTGATGCTGTCCGCCGAGACCGCGGTCGGCAAGCACCCGGGCCGCGTGGTGCGGGCGATGGCTGACGTGATCGTGGGTGCCGAGAAATGGCAGACCTCGAACCGTCCGGACGTGAGACCCGAGGGTCACTTCAACCGCACCGACGAGGCGATCGCCGCGGCCGTGATGTACACGGCGAACCACCTCGACGTGCGCGCGATCGTCGCGCTGACCGAGTCCGGGTCGACCGCGCTCTGGATGTCGCGCATGCGCTCGGACATTCCGATCTACGCCTTCACGCGCCACGCGGCGACACGGCGGCGCGTGACGCTCTACCGGGGCGTCTACCCGGTCGATTTCGACGTGACTCACCCCCGCCCGGAGCAGATTTACGCCGCGATCTTCGAGCGCCTGCTGAAGGACGGGCTCGCGGCCGAGGGCGACCTGATCATCGTCACCAAGGGCGAGTTCTCGGGCGTCTCCGGCGGCACGAACTCGATGAAGATACTGAAAGTCCAGCGCCAGCCTGGAGCCTGAGGCTTGAAGGCGACGGTCACCTTCCGGCTCCTGCGGATCCTCGGCTGGTCCGTCGGCGCCGTGGCTGCGCTCGCGCTCGTCGCGACCGTAGCCGCCTGGCTCACGCT
>DATBMQ010000188.1:0-3821 GCA_036554765.1 Steroidobacteraceae bacterium | reverse complement strand
GACCTCGGCGGCGAAGCCGATGCCGCCGCGGGAGCTGCGCTTCTCGATGATCTTCTCGAGGCCGGCAAAGGCGCCGCCGCAGATGAACAGGATGTTGCTGGTGTCCACCTGCAGGAACTCCTGCTGCGGATGCTTGCGCCCGCCCTGCGGCGGCACCGAGGCGATGGTGCCCTCGATCAGCTTCAGCAGCGCCTGCTGCACGCCCTCGCCCGACACGTCGCGGGTGATCGACGGGTTGTCCGACTTGCGCGAGATCTTGTCGATCTCGTCGATGTAGACGATGCCGGTCTGGGCCTTCTCGACGTCGTAGTCGCACTTCTGCAGCAGCTTCTGGATGATGTTCTCGACGTCCTCGCCGACGTAGCCCGCCTCGGTCAGCGTGGTCGCGTCCGCGATCGTGAACGGCACGTTCAGCAGCCGCGCCAGCGTCTCGGCCAGCAGCGTCTTGCCGCAGCCGGTCGGCCCGATCAGCAGGATGTTGCTCTTCGAGAGCTCGACCTCGTCCTTGTCCGCCCGGTGGCGCTTGTCGCCGGGCTTGCCCTGCAGCCGCTTGTAATGGTTGTAGACCGCGACCGCCAGGATCTTCTTGGCGCGGTCCTGGCCGATCACGTATTCGTCGAGGACCTTGCGGATCTCGTGCGGCTTCGGCAGGCGGTCGCGGGACCGTTCCTGCTTCTCCTCGAGTTCCTCGCGGATGATGTCGTTGCAGAGCTCGACGCATTCGTCGCAGACGAACACCGACGGCCCCGCAATCAGCTTGCGGACCTCGTGCTGGCTCTTGCCGCAGAACGAGCAGTACAGCAGCTTGCCGTCGTCGTGCTTGCCCCGCGTGTCATCCACCATGCCGTGGTCCTCGTTGGCCGGCTGCGCCGGCAGCCGTCTTATAGCACGCCGGTTTAGGCCGGTAAATTCCTTTCTATCTCAGGCGCTTGCCCGATCTAGCTTGAGCAGAGTCTCACTCACCCCTGGCCAAGGTGCGGCAACTCGCCGCGCTTCGCAAGGACGCCGTCCACGATTCCGTAGTCGCGCGCCTGCTCGCCACTCATGAAATTGTCCCGGTCGGTGTCCTTGCGGATGGCGTCGATCGGCTGGCCGGTATGCCGCGACAGGATCTGGTTGAGCCGGTCGCGGGCATCCAGGATCTCGCGCGCGTGGATCTCGACGTCGGTGGCCTGGCCGTGGAAGCCGCCCAGCGGCTGGTGGACCATGATGCGTGAATGCGGCAGCGCATAGCGCTTGCCCTTGGCGCCCGCCGCCAGCAGCACCGCGCCCATGGACGCCGCCTGCCCGACACAGATGGTGCTGATGTCCGGCTTGATGAACTGCATGGTGTCGTAGATCGCGAGTCCCGCGGTCACCGCGCCGCCGGGCGAATTGATGTACAGGTGGATGTCCTTGTCCGGGTTCTCGGATTCCAGGAACAGCAGCTGGGCGACCACCAGGTTCGCCATCTGGTCCTCGACCTCACCCACGATGAACACCACCCGCTCCTTCAGCAGCCGCGAGTAGATGTCGTAGGCACGCTCACCGCGGGCGGTCTGCTCGACCACCATCGGCACCAGATTCAAGGCCCGCGTCTCGTGCTTGTCGCCCACCGGTTCACCTCATTCCTCGGACGCCGCCTCGGCGCCGAAGTTCATGATCGCCTTGAAGGTCGAGGCATCATCCGTGACCTGCGCCCGGCCGACCACCCAGGCGACCGCCTCGTCTTCCAGCACCGACATCTGCAGCTGGCGCGTCGCCGCCTCGTTCTGCAGGTACTGGCGGCGCGCCTCGTCCGGGTCCGAGAAGCCCTCGACGACCTCGTCCAGCCGCGCCTGCACCTGGGTCGCGTCCGGCCGGATGCCGGCCTGGCGCACGACCTCGTTCAGGATCAGCCCGAGCGCGACGCGCCGGCGCGCCGCCTGCTCGAACGGCCCGCGCGGCGGCAGCTGGCGCGCATCGCGCGCCCCCATGCGCCGCAGCATGTCCATCTGCATGTCGCGGATCTCAGCCTCGACCAGGGCATTCGGCACCGCAATCGGGTTGGCGGCCAGCAGCGCCTCCAGGACCTGCCCCTTGACCCGCGCCTGGACCGCCTGCGCCAGTTCGCGCTCCATGTTCGCGCGCACCTCGGTGCGCAGTGCTTCCACGCCGCCCTCGGTCACGCCGAAGGCCTCGCAGAAGGCGTCGTCGACGGCCGGCAGCCGTCCCTCCTCCACCTTGCGGATCGTGGCCGAGAAGCGCGCGGTCTTGCCGGCCAGCGCCTTGGCCTGGTACCCGTCCGGGAAGCGCAAGTCGAACTCGCGCGTCTCGCCCGCCGCGGCGCCCTTGATGCCGGCCTCGAAGTCCGGCAGCAGCCGGCCGGCGCCCAGCACCACCGCCAGGTTTTCGCTCTTGCCGCCGTCGAAGCCCTCGCCGCCGATGCGGCCCTCGAAATCGAGCGTCACGCGGTCGCGGTCCTGGCAGCCGCGCGCGACCTCGGTCCAGTCCGGCCGCTGCGCGCGCAGGCTCTCGATCATCGTGTCCACGTCCGCCTCGGTCACCGTCGCCGTCGGACGGGTCAGGCGGATGGCGGCCAGGTCCTGCAGCTGGATCTGCGGGTAGACCTCGAAGGTGGCGACGTAGCGCAGGTCGTCGGGCTCGCCCGATTTCTGCGGCTCGATGCGCGGCCCGCCGGCCGGCATGAGCTTCTCCTGGCGCAGCGCCTCGGCGAAAGTCTCACGGATCAGGTCGGAGACGACCTCGTCGCGGACCTGCGGGCCATAGTGCTTGCGCACGACGTGGATCGGCGCCTTGCCGGGACGGAAGCCCTTGATGCGCACCGTGCGGCTGACCTTGAGCAGGCGCGCGTCCACCTGCTGCTTCACGCGGGTCGCCGGGACGGACACCTGCATGCGCCGCTCCAGGCCCGATAGCGTCTCGACTGAAACCATCATCTGTCCGGACACCTCATGGTGCGAAAGGAGAGACTCGAACTCTCACGGGTTGCCCCACCGGAACCTAAATCCGGCGCGTCTGCCAATTCCGCCACTTTCGCACTGGAACCGGCCGTCAACGCAGCGCCCGCGCTGTTTCCAGCCGCCGAGTATAGCTTAAGGGTCGGCGTCTCCCGGGCGGCGACGCGCCCGGCGCCGGCGGGCCCAGCGGGTGCGCAGGAACGCGATCAGGCTCGGCAGCACGAAAGCCGCGAGCACGGTGGAGGTCATGGCCAGCCGCCCGGTGACGACGCCGCGGTACACGGCCAGGTAGTAGTAGAGGATCGTGGCCGCGGCCGCCGCGATCGCGCCGAACTTGAGCGCGGCGAGCGCCGACTCGAGCGGCGTCGGGTCGTCATCGGCGGTCGGGCCGCCGGGCCAGTGGTACGTCGGCTCGGGTATGGTTCGCCTGGGTTCCATCTGCGTCGCCAGCGAAGGCCCCGCAGCATCGGCCGCGGGGCGCGGAATGGTGGGCCATGTAGGACTCGAACCTACAACCTACGGATTAAGAGTCCGGAGCTCTACCAATTGAGCTAATGGCCCGAAAACCTGGGGCGAGCGACGGGATTCGAACCCGCGACGGCCGGAATCACAATCCGGGGCTCTACCAGCTGAGCTACGCCCGCCATCGAAAACCTTGTGCCGCCGCGTCCCCGGCTCCTGGTGCGCCCGGCAGGACTCGAACCTGCAACCGCCGGCTTAGAAGGCCGGTGCTCTATCCGGTTGAGCTACGGGCGCTCTGTCCTGCCCGAGGCGCCGCCCGTCCGAAGTGGTCGGGGCAGAGGGATTTGAACCCCCGACCCTCTGCTCCCAAAGCAGATGCGCTACCAGACTGCGCCATGCCCCGCCAGAAATCCTGCCGGT
>DATBMQ010000174.1:0-7807 GCA_036554765.1 Steroidobacteraceae bacterium | reverse complement strand
TTCATCGGCGGCCTCGTGCCCTACCTGTTCGGCGCGATGGCGATGGAAGCCGTCGGCCGCGCCGCGGGCTCGGTGGTGATCGAGGTGCGGCGCCAGTTCCGCGAGATCAAGGGCATCATGGAAGGCACGGCGAAGCCCGACTATTCCAAGGCCGTGGACATGCTGACGCGCGCGGCCATCCGCGAGATGATCGTGCCTTCGCTGCTGCCCATCCTGATCCCGGTGATCGTCGGCTTCGGCATGAACTACCTGCTCGGACCCGGCGCCGGCATTCGCGCGCTCGGCGGCGTGCTGATCGGCACGATCGTCACGGGCCTGTTCGTCGCGATTTCGATGTGCACCGGCGGCGGCGCCTGGGACAACGCCAAGAAGTACGTCGAGGAAGGCAACTACGGCGGCAAGGGCTCCGACACGCACAAGGCTGCGGTCACCGGCGACACCGTGGGCGATCCCTACAAGGACACCGCGGGCCCGGCGATCAACCCGCTGATCAAGATCATCAACATCGTGGCATTGCTGCTGGTGCCGCTGCTCTAGGGACCGTCCCCGCAGGGGACTGACCCGACTCGCCAGAGCGACACCAGGCATCTGGACGCAAGAAAGGCCCCCGCAAGGGGGCCTTTTCTTTCCGGCCGGCGGCCCGCGCTCTGCCCAGGACCGTCAGGGAGTCAGGTGCTGGATAGTTGTCCGGTATCTCGTCTCTGCGCGGTCGCAGTCGCGCCAGTACTTCGTTTCGCGTTCTTCATTCTCCCTGCGGATTCTGATTTTTTCAGACACGGCAGCCATCAGCTGTTCGTCAGTCATCCCGGCCGTGTCCAGGAATTCCTGGCGGTACTTCGGGTCCCTGGCGTAGATCTCGGCGTGCACGAACTTCGTGATCCTCTCCTTCTCCCCCGCCGGGGCCTCGAAGAACAACGGTGATACCGTCATGCACTCACCACGGAAAGTCGCGGACACCAGTGAATCCCGGAGTGCGATCGCCTGCTCGCGTTCCTCAGCCGTGGGCTGTCGGCCAGCCTGCCCGTCGGCGATGGCCTGGAAGTAGCTCCGGTCGGCCTGGGTCTGCTTGCCCGTCTGCTCGCAGAACGTGAGCAGCTCGGTCTCGACCTGGGCAGGCGTCTTGTCCTGTATCTTCGAGCGGTCCGGAAGGAAGTTAGGCAGCACGGTCGTGTCGAAGAAGCGGGACACCGCGGCTGCTCCTTCCGGCCAATCTGCCTGCTGCCAGCGCTTGAATGCCGAATATGCCTCGCAGACCCCGTGGGCCTGCGCAGCCCCGTGGGCCATGAGCAGCTGCTGGTTCCATTGCGCAACGGCTTCGGCGGACTGCTGGGCGAACGCCGCGCCTGAGGCGAACGCGGTCATGCAGAGCACGAGGCGCGCGCGAGCGAAGATGCGGTCCGTCATGTCCGCAGATCATAGACTCCCGGCGCACGGCGGCGTCAACCGCGAAGCCTCCGCCAGGGGGATTTTTTCTTCGGGCGCGTGCCTGGGAAAAACATGCACCGCCGCTCGCGCGCAGGTCCTTGCGGCGCAAGGAGAATCTGCCGCCGCCGCACTTGCGGTGCATGAAAAGAATGTACTCGGACGCCCGGCCGCAGCCGCGATCCGCCCCGGGACCCGGCCCAGCCTGCCGGCAACTCATTGAATCCACTCGGCATAGCCCGCCTGCCCCGGCGTTGGCACGGATGTTGCTCTATATCGGTCAGGAGAAGGAAAGACGCACGAGGAGGTCACGTGGACGCCAAGACAAAAATCCTGGTCGTGGACGATGACGAAGTCGTGCGGCTCAGCCACCAGCGCTCGCTGGCCGGCGCGCACTACCACGTCGTCGCAGTCTGGAACGGCGACGAAGCGATGCGCGCGATGGAACGGCAGCCGTTCGACGTGATCCTGCTCGACCTGCGCATGCCCGGGATGGACGGCATGTCCGTCCTGCGGATGATCAAGGACCGCTGGCCGGAAACCGAGGTGGTCATCATCACCGGTTACCCGAGCCTCGAGACGGTGAAGGAAGCCGTCGAGGCAGGCGCCTGCGACTACCTGGCCAAGCCGGTGGGTCCCGACGAAGTGATCAATGCCGCCCACGGCGCCGCCACGCGCAAGCAGTGGGCGCTGCGCCGGGTTCCGGAACAGATTGAAGCAAGGAGAATGTAATGAACACGCAGAGGAAAGTGCTGGTCGTTGACGACGATCCGGTGGTTGCCAGGAGCTTCGACCGGGTCCTGACGGGAAAAGGCTATGCCGTCATCAGCGCCCGCGACGGCGTGGAGGCGCTGCAGAAGCTGAAGGACGAGAAGTACGACGTCGTCTTCACCGACATCAAGATGCCCGGCATGAACGGCATCGAGGTCGCGCGGCGGATCAAGGCGAGCCAGCCCTGGCTGCCGGTCGTGATCGTCACGGGCTACGGCACGGACGAAAACGAGGCCCAGGCCCGCGCCGCGGGTGTCGCCGGCTTCCTGCACAAGCCGCTGTCGCCCGAGGAGATCGAGGGCAGCACGGAACAGGCGCTGCACGAAGTGCACGCGGCGCCGGAAGCGCGGGCCGAAGCCGCCGCGGCGGCGCCGGTGCCTGCGCCGGCAGCCAGGGCGCACGGTGCCTGGAAGGGCTTCGCCCTGTTCCTCGCGGCGCCCTTCATCGGCCTCTTCTACCTGGTCGTCGGACCGCTGGTCGGGCTCGCCGTGCTGGCGTGGATGGGCGCCAGGGCGATCGCCGGGAATCGCATCGCCAGGAAGGTCGGTGGTTTCCTGAAGGACGTCGGCCTCTTCATCGCCGCGCCCTTCATCGGCCTGCTCTATGCAATGCTCTTCCCGTTCATCGGGCTCGGCATGCTGGCGTGGACCGGCATGCGGACGCTGGTGAACCGGACCGGTCCGCAGTAGCCGCCAGGCGTGGCGTAACATGGGCAGCGGGGACCAGGCCAGCGCCCCGCTGCGGGGGCAGGACAACATGGTACGAGGGAGCACCCGGAGTCACTTCGCCGCCGTGCTGGCGGCGCTGACCATGCCGTTCGCGCTGTGCGCCACGGCGCGGGCCGCGGACACCGCCCTGTCCGAGGCCGACACCGCCTGCCTCGGCTGTCATTCGATGGAGGCACTGGCCAAGGCGCTGCCGAATGGCGAGACGCTTTCCCTGCACGTGCCGGCCGAGCCTTATGCGCGATCGGTCCATCGTGCGCTCGGCTGCACGACCTGCCACGGCGACATCGACACGAGCATCCATCCGGCGCCGGGCAAGGACATCCAGAGCCTGCGCCAGTACTCGCTCGACCGGTCGCAGGCCTGCCGCATGTGCCACGCCGGCGCCGCGGAACATTACGAGGGCAGCCTTCACGCCGCGCGCGTCGGCGCCGCCGATCCGATCGCCCCGGTGTGCACCGGATGCCACGGATCCCACTCAGTGACGCCGCGCACCGCTTACGAGACCTGCGTGCGCTGCCATTCGGCCGACCTCGCCGCGCACGGCGAGTGGCTGCCCAACGCAGGTCACCACCAGGAAGTCGTGTCCTGCGCCGCCTGCCATGCGCCGGCGGCGCCGCGCATGATCGACCTCAGGCTCTACGACGCCGCCGCCGGGGGCTGGGCGATCGAACGCGAAGGCGCGCGCCCGTTCCAGGAGCTCGCGGCCACGGCGGACGCGGATGGCAACGGGCTCGACGCCACGGAACTTCGAAATCTCCTTGCCGAAGTCAACCGTGATGCGCCGGGCCCGCTGACGCTGCGTGGCCGGGTCGAGCTGCGCGAGGACGTGCTGGCGCACCGCCTGGTCGCCAAGGAAGGGGCGATCCGCGCCTGCGACAACTGCCACCGCTACGGCTCGGAGCCATTCCAGAACGTCACGATCTCGATCACCGGGCCGGACGGCAGGCCGCTGCGCCATCCCGCGAAGACCGAGATCCTCGGCTCCGCGCTCGCGGTCGAGTCGCTGCCGGAGTTCTACGCGATCGGCGGCACCCGCAGCCGTTTCCTCGACCTGCTCTTCCTGCTCGCGCTGGCGGGAGGCATCGGCGTGCCCATCGGGCACATGACGGTGAAGTGGCTGTTCAGGAAGCAGCGCGCCCGCCGCCAGCAATCCGGGAGATGACGATGGCGCAACACGCAGGCACGCCGACCGAGAGGATCTACGTGCATCCGCTGCCGGTCCGGATCTGGCACTGGATCAACGCGCTCGGCTTCATCGCGCTGATCCTGACCGGGGTCCAGCTGCGCTACGTGGACCTGATCGGGCTGATGTCCTTCCGCACCGCGGTCCACCTGCACAACTGGATCGGGTTCGTGCTGATCGCCAATTTCTTCGTCTGGCTGCTGTTCTACCTGTTCTCGGACAAGATCCGGGTCTACCACCCGGAACTGAGCCCGATGAAGCACTTTCGCGGCAGTCTGCGCCAGCTCCAGTACTACGGCTACGGCATTTTCCGCGGCGACCCCAACCCGCACCACGTCAGCGTGTACAAGAAGTTCAACCCGCTGCAGAGCATGATGTACCAGATCATCATGCTGCTGCTGGTGCCGCTGCAGTTCTTCACCGGCCTGCTGCTCTGGGACCTCAATCGGTTCGCCGCGGCGGTGGAATTCTTCGGCGGGGTGCGGGTCGTGGACACGGTGCACGTCCTGTGCTTCATCTTCTTCACCGGCTTCATCTTCGTGCACCCCTACCTCGCCAGCCTCGGGCACACGCCGGGGGCGCACTTCAAGGCGATGGTCACCGGCTACGAGGAAGTCGAGAAGCAGCCCGACTGAGGCGTCAGGAATCCGGTGCGGCGTCCGGGTCCGCTTCCGCGCCGCGCAGGCGGATGCCGTGCTTCTTCATCAGCGCCTGGAAGTTGGCGCGCTGCATGCCGGTTTCCGCGGCGCTGCGGGTGACGTTCCAGTCGTTGCGCCGGAGCGCCTCGAGCACGAAGCTCTTCTCGATGCTTTCCACCGACTTCTCGCGCGCGACCTTCTTGGTGCGCTTGAGCTCGTCGCTGGTCCGCGGCACGTCGACGTCGAGCCGCAGCGACTTGTCCACGATGTCGCCCAGGTGCGCCTGGCGGACGACCTGGTCGGTCGCCAGGATCACCGCGCGCTGGACCGCGTTCTCCAGTTCCCGCACGTTGCCCGGCCAGTCGTGGTTGACGAGCGCGCTCATCGCGCCCGCCGAGAATTCCGTCACCGGCTTGCCCAGTTCCGCCGCATAGGCCTTGAGGAAGTGGAAGGCCAGGGCCGGGATGTCGTCGCGGCGTTCCCGCAGCGGCGGCACGTGGATCGGGAACACGCTGATGCGGTAGTAGAGATCGTCGCGGAACGTCCCCGCAGCCACCATCGCGGCGAGGTCCTTGTTGGTGGCGCAGACCAGCCGGAAGTTGGCCGCCTGCACCTGGGTCCCGCCGACCGCCTTGAACTCCCGCTCCTGGATGGCGCGCAGCAGCTTGGCCTGGGTGGTCAGCGACAGGTTGCCGATCTCGTCGAGGAACAGCGTGCCCTGGTCCGCGATCTCGAACAGTCCCTTCTTGCTGGCCACCGCGCCCGTGAACGCGCCCTTGACGTGGCCGAACATCTCGCTCTCGAGCAGGTTCTCGCTGAGCGCGTTGCAGTCGACCGGTACGAAGGGCTGGTCGCGGCGCAGGCTGTTGTAGTGGATCGCCCGCGCGATCAGCTCCTTGCCGGTGCCGCTCTCGCCCGTCAGCAGCACCGTGCTGTTGGTCGGCGCGCACTTGGCGACCAGGCGGTAGACGCCCTGCATCGCCGCGCTGCCGCCGACGATGTTCTCCAGCCGGTAGCGCGCGCTGACCTCCGAGCGCAGGTCGAGGTTCTCGCGCAGCAGCCGCCGCCGCTCGAGCGCGCGCTGTACGACCAGCCTGAGCTCGTCCGGGTCGAAGGGTTTCGGCAGGTAGTCGAAGGCGCCGAGCTTCATCGCGCGCACCGCGGTGTCGATCTCGGACAGGCCGGTGATCATGATGACGTCGATGTCCGGGTGCGAGTCCTTCACCCGCTGCAGGACCTCGAGGCCGCCGAGCTTCGGCATCATGATGTCGAGCACCAGGAGGTCGAAGGGCGACTCCTCGACCTTGCGCAGCGCCTCGAGGCCGTCCGGCGCGGAGTCCAGCTCGTAGCCGCCCTCGCCGAGGATGCGCAGGCAGCTCCGGATGACGATCTCCTCGTCGTCGACGACCAGGATCCTGGCGCTCATCGGCCGCTCCCGCCGGCACCCGCCTCGCCCGGCGGCGGATCGACCGGCAGGTAGATGCGGAACGTCGAGCCCTCGCCGACCCTGCTCTCGACCTGGATGAACCCGCGGTGGGCGCTGACGATGCCGTGGCTGACCGACAGGCCGAGCCCGGTTCCCTTGCCGACTTCCTTCGAGGTGAAGAACGGATCGAAGATGCGCTTGAGGTTCTGCTCGGGTATCCCGCAGCCGGTGTCGATGATCGACAGCTCGATCATCGGCACGGGCGGCGCGGGGGCGTCGGGGCCGGCCACGTCCGTCACGCGGCGGCTCCTGACCGTGATGCTGCCCTTCTCCTCGATGGCCTGCTGGGCGTTCACCAGCATGTTCATGACGACCTGCCTGATGAGATCCGCGTCGACCCAGGCCGGCGGCAGGCCGCGGTCGAGATCGAGCGTGATCTCGATGTCGCGTACGTGTGCGGGCCGCTCGACGATGCGCGCGGTCTCCTCCACCAGCTGGTTCAGGTCGCAGTATTTCTTCTCCGGCGTCTTTTCGCGAGCGAAATCGAGCAGCCGGCGGATGATGACGGCGCAGCGCTTGGTCTCCCGGATCACGAGGTCGAGGTCCTCCGCCTCCGGGCTGCCGTCCGGCACCTTCCGCCGGATCAGCGTCGAAAAGGTGAGGATGCCGGTCAACGGGTTGTTCAGCTCGTGGGCGATGCCCGCGGCCAGCAGGCCGACCGAGGCGAGCTTCTCGCCGCGGGCGGCTTCGGCCTCGGCCTTGCGCAACTCGCGGGTCCGATTCTCGACTTTCTGCTCCAGCGTCCGGCCCCATTCGCGCAGCTCTTCGCGCGAATTCCTGAGCGCGGCGGTCATCGCATTGAAGGAGGCGGCGAGCTCGCCGAGCTCGTCGGCGCCGCGCACCGGGATGGGCTGGTCCAGATCACCCGCGGCAAGCCGCCTGGCGCCGGCCTCCAGGTCGCGCAACGGCAGGTAGACGAAGCGGCGCACCAGGAACTGGATCGAGAGCAGCGCCATCGCGCCAAAGCCGAGCGCGAGCACGGCAATGACGACCACGTCGCGGCGCATGCTGCGGTCGATCTCCTCGAGCGAATAGACGATGTCGAGCACGCCGAGCACGGTCTGCTCGCCGCTGTGCCAGTGGCAGCTCGCGCTGCTGCACGAGGGCTCGTTGCGGATCACCTCCATGCTGCCGAGCAGCCGCGTCCCGTCCGGCGCGGTGAAGATGCGCGTCTTGTCGCCGCCGGAAACCTGCGCGAGGGGATCCCCGGTCCGGTGGCAGCCGACGCAGCCCTCCGCGGTCCGGTCCACCGTCAGGCCCATCTCCTTCGGGTACGTTGAATTGGTGATCCTGCCTTCCTTGCTGAAGATCCGGATCCGGTCGATGCTGCCGTGGCTGCCGACGTCCTGGATGATCTGGCGCACGTGTTCCGGCTGGTTCAGCAGCATGGCGAATCGAGTGCTGCGAATGATCATCTCGGACAGCTGCGTGACGCGATTCGCCGCCTCGCGCTCGAGCTGCTCGCGCTGGTGCCGGACGACCAGCCAGGTGAACAGCAGCAGCGCCGCGGTGACGGCGAGCGCCAGGTAGAGCCCGACTTTGAATTGCAGCGTCCTGTGTTTCACGATCGCTCGCGCCC
>DATBMQ010000145.1:0-5390 GCA_036554765.1 Steroidobacteraceae bacterium | reverse complement strand
AGCAGGCGCTCGCGCGCCGGCGGATAGCCGCCCCAGGAGTCGGTGAAGACCCACGGTGATTCCACCGTGCCCTCGATGATGGCGTTGATCATGACGTTCTGCGCGATCACGTTCCAGGCGGCGCCGCTCGCCGCGAGGGCCTCGTCGAACCAGCGCTCCTGGTCGGCGCCCAGCACCGTGCGCGCCGGGTCGGCGAGCTGCTCGCGGCAGGGCGATTGCTCCGGGTTCACGTGGGCGCCGCCGCCCGCACCGCCGAACAGGATCTTGCGCCCGCGCTCGAAATCGCAGCGCTGCAGCGTCGCCGGGTTCGGGCAAACCTGCGGCGAGCGGTACTGGCGCGTGTCGAGCACGTAGAAGCGCGCCAGCGTGCCCCAGTCCATCGCGCCGTAGATCTGCACGCCCATCCCGGGGCGCAGCCGCGACGGGCGCACCGGCATGTGCTCGAACCAGGCCTGGTAGGCCGCGGCGCGCCGGGCCGGGAAGGACTCTCGCACCCGCGCGCCGCCGCACAGCTCGTGTTCGCTCAGCAGCGAGACGTAATCGTTGTCCACCTCGTGGTCGTCCCAGGTCACGAACCAGGGGCAGGCGGCGTGCGCGGCCTGCAGGTCCGGGTCGGTGCGGTACTGCGTGTAGCGGTGGCGGTAGTCCTCGAGCGTGATGGCCTCGAGGGTATCGAACTGGCGCACGCGCCGGTCGCCCCAGGCGTCCTCGTAGATGTAGTCGCCGAGCGCGAACATGAGATCCGGCCGGTCGTCCGCCATGTAGCGATAGGCGGAGAAGAACCCCTGTTCGTAGTGCGCGCAGGACGAGAACGCGAACTTCATCGAGGCGACCGCGGCGCCCGGAGCCGGGCAGGTCAGCGCGCGCCCCGCGGCGGATTCATACCGGCCGATGCGGAACCGGTAGAAGTACTCGCGACCCGGCTGCAGCCCGTCCACGACCACGTGCACCGCGTGCGCCAGGTGCGGCCGTGCCCAGGCCGTGCCCTGCTTCGCGATGCGCGCGAACGAGGCGTCCTCCGCGACTTCCCAGCTGACCTCGAAGATGGTCTCGCCGAGGTAGGCCGTGTCGAACGGTTCCGGTGCGAGCCGCGTCCAGATCACGAAGCCGTCGGCGGAAGGATCGCCCGAGGCGACGCCCAGCTGGAACGGGCCGTTCTTGAAGCGCACCTGGGCGCCCGCACTGCCGAACGGGACCACGGCGAGTGCGCCGGTGGCCGCCGCCAGGCGGTTGAACTCGCGGCGGGTAATGTGACGGGTCATCGACTCTCCCTTCAGATGCCTGCGCCGTGCTCGAAGCCGGACTGCACGGGCTCGGCCTGCGACACGCGCGAATTCGGCGGCACGCTGTGCGTGAGCCAGACGTTGCCGCCGATCACGCTGCCGCGGCCGACGGTGACGCGCCCGAGCACGGTCGCGCTCGCGTAGATCGTGACGTCATCCTCGATGATGGGGTGGCGCGCGAGGCCCTTGACCAGCCGGCCCTCGGCGTCCACCGGGAAGCTCTTGGCGCCCAGCGTCACGCCCTGGTAGAGCGTCACGCGGTTGCCGACGATCGCGGTCTCGCCGATCACGACGCCGGTGCCGTGGTCGATGAAGAACTCGCGGCCGATGGTCGCGCCCGGGTGGATGTCGATGCCGGTGCGATGGTGCGCGTTCTCCGCGATCAGCCGCGGCAGCAGCGGCACCTCCAGGTGATAGAGGATGTTCGCGATGCGGTGGCGCGTCACCGCGAAGATGCCGGGGAACGCGTACAGCGCCTCGATCGGGTGGCGGCAGGACGGATCGCCGCGCCAGGCCGCGCGCGCGTCCTCGAACACGCGCTCGCGCAGCAGCGGCAGCTGCCCGAGCAGCTTGCGCGCGTCCTGCCGCGCGCGCGCGTCCAGCACGGCCGGGTCCGGTGCGGACGCCTCGCCGAGCCGCGACGGGAACTCGAGCGCGAGGCGGATCTGCGACGACAGCACCGACTCGATCTCGTCCAGTTCGCGCTCGATGCGCCGCTCCGGGCCCTCGGTCGCGAGCGTGGCCGGGAGCGTCTCCGCGATCAGCAGCCGGTGCAGCCGGTCGATGCAGGAGAGCACCGCCGTGCGGTCCGGCCAGGTGCCCTTGCGCAGCGCCTGGAATTCCGCGGCATCTCCCGGGACCATGAGCGCGGCGGCGAGCGCCGCGTGGTCGCCGGCGGGGCCGGTTTCAGGCGGGCGGGATGACGCTCGGGGCACTGGCCGTCGCCTCCTCGTAGAGCCAGGTCGAGAGGTAGCGCTCGCCGAAGCTCGGGATGATGGCGACGATCAGCTTGCCACGATTCGCCTCGCGCGCGGCAACCGCGAGCGCCGCGAACAGTGCGGCGCCCGAGCTGATGCCGACCAGGATGCCTTCCTCGCGCCCGAGCAGGCGCGCGTATTCGCCGGCCTGCTCGTTGGTGACCTGGATGACCTCGTCGATCACGCCGCGGTTGAGGATCTCGGGGACGAATCCCGCGCCGATTCCCGCGATCTTGTGCGGGCCGGGCTGCCCGCCGGACAGCACCGGGCTGGCGGCCGGCTCGACCGCGACGCAGCGGAATTCCGGCTTGCGCTTCTTGATCACTTCGCCGACGCCGGTGATCGTGCCACCCGTGCCGATGCCCGAGACCAGGATGTCGCAGGCGCCGTCGGTGTCGTTCCAGATCTCCTCCGCGGTGGTGCGGCGGTGGATCTCGGGATTCGCGGGATTGCTGAACTGGCCGACCAGCAGGAAGCGCTGCGGGTCGCTGGCGATGATCTGCTCCGCGCGCGCGATCGCGCCCTTCATGCCCTTGGCGCCCTCGGTCAGCACCAGCTCGGCGCCGAAGGCCTGCAGCATGCGGCGGCGCTCGAGGCTCATCGTGTCCGGCATCGTCAGCAGCAGCCGGTACCCCTTGGCCGCGGCGACGAAGGCGAGGCCGATGCCGGTGTTGCCGCTGGTCGGCTCCACCAGCACGGTATCCGGCTTGATGCGACCCTGCTTCTCGAGCGCCTCGATCATGCTGACGCCGATGCGGTCCTTCACGCTCGCGCAGGGATTGAAGAATTCCAGCTTGAGGACGATCTGGCCCGGCAGTCCGCGCCCGATCTTGTTGAGCCGTACGAGCGGCGTGCGGCCGATCGTCTCCAGGATGTTGTTGAAGATCCGTGCCATGGGTCCTCGGCGCCGGTACCGGCAAAAGGGGAGGGGCTCCCGGACCCAGCGGGTTACCGGGAACCCCACCCGACATGGAAAACGGTTCTCGCCGCGGGCTCAGCGCGCCGCGTAGCACTCCATTTTAAGGCCCGTGCCGCCGCGCGAGACGTGGGCCACCACGGCCTTGCGGCGGTGGATCTTCGTCACCGCCCCCAGGTTGATCGCGAACGCGAGCTCGACGATGGACCCCTTCGCGAGGCCCAGGTTCCGGGTCTCGACGAACACGCCATTGGCGCTCAGGTTGTGCGCCTTGCACAAGGCGCCGCGCCGCCCGGGCACGACCACGTAGACCGTGGCGCGGGCGCGATGCCGGCTGTGCAGGCGGCGTTCCATCTCCGAATCCCCGAGTTGTTCTGCGTCTGGAGACGTCTCTGCGAACCAGTATGCCGACCCCGGCGGGAGGTGGAAAGGGAACCGCCCAAGTGCCTGATTGTGCAGCGCAAAAGGGGCGGGTTCAGGCAGGCGATCCGATACCATGCCGGGCCATGCACGCCACCGTCGCCGCGCCCCGGATCACGCTCGAGGACATCCGTGCGGCTCGCGAGCTGCTCGGCCCGCGCATCCGTCGCACCCCGGTGCAGCCCCTGTCCGGCCCGGCGGTGGAGGCGGCCTTCGCAGCGGACACCCGGGCGCTCATGAAGCTCGAGCTGTTCCAGCACACCGGCAGCTTCAAGGCCCGCAGCGCGCTGCTGAACGCGCTGCTGCTGCCCGAGGCCGAGCGCGCCCGCGGCGTCTGCGCGATCAGCGCGGGCAACCATGCGATCGCGGTCGCGTTCGCCGCGAGCACGGTCGGGACCAGCGCCAAGGTCGTGATGAAGGCGGATTCGAACCCGTTCCGCATCGAGCAATGCCGGTACTACGGCGCCGACATCGAACTGGTCGCGGACGTGCACGTGGGCTTCCGCCGCGTGCAGGAGATCGCCGAGGCCGAGGGCCGCACCTTCATCCATCCCTACGAGGGGCTGCGCGTCGCCTCGGGCACCGGCACGCTGGGGCTGGAATTCCTCGAACAGGCGCCGGATCTCGAGGCCGTGATCGTGCCGATCGGCGGCGGCGGGCTGGCGGCAGGCGTGTCCTCGGCCGTGAAACTCGTGAATCCGGCCTGCCAGGTCTTCGGCGTCGAGCCATTCGGCGCCGACACGATGTACCGCAGCTTCGCGAGCGGCAAGCCGGAGGCGATCGACAAGGTGCGCACCATCGCCGACAGCCTGGGCGCGCCGTTCGCGCTGCCGATTTCGTTCGCGCTGTGCCGCGCCAACATCGACGACATCGTGCGCGTGGAGGATGCCGAGCTGGTGGCGGCGATGCGCTTCCTGCTGGAGCACGCCAGGCTCGCGGTCGAGCCCGCCGGCGCGGCCGCGACCGCGGCGCTGCTCGGGCCGCTGCGGGAACGCCTCGCCGGGCGCCGCGTCGGCCTGATCGTCTGCGGTTCCAACATCGACGCGGCCGGCTACGCGCGGCTGATCGGGGCCTGAAGTGCCGGCCGGGGCCCCGCTGGCCGCCGCCGTCTTCGCCTGGCTGCACCTGTCGGCCGCCGGGATCGCGGCCGGGTTGCTGATGGCCGAGTACTGGCTATGCCGGCGCCTGCCCGACCGCAGCCAGGTGCGCCTGCTCGGCATCGTCGACACGGGCTATTTCCTCGCCCTGATCACCAGCCTGGCGACGGGCCTCGCCAGGCTGCTGCACTATGGCCAGGACCCCGGTTATTACTACGCCAACCGATTGTTCTGGCTGAAGATTACGGTCTTCCTGGCGATCGGCCTGGTGGGCGTCCTGCCGAGCCTGCAATACCTGCGCTGGAACCGCGAGGCGAGGTCGGCCCCGGTGTTTGCACCGCTGACGCGGGAAGTGGACCGGGTGCGGGCGGCGATTGCGCTCGGATTGGGGCTGTGGCTGGTGATTCCGCTGCTTGCGGTGCTGGTCGCCCGGGGCTACGGATTGCCCGCCGCGCACCCCTGGGCCGCCACCGGTCTTCCCTGACCCGGATCAGGCACTTACGGCCCTTTTCAGCGTTGACAGTCGAGGCCGCGCAAACGAAAATACGCGGCTCAATTTGGGAGGGGTACCCAAGCGGCCAACGGGGGCAGACTGTAAATCTGCTGGCTCATGCCTTCGTAGGTTCGAATCCTACCCCCTCCACCAGTTGTCGAAAGCAACCGTGTGGCCTGGCCATTGGCGACCCACGATACCTGC
>DATBMQ010000125.1:0-2558 GCA_036554765.1 Steroidobacteraceae bacterium | reverse complement strand
GGACTCTCCGGTCACCAGCACCGAGAGACTGGAGCGCGACAGCCGCCCGATCGCGCGGAACACCTCCTGCATCGCAGGCGCCTGGCCGAGGATGCCGGGGAACGCGCCGGGCGCGGCGCCCGCGGCGCCCGCCTCGCCCTGGGTCGCGGCGCGGCGCACCAGCGCGACCGCTTCGTCGATGTCGAAGGGCTTCGGCAGGTACTCGAAGGCGCCGCCGCGGTAGGCCGCGACCGCGTGGCCGAGGTCCGCATGCGCGGTCATCACGATCACCGGCAGTCCCGGATGGTCGCGCCTCACCCGCTCGAGCAGCGTGAGCCCGCCCAGGCCCGGCATGCGCACGTCGGTCATCAGGACGTCGGGAAGTTCGCGCGCAAGCGCGGCCAGCGCCGCCTCGGCCTGCTCGAAGGACCGCGTGCGCAGGCCCGCCTGCCCCAGCGCGCGCTCGAGCACCCACCGGATCGACGCATCGTCGTCCACCACCCAGACGTCAAGCGGCTCGTTCATGTCCGTTCTCCATCGGCAGCAGCAGTGAAAACACCGTCCGTCCGGGACGGCTCTCGAACTCGATGATCCCGCCATGGCGCGTGGCGATGTCCTGCGCCACCGCGAGGCCCAGGCCGGTGCCGCCCTCGCGCGCGGACACGAGCGGGTAGAAGATCGTCTCGCCGAGCTCGGACGGCACGCCCGGCCCGTTGTCCTCGAACTGCAGCGAGGCGACGACCCGGTGCCGTTCCGCGCCGATGGTCGCCTGCGTCAGCGCGCGGCTGCGCATCGTGATCGCGCCGCGTTCGCCGACCGCCTGCACCGCGTTCCGCGCGATGTTCAGCATGGCCTGCACCATCAGGTCGCGGTCGAGCGCGAGCGCCGGCAGGCTCGGGTCGTAGTCGCGCTCGATCGCGATGCCCTCGGGCGCTTCCGCGCGCGCGAGCCAGTACACGCGGTCGATGATCTCGTGCACGTTCACCGCCTCGCGCCGGATCGGGCGTACGGGCCCCAGCAGCGAGTCCACCAGCGCGCGCAGGCGGTCGGCCTCGCCGATGATGACGCGCGTGTATTCCTTCAGGCGCGGATCCGGCAGCTCGCGCTCCAGCAGCTGGGCGGCGCCGCGCAGCCCGCCGAGCGGGTTCTTGATCTCGTGCGCGAGCTGGCGCGCCATCGCCCGGCTTCCGCCCTGCTGGGCGAGCAGCGCGGAGTCGCGGTTCATGCGCGAGGGGCGCGTGGTGTCGGCGATCTCGATGAGCAGCGAGCCGCCGGATGCGCCGGTGAGCGGCGCGAGGGTCATGTCGACCTGGTAGCGCACGTCGCCGCGCGCGGCCGGCGCGAACTCGAAGCCGCGCAGCGCCAAAGGCTCCCCGCTCGCGCGGCTGCGCGCGACGAGCGATTCGATCGCGCGGCCCTCCTGCACCAGCGTCGCGAGCCCGCGCCCGCGCGCCGCGGCCTGGCCCGTGGCGAGCAGGTCCGCGGCCGCGACGTTGAGCCAGGCGACGCGGTCCTGCGCGTCCAGGACGAGGATCGCGGTCGCCAGCTGGTCGAGGATGCCCGCAGTGTCGAAGCCGGCGGCAGGATCGCGCGTCATCGCGCGCCCCCGTCCCGGGTCGGGCGGCTCAGGTCGCGGGGCGGGGTGGCGGCGTTGCCGGCCGCGGCGCCTGCGGGCTCTGCGGCGTATTGATCGAGGGCTGGCGCACGTGGAAGGTGAGCTGCTGGCTGGTGATCACCGGGTTGCCGTTCTGGTCGAGCACGCTCGCACGCAGGAAGTGCGTGCCGCGCTCGAGGCCCGTGAGCTGCAGCCCGAGCCCGCCGTCCGCCGTGCGGCGGTTGCCATTCACGAAGAACACCAGCGTATGGTCGGGACGCAGCGTCCCGCCGAGGTCCACCGCGACGGTCACCGCCACGTCCGCGCCGAAGAAGACCTGGTCCGGCGTCGGCTGCACGATCGCGAGCGACGTGTAGGGCGACTCCTCCGGCTCCTGCTCTTCCCCGCCCGCGGTTGCCGCGTAGGAGCCGAGGTCCGACGGTTCCTCCTGGTAGCCGTTCGGGTCGGCCAGGATCACGCGCTCCGCGCCCGGGGCGCCGGGCTGGTCCGAGTAATGCACGACGCCGTCCTTGTCCACCCACCGGTAGATCTCCTGGGGCATTGCCGCCAGGGACAGCGTCAGGCCGGCGAGCAGCAGGATCATGCGCATGACCGACAGCATATCCCGCCGCCCGCCGGGCTGACAAAAGCGGCGGCCGGAATTGTGACCGCCGTGCCTCCGGTGTCCCGCCGCTCAGAGGCTGTAGTACATGTCCATTTCGACCGGATGCGTCGACATCCGGAAGCGCGTGACCTCGCCCACCTTGAGCGCGATGTACGCGTCGATCAGGTCGTCGCTGAACACGCCGCCCCGCTTGAGGAAGTCGCGATCCCGGTCCAGGTGCCCGAGCGCCATGTCCAGCGAATGGCAGACCTCCGGGATGTTCTTCGCTTCCTCCGGCGGCAGGTCGTAGAGATCCTTGTCCGAGGCCTCGCCCGGGTGGATCTTGTTCTGGATGCCGTCGAGCCCCGCCATCAGCATGGA
>DATBMQ010000118.1:0-6584 GCA_036554765.1 Steroidobacteraceae bacterium | reverse complement strand
GCAGGTCAGGCATGGGCGCCGCTTCTTCCTTGCGCCGGCGGAAGCGGCGTGCCAGCGCCTGGCGCAGGGCGCCGTAGTCGTCGCCCTGCTCGACGCCGGCTATGTTGTAGCGCCGGTATTCAGCCTTCAGCGGCCCCGCAGTGCCGAACACGACGCAGGAGGCGATGGTCGCCTCTCCCTGCGTGTGGCTCACGTCGAAGCACTCGATGCGCGCGGGCGGCTGCGGGAGTTCCAGGAAGGCGCCGAGCCCGGCGAGCTGGCCTTCCAGGCTGGCCTGGCTCGCGGCGCGCATGCGCAAGGCATTGCCGGCGTTCTGCAGTGCGAGCTGCACCCGGCGCTGCGGCAGGCCCCTGCTCGCCCGGCCGATCCGGACGCGCCGGCCGGCGCGCTCGCTGAGCGATGCCTCCAGCACGGCGGCATCCTCGACGCCATGCGAGAGCAGGATGCGGGGCGGCGCCTCGCGCTCGAGGTAATGCTGCGCGATGAAGGCGGAGAGCACCTCGGGGGCATCCGCAATCGGCGCGCGCGGGTGAAAGGTCGAGCTGCCGAGCAGCTGCCCGCCGCGGATGAACATCAGCGCGATGCAGAACTCGCCGCCCTCCTCCGCGACCGCGATGACGTCCGCATCGCCGCCCTGCGCACGGCTCACCACCTGGCGTGCCTGGATGTCGGTGAGCGCGGCGAGCTGGTCGCGCAACACGGCGGCGCGCTCGTAGTCGAGCCGCGAGGCGGCCTCGTCCATGTCGCGGCCGAGCCGACCCGAGACGTTCGCCGCGCGGCCCTCCAGCACCAGGACGGCCGACTGCACGTCGCGGGCGTAGGCCGCCTTCGTGATCAGCCCGGTGCAGGGCGCCGAGCAGCGCCCGATCTGGTATTCGAGGCAGGGCCGGGTACGGTTGGCGAAGTAGCTGTCCTTGCAGCTGCGCAGCCGGAACAGCCTGTGCAGCTGGTTCTGCGTCTCGTGAACCGCGCTCGCATTCGGGTAAGGGCCGAACAGGCGCCCGGCGACCCGGCGCGTGCCGCGGTGGAAGGCGAGCCGCGGGTACTCGTGCGCCGACAGGTGCACGTAGGGAAAGCTCTTGTCGTCGCGCAGGATGACGTTGAAGCGCGGCCGGTGCCGCTTGATCAGGTTGTGCTCGAGCAGCAGTGCTTCGGTGTCGGAGTTCGTGACCGTGACCTCGATGCCGGCGATCTGCCGCACCAGCGCCTGCACCTTCGGCTGGATCTGGTCGGCGCGGAAGTAGCTGCCGACGCGGGCCTTGAGGCTGCCCGCCTTCCCCACGTAGAGGATCGTGCCGTCCGCGTCCAGCATCCGGTAGACGCCCGGCCGCGCGGGCAGCGTGCTGACGAAGGCCCTGGCGTCGAACCCGCTCATCGCGGCATGGTGTCGGGAAACTCAGGCCCCGAGCAAGTGGCGCGCGCGGGCGAACACGCGGTCGAACATCTCGGGCGTGAGCCGGCGCGTGTGGGTGTTGTAGCGGCTGCAGTGGTAGGAATCGAGCAACCGGCGATCCCCGGGCAGCACGTGCTCCGCGCCGTGCGCAAAGCGCGCCGTCGAAGACCGGACCCCGACGGCGCGCAGTACCGCGGCGTGCGCGATCGCGCCCAGCGCCACCAGGACTCCGCCCCGGCCGAGCGCAGCCACTTCCGCAACCAGGAACGGATTGCAGCGCCTGGCCTCGGCGGGCTCGGGGCGGTTGGCGGGCGGCAGGCACTTGACCGCGTTCGTGATCCGGCAGCCGCGCAGCCGCAGCCGGTCACCGGCGGAGACGGACTCGGCACGCGTGGCGAAGCCGTGCCGGTGCAGTGTCCGGTACAGCAGCAGGCCGGCATGGTCACCGGTGAACGGGCGGCCGGTGCGGTTCGCCCCGTGCAGGCCGGGCGCGAGACCCACGACCAGCAGCCGGAAGCGGGCACTGCCGAAGGGTGCGACCGGCGCGCAGTGGTAGTCCGGATGGCGTGCCCGGACCTGGTCGAGATGACGGGCGAGACGCGGGCAGCGCCGGCAGCGCGGGTCGAAGGCCTCGCCCGCCCCGTCCATCAGCGCGCCTTCTTGAACTGCGCCTCTTCGGTCGAGCCCTTCATCGCCGTGATCGACGAGGTGCCGTGCGTGATGGTCTGGGTGACGTCGTCGAAGTAGCCGGCGCCGACCTCGCGCTGGTGCTTGGTCGCCGTGTAGCCCTGCGCCTCGGCGGCGAACTCGGCCTGCTGCATCGCGACGTAGGCGCTCATCTGCGACTCGCGGTAGCCGCGCGCCAGCTCGAACATCGTGAAGTTGATGGCGTGGAAGCCCGCGAGCGTGATGAACTGGTACTTGTAGCCCATGGCGCCCAGCTCGCGCTGGAACTTCGCGATCGTCGCGTCGTCGAGCTTCTTCTTCCAGTTGAACGACGGCGAGCAGTTGTAGGCCAGCAGCTTCCCGGGGAACTGGCGGTGGATGCCCTCCGCGAATTGCTTCGCCTCGTGGAGGTCCGGGGTCGCGGTCTCGCACCAGACCAGGTCCGCGTGAGGCGCGTAGGCGAGCCCGCGCGCGATGGCCTGCGCGATGCCGGCCCGCACCGGGAAGAAGCCCTCGCTGGTGCGCTCCTTAGAGGTGATGAAGGGCCGGTCGCGCCCGTCCACGTCGGAGGTCAGCAGCGAAGCCGATTCGGCGTCGGTGCGCGCCACCAGCACGGTCGGCACGTTGCAGACATCGGCCGCGAGCCGTGCCGCGGCCAGCTTGTTGATCGCATCCTGCGTCGGCACCAGCACCTTGCCGCCCATGTGCCCGCACTTCTTGGCGCTCGACAGCTGGTCCTCGAAGTGCACGCCGGCGGCGCCCGCGTCGATCATCGCCTTCATCAGCTCGAAGGCGTTCAGCACGCCGCCAAAGCCCGCCTCGGCATCCGCCACGATCGGCTGCAGCCAGTCGATCGAGTCATCGCCCTCGGCATGGCAGATCTGGTCGGCGCGCAGCAGCGTGTTGTTGATGCGCCGGACCACGGCCGGCACCGAGTCCGCCGGGTAGAGCGACTGGTCCGGGTACATTTCGCCGGCGAGGTTGGCGTCGCCCGCCACCTGCCAGCCGGACAGATAGATGGACTTGAGCCCGGCGCGCACCTGCTGCATCGCCTGGTTGCCCGTGAGCGCGCCCAGCGAGTTCACGAACGGCATCTCGTGCAGGTGGCGCCACAGCTTCTCGGCGCCCAGGCGCGCGAGCGAGTGCTCGACCTCGACCGTGCCGCGCAATCGCACGACGTCCGCGGGCGCATAGGCGCGCACCACGCCCTTCCAGCGCGGGTTGGTGTTCCAGTCCTTCTGGATCTCGGCGGCGGTCGGCAGCGTCATGGAGTCTCCGTGTGTCAGTCGATGTCGCGGTAGGCGACGAGGGTCAGGAACGGCTCGAATTCCGGATTTGCGGTGAGCGAGTCCAGCAGCCTGGCCGCGTGCGCGTAATGGCCGGCGTCGAAGGCCTGCGCCCCGGTTTCCTCGCGGATGCGCACGAGCTGGTCCGCGATCTCCTGCCGCACCCGCGCGAGCGTCACGGCCGCGCCGTCGGCCAGGCGGCTGCCGTGGCGCACCCACTGCCACAGCTGGGCGCGCGAGATCTCAGCGGTCGCGGCGTCCTCCATGAGGTTGTGGATCGGGACGCAGCCGTTGCCGCCGAGCCAGGCCGCCAGGTAGCGGATGCCGACGTCGATGTTGTTGCGCAGGCCCGCCATCGTGATCTCGCCCTGCGGCACGGCAAGCAGGTCGGCCGCCGCGACCTTCACGTCCTCGCGCAGCCGCTGCAGGTTGTTCGGGCCGGGCATCAGCCGGTCGAACACCTCGCGCGCGATCCCGACCAGGCCCGGGTGCGCGACCCAGGTGCCGTCGTGGCCGTCGCCGGCCTCGCGCTCCTTGTCCGCGCGCACGCGCGCCAGCGCCTGCTCGTTCGCCTGCGCGTCGCCCTTGATCGGAATCTGTGCCGCCATGCCGCCCATGGCGAAGGCGCCGCGGCGGTGACAGGTCCGGATCACGAGCTGCGAGTAAGAGCGCAGGAAGTGCGAGGTCATGGTGACGCTGCCGCGGTCGGGCAGCACGAAATCCGGCCGGCGGCTGAACTTCTTGATGAAGCTGAAGATGTAGTCCCAGCGGCCGCAGTTGAGGCCGACGATCCAGTCGCGCAGCTCCCAGAGGATCTCGTCCATCTCGAAGGCGGCGGTGATCGTTTCGATCAGCACGGTGACCTTGACCGTGCCGTGCGGCAGGCCGAGCGCGCGCTCGCAGTGATCGATGACCTCGGCCCACAGCCGCGCCTCGAGGTGGCCCTCGAGCTTTGGCAGGTAGAAGTACGGGCCGGTGCCGCGTCGCCGCAGTTCCGCGGCGTTGTGGAAGAGATAGAGGCCGAAATCCACCAGCGCGCCCGGAACCGGCTTCCCGTCGTGCAGCCAGTGCTTCTCCGGCAGGTGCCAGCCGCGCGGGCGCACCAGCAGCACGGCGGTGCGGTCGTTCAGGCGGTAATGCCTGCCGTCGGGATTCGTGAACGAGATCGTGCGGCGCACGGCCTCGATCAGGTTCTGCTGGCCCTGGATGACGTTCTCCCAGGTCGGGCAGAGCGAGTCCTCGCAATCCGCCATGAACACGTTGGCGCCCGAGTTGAGCGCGTTGATGACCATCTTGCGCTCGGTCGGGCCGGTGATCTCGACACGCCGGTCCGTCAGGTCCGGCGGGATCGCGCCGACGCGCCAGTCCGAGTCGCGGATGGTGCGGGTCTCCGGCAGGAAGTCGGGCAGCGCCCCGCCATCGAACTGCCGCTGCCGCTCGGCGCGGCGCGCGAGCAGTGCCGCCACCGGTCCGGTGAACATCGCCGCGAGCCCGTCCACGAAGGCGACCGCTTCCGGGCTCAGCACCTGCGGGGACTGCGGCTGGATGACGCTGGCCATCAGCGGGACCGGTGCCGCGCGATCAGCATCGCGAGTTCGAGCGACTGCTCGTAATTGAGCCGCGGGTCGACGCTCGTGCGGTAGGCGCGCGAGAGATCCACGTCGGCGAGGCCGCGGGCGCCGCCCGTGCACTCGGTCACGTCGTCGCCGGTCAGCTCGAAGTGCACGCCCCCGAGGATCGAGCCCGCGTCCTCATGGATGCGGAAGGCGGACTCCACTTCGGCGAGGATGTTCTCGAAGCGGCGCGTCTTGACGCCCTGCGGCGTGGACTCGGTGTTGCCGTGCATCGGGTCGCAGACCCACAGCACCTGGCGGCCGGTATCGCGCACCGCGCGGATCATCGCCGGCAGCCCCGCCTCGATCCGCGCCGCGCCGAAGCGGTGGATCAGGGTCAAGCGTCCCGGCTCGTTGCCGGGATTCAGGATGCGGACGAGTTCACCGAGCGTTGCAGCGTCCATCCCCTCCCCGACCTTGACGCCGATCGGGTTGGCGATGCCGCGGAAGTACTCGACGTGCGCCCCGCCCGGCGCCGCAGTGCGCTTGCCGATCCACGGCATGTGCGTAGCGAGGTTGTACCAGCGCTCGCGCCGCTTGAGGTAACGCGTCTGCGCCTGCTCGTAGCGCAGGTGCAGCCCCTCGTGGCTCGCGTAGAAGCGCACCTGGCCGGCCTCGTGCACCGGCGAGCCCGAGATCGCCTCGTAGAAATCCAGCGAGTCGGTGATCGAGTCGATGATCTTCTGGTAGGCGTCCCTGAGCTTCGCGTGCTTGAGGAAGTCCAGGTTCCAGTACTCCGGGTGGTGCAGGTCGGCGAAACCGCCGTCCACCAGCGCGCGCACGAAGTTGAGCGTGAGCGCGGCGCGTTCGTAGCCGCGCAGCAGCAGTTCCGGGTCCGGCTCGCGCGCGCTGGCGTCGAAGGCGGCGCGGTTGACGATGTCGCCGCGATAGGACGGCAGCGTCACGCCATCCCGCGTCTCGGTATCAGCCGAGCGCGGCTTGGCGTACTGGCCGGCGATGCGCCCGACGCGGATCACGGGCTTCTTGAGCCCGTGCAACAGCACGACGCTCATCTGCAGCAGGATCTTGAGCTTGCGCGCGATCACGTCGGACTCGCAGTCGGCGAAGCCCTCGGCGCAGTCGCCACCCTGCAGCAGGAAGCGCTCGCCGCGCTGCGCCGCCGCGAGCTCGTCCCTGAGCTGGTCCACTTCCCAGGAAACCACCACCGGTGGCAGGCACGACAGCTCCGCGAGCACGCGCGCCAGCTGGCCGGCGTCGGCGTATGCGGGCTGCTGCAACGCCGGGAATCGCTGCCAGCTGTCGGGGCTCCAGTCGGCGTTTTTCACGGCGGTATGCATGGTTGCACTCATCGTACACGCATTCACTGCACTGCAAAAATGGCGCCGTGCGGGGGTGGTTTATGTGCAGCGGAATAGGCAGAATGCGCCACCCCTTTTGTCGGACATGCCTATGCATCGCGTACTCGTCCTGGGCGCCGGCAAGATCGGTGCCCTGATTGCGGGATTGCTGGCGGACGCGGCCGATTACCAGGTCCAGCTCGCCGACGTCAGCCTGGATGCCGCGCGCGGCGTCGCCCGGGCGCACGGCCGCCGCGGCCTCACGGCGCACGGACTGGACGCCTCCGATCCGGCGGCCCTCGAGCGCCACCTGGCCGACCACCGCCCC
>DATBMQ010000071.1:0-1805 GCA_036554765.1 Steroidobacteraceae bacterium | reverse complement strand
GCGTCGAGACCGGTCGCCGCCGTGAAATGGGCGAGCGTGAAGCCTTCCCGCAGCCGGAGCGCATTCAGCATGTACTCGAACGGCAGTTCGTGCGCCGGCACCTGGCGCCGCTGACCCGCGCGGCCGCCGCTGTCGAGGTAGGCGCGCGGCGAGCGTGACTTCTCGGTGCGGATGACGGCGCCGGCCACCGTGGCCTTGCCGTGCGCGCCGGCGCCGATGCCGAGGTAATCGCCGAAACGCCAGTAATTCAGGTTGTGCCGGCATTGCCGGCCGGGGCGGGCGTACGCCGAGACCTCGTACTGCGCGAAGCCCGCCGCGGCGAGTTCGTGCTGGCAGGCGAGCTGCATCTCGAAGGCCTGCTCCTCGCCCGGCAACTGCGGTGGCCGGTGGTAGAAGGCGGTGCCGGGTTCCAGCGTGAGCTGGTAGTGGGACAGGTGCGCGGGAGCCAGCGCGAGCGCGGCGCGCAGGTCCGCGAGCGCGCCCGCGGCCTCCTGGCCCGGCAGCCCGTACATCAGGTCGAGGTTGAAGTTGGCGATGCCGGCGGAGCGTATCTCGGCCACCGCCGCGGGAATCTCATCCGGCCCGTGGATGCGGCCGAGCGCCGCCAGCGCCGCCGCGTCGAATGACTGCGCGCCCAGCGACACGCGGTTCACGCCCGCGTCCGCGTAGCCTGAGAAGCGGCCGTGCTCCACCGTGCCGGGGTTGGCCTCCATCGTGACCTCGGCGTCCGCCGCGAGCGGCAGGCGCGCGGCGATGCCCGAAATCAGGGCATGGATCGCCTCGGCGCCGAACAGCGAGGGCGTGCCGCCGCCCAGGAAGATGCTGGAAACCGTGCGCCCGGCGGCGAGGTCCAGGTCCGCCTCGAGGTCCGCGAGCAGCGCTGCGACATAGGCATTTTCCGGAATGGTCCCGGGCGCCGCATGTGAGTTGAAATCGCAATACGGGCACTTGCGCACGCACCAGGGCAGGTGGACATAAACGGCCATGGGTGCGCTCATGGCGTCATTCTATGGGATCATTATGAACGCACAGCTGAAGCCGGAGAGCATGGCGCCAATGAGCGGCGACAAGTACCAACTGACCAACCTGACGACGGGCAAGGCGACGGAACTGCCCACGCGCACCGGCTCGGTGGGCCCCGCGGTGCTCGACATCGGCAGCCTGCTGAAGGACCACGGGGTCTTCACCTATGACCCGGGCTTCATGTCGACGGCGTCGACCGCGAGCACCATCACCTACATCGACGGCGACGCGGGCGTGCTGCTCTACCGCGGCTACCCGATCGAGCAGCTGGCGAAGCACAGCACCTTCCTCGAGGTCTCGTACCTGCTGCAGAAGGGCGAGCTGCCGAACGCGGCCGAGCTTGCGGCGTTCACGCGCTCCATCACGCGCCACACGATGCTGAACGAGTGGCTGCTGCGGCTCTACCGCGGCTTCCACCACAACGCCCACCCGATGGCGATGGTCGCGACCATCGTCGCGTCGCTGGCGGCCTTCTATCACGACACGACCAACATCACGAACGACCGCCACCGCGAGATCTTCACGCACCGCATGATCGCGAAGATCCCGACCATCGCGGCCGCGGCCTACAAGCACGCGCTCGGCCAGCCCTTCATCTACCCGCGCAACGACCTCGACTACTGCGCCAACATGCTGCACATGTTCTTCTCGGTGCCCTGCGAGGCCTACGAGATGGACGCGCTGCACGCGAAGGCGCTCGACCTGCTGTTCATCCTGCACGCCGACCACGAGCAGAACGCGAGCACCTCGACGGTGCGCCTGGCCGGCAGCACCGGCTGCAA
>DATBMQ010000053.1:0-6369 GCA_036554765.1 Steroidobacteraceae bacterium | reverse complement strand
ACCATGGCCTCGGTCTTGGCGTAGAACGCGTTCGGCGTGGTGCGGTAGGTCTCGGTCGCGAGGTTCTGCTCGCCGGTCGCGTGCCACCAGATCATCATGAAGAACATCACCAGGCCCCAGAGGAAGGCCACGATGATCCAGACGAGCTCGGTGCGGTGGACCGGCTCTTTCCACCAGAGTCGTGCGGTCGGAGGCGTGATCGCCATGGCGTTTTCTCCCCGGAATCAGGGCGCGACGGGAATCTGGGTCAGCTCCATGACGCCCCACAGGATGTAGAGCACGGTCGGGACGGTCACGCCGAGGAACAGCAGCAGGAACGGATTGTCGAGGACCCGTTGCATGAACGGCACGCGTTCCTTGCCGGGATCCCGCTCATCTGCGCTCATAAGACCCCCCTTCGGCGCCGGGCGGACGCCACCTCAAAGGGTATTACAGGCGAGCCCCCGGGTGGAACACCTTGACCTGGATCAATCAGGCCCCAGCCAGGCCCGGATCAGGGCAAAGGATCCCAGCGCCAGCAGCGACAGCAGGCCGAAGAAAACCAGCGTGCGGTGCTCGAAAACCCGGCCGGCCCGGGCCTCCAGCTGCCGCAGGATCCCGTCGGCCAGGAGGTACAGGACGATTCCGGCAATCGTGTAGTAGACGGCGCTCATGCCGGCGCGGGCAGCGCGAGAAAGGCGTTGAACCGGTCCGGGTTGTAGAACCCCGGCGACAGCTGCCAGCCGGCGAACTGCTCCCGCGTGTAGAGGCGGTGGTCCGGCGAGTGCGAGCGCTCCGGCAGGTCGCCGATGAAGACGACCTCGCGCGCGACGCGCTTCATCTCGGAGACCGCGGCCCGTGCGTACGCGGCATCCGGAAAATACTGGAACACGGAGAACGCGAACACCTTGTCGAAGGAGCGGTCCGCGAACGGCAGCCGGTCCGCCCCGCTGACTCGAGCGGACCTGCCCGGCTGCAGCTCGAGGAACTTCTTCACCATCGCCGGCGAGTAATCCACGCCCGTGTAGTCGCCGGGGATGTACTGCGCGAGCATGCCGGCGCCGCAGCCGACCTCGAGCACGCTCACGCCGGGCCCGAGTCCCAGGATGGCGACGATCTGCCGCGCGACGGCTTGCGGGTCGATCGTCGTGTTCTCGAAGCCGTCGAGCGTACGCAGGTCCGTGGTCTCGGTGCGGCCCTTGCGTTCCCAGACTTCGAGCCAGTCGGTCATGTCGCCGCCCTGCGCCTTCCCCAGCGGTCCCAGGCCACGCGCAGCAGGTGCCAGAAGTTGTTCGCGGTCCAGTACAGCACCATGCCGGCCGGGAAAGTGTACAGCAGCACCAGGAACACGCCCGCCATCGCATACAGCCGCAGGCGCTGGCCATGGCGCAGCGCGGGCGCGAGCGAGGCGTCCTCCTGCCAGCGCGCCGCGAGCACGGTGAAGGCCGTCATCACGAAGGGCAGCAGGTTCAGGTGCGCGCCGAAGAACGGCAGCGCGAGCGGCAGCGCGGCCGCGCGGTCCGGCAGCGCGAGGTCGGCGATCCACAGGAAGGATTCGCCGCCGAGGCGGAAGTTCTCGCCCAGCATGTCGAATGCGGCGATGAAGACCGGCACCTGGATGGCGAACCCGGCGAGGCTCTTGAACGTGTAGAAGTGGCTCACGCCGTGCCGGCGGTACACGTCGAGCGTGCGATGGTGCGCCTCTTCGCCCTTGAACTGGCGCCGGACCTCGGCGAGCTCCGGTTCGAGCAGGCTCCTGGTGCGGTTCACGTCCGCCTGCCAGCGCTCGGCGACCATGATGAGCGGCGCCATCAGCAGCTTCACGGTGAGCGAGAGCAGCAGGATCGCGAGCCAGGCACGGCCGACCAGGTCCTGCCAGCGGTCGAGGATCCACTGCAGGCCGAAGCACAGCCAGCGCAGCGGTTCCCACAGCACCGCGTAGAGCATGTTCGCGAGCGCGGGATCCGCTGCGCGCAGCTCGTCCCTCGCGACCGGGCCGGCATAGAGCTCGAGCGCGAGTCCCGCGGACCCGGCGGCACGCAGCGTGACCACGGGCGCATCGGTCCCGTCCTCGCGCGCATCGAGGATGAGCGGCCCGGTGGAGCGCGCGAGCAGCGCAAAGAACCGGCCACGCACGCCGGCCCAGTCGCCCGCCGCCAGCGCACGCGCGCTGACCGGCTCGTCCCCGCCGTCGGCCAGCGTCTCCTGTCCGTCCGCGGTCACGACGACCGCGCGGGCATTGCTGTAGATGCCGCCGAAGCCGGGCAGCTCCTCGGGCACGAGACCTGCACCGCCCGCGATCTCGAGGGCGGCGCCCGGCGGCAGCTGCAGCGGGGTCGTCAGCGCGCGGCCGTCCTGCGGCAGCTCGTGGCGCTGCAGCGGCTGGCGGCTGCCGTCGGGGGCGATCACGGTCAGCACCGCGACATCCACCGGCGCCGCGGCGAGCACGAGCGCGGCGAGCATCATTGGTAGAACCGCCGCATCTCGGCGATCGCCTGCTCGACGCGCGCGGCGTCGAGCTTCGCGCCGTCCAGGTCACGGTAGTCGGGCCCCAGCACCTGTGTGAACCCGCCCGGCGCGGAGACGATGATGCGCGCGGGCTCGACGATCGCGAAGGAGTGGTAGCTGCCCGCGATGATCCAGTCCCAGGATTCGCCGCGCAGCAGGTTGCGGCCCATGCCGTAATCCGCAGGGTCGTTGCGGCAGCCGAGGACCTCCTCGAGCAGCGTGGCCGGCAGGTCGAGATGCGAACTGCGATGCGTGAACCTGCGCGGCGCGCGGCCCGGCCAGCGGATCATGAGCGGCGTGCGCAGCTGGTACCGGGCGTAATTGCTGGCGTGGCCGTAGTAGCCGAGGCCGAGGTCGTCGAACTCGAAGCCGTGATCGCCCATCGCGAGCACGATGGTGCGCGAGGAAAGCCCGGCCGTGTCCAGCGCGGCCAGCACGCGGCTGACCTCGGCGTCCACCAGTGCGAGGCCGCGACGATAGCGGTCCCAGCGCGCCTGCGCCTCCGGCTTGCCCGCGTAGCGGCCGTCCGGCAGCGGCTGGGTCCCGGCGGGGCTGACGTCGAAATCGGAGTGATCCAGCCACAGGAGCGCGAAGAAGGGCCTCGCGCCGTCCTGCTGTCCCAGCCAGGCGACGACCTCCTCGGTGATCTTCCGGTTCGACCCGACCCGGCCGAGTCCCGCGGCGGACTTCAGGTTCGCGATGCCCGCCACCACGGTGCGGTCCATCTGGGTCGGGCTGCCGAATCCCGGCGCGCTCGCGGCCATGATCCCGTAGTCCAGCGCGCGGAACCGGTCGAGCAGCAATGGCGGCCGCTCGGCCACGTAGAACGACTGGAAGTAGGTGCTCGGCAGGCCGTAGAACATGCCGAAGGCGGCCATGCGCGAGGAGTTGCCCGCGCTCCAGTGATCCGCGAAGTACAGGCTCTGCGCGCGCAGCCCGTCGAGGGCCGGCGCCAGCGCGGCGTCGATCGCATCCGGCCGCAGGCCGTCCACGACGATCCAGAGCACGTTCGGCTTCTCCGCAGGCTCCCGGCAATCGAGCGGCGCCAGCGGATAGCGCAGCTCGCCCTCCTCCACGCCCGTGCCGTGGCGCAGCAGGCTCGCCTGCCGCACGCGCTCGGGATCGACCAGGCCCAGCTTTGCGAGCTGGCGCTTGGCGGTCTGCGGGTAATAGAGCGGGATCGTCGGCGTGAAGCGCGTGATCGCGGAGTAACCCGTGGCATCCGCCCAGATGTGCAGCGCCTGGCTCGCGATCCAGCCGCCGGCGAGCGCCGCCGCCACCCAGCGGCCGCCGGCCGACGGGCGCGCGGCCAGCCAGCGCCACAGCAGGCCCGCGAGCGTCGCCTCGAAGGCGATCGCGACCGCGAACACCAGCGCCGCGGCGATCCAGGTCACGGGCTCGAACAGCACCGCGATGAACATCGACAGGTGCATGCGCCGTTCGGCGTAGACTTTGGTGTCGAGCACCAGCAGCGCGAGCGCGAGCGCGGCGACGATCACCGCCACCGTCATGACCGTGCGGCGCCACGGCCCGGCCGCGATCAGCGGCCCGAGCAGCAGCGCGAAGGCGAGCGCCAGCAGCAGCGTGAAGTTGCCGAGCATCGCGAACGGCGGATAGGCGATGCCGGGCAGCGAGTCCGGCCAGTGGTAGGCCAGCAGGTAGCGCAGGCCGATGACAAAGCAGAGGCCGGCGTTCGCGGCCAGGAACCAGCCGGCCCAGCGCAGCAGCTGCCGCCGCGTCATGGGCGCAGCTCCCCGGCAAGCGCGGCGATCGCCAGAGCGCCCGCGATGCCGCTGCGGCCCACGTTGTACACGTGCTCGGCGCGCAGCCGTGCGATGCCGGCGCGGAAGCGCGCCGGGTCGCGCACCAGCTCGCGCACCAGCGCCGGCAGCCGCGCCAGCTCCGACGGCGGCAGCAGCGCGCCCAGCTTGTCGCGCACCCAGGACTCGAACGGCTCCATCCCGAGCTGCTGCCAGGCCGCGTTCCGCGACTTCATCGGCAGGTCCAGGTAGATCACGGGCTTCTCGAGGCCGAGGCCGTAATCGAGGCCGGCGCCCGACCACTCGGTGATCATCACGTGCGAATCGAGCAGCGAGTCCTTCTCCGCCATCTGCTCGATGAGCGCGAAGCGCGGGTTGTCGCGATGCTTCGCCACGATGCGGTCGATGACCTCCGGCGTCTGCCAGCGCGTCTGGAAGTGCGGGCGCAGCGTCAGGCGGAACCCTGCCGCGAGCACGGTGTCCGCGACCTCCATGCCGCAGGTGTTCAGGATGGTCTGCGGGCCCCAGGACGGCGCGAGCAGCACGTGGATGTCGGCGTCGGCGCGCGCCGGCGGCGGGTCGCGCCGCGTCGCGATCAGGTCGTCGAGCCGGCCGTAGCCGTGCGGCACCAGCCGCTTGGCCGGCAATCCCTTCATCTGTTCGCGCCTGCGGATCTCGCGCTCCATGTGCGGGCCGCACATCAGGATCGTGTCGTAGTGGTCGTAGGAGTCCTCGCGGTCCGCCACGTGCGTGCTCACCAGCGTGTGCGTCATGAACACGTAGTGCACCGGGTGCACGGAACGCTTCAGCTCGAGGTTGTCGAGGTCGAGGATCTGCGTGACCAGGACGTCGGCGTCCAGGTGCTGGCAGAACCAGATGCGCCAGAAGCCGCGGCCGATGCAGAACGGGCGGATGCGCGGCGAATCCTGCCGCATCGCCGGGTCATCGGCCTCGGCGCAGACGTAGAGGACCGTGTGGCCGAGCGCGCCGGTCAGGTGGTCGAGCACCGGCCGGAAGTGGTGCCAGTCCTGGCTGCTCTCGGCCAGGAAGACGATGCGCCGCGCGGCGCGCGGCAGCGCGCGGAAGGACCGGTACGCCCGCCATTCGCGGAAGAAGCTCAATCAGGCCGTGACTGCGGCGCGCCGCCTTCCGTGGCCGGGGGCTTCCTGCGGAACAGCGACTTGAGCTTGTACCACCAGGTCTTGATCGCGAGCCCGATGGTCGCGAGCAGGCCCACGATGGCGGAGATGATCAGGCTGCCGGTGCTCGGGTCGAGATAGGCCTGGGCCGTCGCCGGCAGCGCGAGCAGCAGGGCGAATGCGAGGATGCGCATGGGCAATGATATGCCGTCAGCGCGCCGGCCGCGCAACCGCGCCGCTGCCGAGGCTGCGGACCTGGGGCCAGATGCGCTCCCGCACGCGGGCCAGGTGCGAGGGATCGTCGATCTCGCCCCAGACCAGGTCGCGCACGACCGGGCAGGCGATCGGCCGCTGGCGTCCCGCCGCCACCAGGCAGCCGGTCTCGTAGTCGAAATGCAGCGTGTTCCTGAAAGTGCGCTCGGCGATGCCGCACATGAGCGCGTAGAGCGGCGCGGACACGCGCGTGATGCCGACCAGCTCCCCCGCCGGGGGCGCGGAGAGATCGGCGCGGCGCTTGGACATGTCCACCAGGAACCCGTCCTTCACCTGCACCCAGATCTCGTCGCCGGCTCCGGTCGGGCCCGACAGCAGGATCGCATCCTCGGCGGGCCCGGCCTGCAGCGTCGCGAGCGCGCGTGGCTCGTACCCGAGATCGGACTCGAGCAGCAGGAAGGGCCCCTGCACCAGCGCGCGGGCGCACCAGAGCGAATACATGCTGCCGGATTCCGCGAAGCGCTCGTTGTGCACGGTGCGCACCAGTCCGGGCATGCGCGCGGCGAGCGCCTGGTAACGGTCCGCCAGGTGGCCCGTGACGATCACGATGTCGCCGATGCCCGCAAGCTTGAGCCGCTCGATGGACTCCTCGACGATCGGCCGCTCGCCGAAGGCAATGAACCCCTTGGGCCGGTCGGCGACCTCGCCAGCGAGGCGCAAGCCGCGCCCGGCGGCCAGGATCACGGCGGTCGTGACGGTCATGGCGATGA
>DATBMQ010000046.1:0-5727 GCA_036554765.1 Steroidobacteraceae bacterium | reverse complement strand
GGCGCCGACGCGCTCGACGCGCGCATCCGGGCAGTGCGGCACCAGCGCCGCGACCAGCCGCCGCTCCGGCTCCGGCACGTCGCGCGACAGCAGCACGTGCAGGCGGTGGCCGAGCTGGGCGACGCTCCTCACTTCCGGCAGGGTGGCGAGCGCGCGCCGCGCCGCGACCAGGTCATCCGCCTCGATCTCGATCACGAGCACGTCAATGTCGCGGGCGAGCTGCCTGGGCGTTCCCTCGGCCGCGATGCGGCCGCGGTCGAGGATCGCGAGGCGGTGGCAGCGTTCCGCCTCGTCCATGTAATGCGTCGAGACCAGGATGGTCGTGCCGGCGGCCACCAGCGCGAACAGGCTCTCCCAGAAGTCGCGCCGGCTCTGCGGGTCCACCGCGCTGGTCGGCTCGTCGAGCAGCAGCAGTTCCGGCGCGTGCAGCGTCGCGGCCGCGAGCGCGAGCCGCTGGCGCTGGCCGCCCGAGAGCGTGCCGGCGCGCTGCCTCGCGATCGCGCCGAGGCCGTACTCGGCGATGCGCGAGGCGATGCGCTCGCGCCGCGGCGCACGTTCGAGCCCGTACACGCGCGCCATGAAGTCGAGGTTCTCGGCGACCGTGAGGTCGTCCCACAGCGAGAAGCGCTGGGTCATGTAGCCGAGCTTGCGGCGCACGACTTCCGCCTCGCGCGGCACGGAATGCCCCAGCACGTTCACCGTGCCGCGGGTCGGCACCAGCAGCCCGCAGAGCATGCGGATGGTGGTGCTCTTGCCCGAGCCGTTGGGGCCGAGGAAGCCGTAGATCTGCGCGCGCGGGATGTCGAGGTCGATGCCGGCGACCGCGGCCACGGCGCCGAAGTGCCGCGCCAGCCCGCGCGCGGTGATCGCGGCGCTCACGGCCCGGTCGTGAGGCGCACCTCGACCGGCATCCCGGTCGGGAGCCCGTCCGCCTCCGGCTCCGTCAGCACCACCTCGGCGAGGAATGCGAGGCGGCCGCGCTCGCGCTCGTTGAGCGCGTAGTACGGCGTGAACGCCGCCTCGGCCGAGACGTAGCGGACCTGCGCCTGCCAGTCGCGGTCCGAGCCGTCGAGGCGCACCGTGGCGCGCGTGCCGGCGGACACGGACGCACGCAGCGGCTCGGGAATGAACACGCGCGCGTAGGGGCGCCCCTCCGCCAGCAGCACCGCGACCGGCGCGCCCTGCGGCGGGCGCTCGCCGAGCTCGTAGGGCAGCGCGTCCACCACGCCCGCGCGCGGCGCACGCACCACGTGGCGCTCGAGCGACAGCTCGAGCCCGGCGACCTGCGCCCGCGCCGCCTCCAGCGCCGCGGCGGCTTGCGCCAGGATCTCCGCACGCGTGCCGCGCTCCAGCTCGAGCAGGCGCTCGCGCGCGGCGGCGAGGTCCGCGGCGGCGCCGTCCGCGAGCGCACGCTGGCGGTCGAGGGCCGAGGCCGGCAGCATGCCGTCGGCGACCAGCTTCTCGATGCGGGTGAATTCCTTTGCCTCGGCCTGCGCGCGCGCGGCGGCACCGTCACGCACGGCACGCGCCTCGCGCACCACCTCGTTGCGCGCACCGGCGGCGAGTTCGGCATGGCGGCGCTCGGCCTGCAGGGCGGCGGAGCGGGACTGCGCGAGCCGCGTGGACGCCACGGCGGGGTCCAGGCGCAGCAGCAGCGCCCCCGCGGCGACTGCCTCGCCCTCGCGCACGGCGACCTCGATGATGGGTTCCTGGGCCTCGGCGACGAGTTCCACGCGGTCGCGCTCGAGCGTGCCCAGCAGGACCGAGGCGTCGTCGCCGCAGGCAGCCAGCGCCAGCGCAACCGCCGCCAACGCCGCCCGTGCGCCCATGTTCATCCCGGAACTCCCCTGCCCGCGGCGCATGCGGCTCGCCCACCGTGCGCGGATTCGGGGATAATAACCGAACGATGAGAGCCGCAATCCTCCTGGGATTCTGGACCCTGCTGGCGGCCGCGCCGGCTGCCCTCGCAGAGGACGGAGACGAACCGATGATCGCGATCGCCATCCACGGCGGCGCCGGCGTGATCAGCCGCGCCTCGATGACGCCCGAGAACGAGCGCGCGTACCGCGCCGACCTGGGGCGCGCGCTGGACGCCGGTTACGAGGTGCTCGAGAAGGGCGGCAGCAGCCTCGACGCGATCGTCGCCGCGGTGAAGATCCTGGAGGACTCGCCCTACTTCAACGCCGGCAAGGGCGCGGTGTTCAGCCACGCCGGGATCAACGAGCTGGATGCCGCCATCATGGACGGCGCGACGCAGAAGGCAGGCGCGGTCGCGGGCGTGAAGCACGTCAGGAACCCGATCGAGCTCGCGCGCATGGTCATGGAGCGCACTCCGCACGTGCTGCTCGCCGGCGAGGGGGCAGAGGAATTCGCGCTCGAGCAGGGCGTGCAGCTCGTGCCCGGCAGCTACTTCCACACCGAGCGGCGCTGGAAGCAGCTCGAGGACGCGCAGCGCGAGGACAAGGTCGCCGATGCCACGCAGGACACCGACTACTTCGGCACGGTCGGCGCGGTCGCGCGCGACCGCCACGGCAACCTCGCCGCGGCGACCTCCACGGGCGGCATGACCAACAAGCGCTGGGGGCGCATCGGCGACTCGCCGATCATCGGCGCGGGCACCTATGCGGACAACGCGACCTGCGCGGTGTCGGCGACCGGCAGCGGCGAGTACTTCATCCGCACCGTCGTGGCGCACGAGATCTGCGCGCGCGTGCGCCTCTCGGGAGTCAGCGCCGCCGCGGCCGCCAGGGACGTCGTCCACGGCCGCCTCAAGGACATCGGCGGCGACGGCGGCGTGATCGTCGTGGACAGGGACGGCGTGCTGTCGCTCGAGTTCAACACCGAGGGCATGTTCCGCGGCGCGCGCGACTCGCGCGGGCGGCGCGAGATCGCGATCTACTGACCGTCGCCGGACCCGCCGCCGAGCAGGCGGCGGTGGAAGTAGCCGGTCTTCATGTGCTCGTATTCGGATCCCGTCGCGCGGGCCTGGTCGCGCCCGCCGTCCTTGGCGGCGTACAGCGCCTGGTCGGCCGCCTGCAGCAGGCCGGCCGCGCTCCTGCCGCCCTCCGGCTGCACGCAGGCGATGCCGATGCTGATGGTCAGCACGCCGCCCGACACCGAGTCCTCGTGCACGATGCCGAGCGCGCGCACGTCGCCCAGGATCTCGTCCGCGACGCGCAGCGCGTGCTCGCGGTTGGCGTCATACAGCAGCACCGCGAACTCCTCGCCGCCGAAGCGCGCGGCCATGTCGAACGGCCGCCGCGCATGGCGCGCGAGCACGCCGGCGACCGCCTTGAGCGCCTCGTCGCCGGCCTGGTGCCCGTAGCGGTCGTTGTACTTCTTGAAGAAGTCGATGTCCGCGAACAGCAGCGACACCGGCCGGCGGTCGCGCGTGCCCTGCTGCCAGGCGCGCTGCAGGTGATCGTCGAAGCGGCGGCGGTTGCAGATGCCGGTGAGACCGTCGTGCAGCGCGTGCTCGGCGAGCAGCCGGCCCTCGAGCCAGGCCGTGCGGCTGGCGTGCTCCAGCGCATAGGCGCCGACCGCGCAGATCACGGAGGACATCAGCAGCATCGAGAAGTAGTGCTGCATTTCCACCGCCGGCATGCCGGTCGCGACCGCGGCGGCGACGAAGAATGCGGCACCCGCCAGGTTGGCGGCGAAGGCGGAACGGAATGGCAGCCCCAGCACGAAGTAGATCGCGATGGTCGCGATGATCAGGCGCACGAACACGCGGCTCTCGCCCTGGCCCAGGGCCGAGAGCGCGACCCACGCGACCATGACCAGCGCGGCGGCCATCGCGACCGCCATCACGCGCGGGTACCAGGTGGAGGCATTGCGCGCGAAGGTCAGCGCGAGTCCGACCACCAGCAACGGCGGCATCACGCCGACGCCCGCCATGCGCGGCGCGACGGTGCTGATCGCCGGCAGCACGGCACGGTCGATCTGGTTGATGGCAAGGATGAGCGCCGTGAGCAGCAGCAGGCTCACGCGCAGGTACCTGAGGCCGTCGCGGAACTGCTCGGTCCGGAACGCCGCCTCGAGGTCGGGGCCGAAGCGCAGCCAGCGGAAGCCGAGCGCGAGCTGCTCCGCGGGCGTGGACGCAGGCGGCGAGCCCGCGCCATGCCCCGCGGCGCGGCCGGGCGTCATCAGTCCTTGGTGTCCTTCCCGTCCCTGGGAGCGAGCCGCCGCATCGACCGGACGCGCGTGCGCCAGATCTCGAACGGATCCCAGCCCTTGTGCGGGCGGGTTCCGGCGATCACCGGGTCATTCGCGGCGTCCAGCGTCTTGCCATCCAGCAGGCGTGTCGTTTCGAAGCCGTCTTGAGCTCTTTCCATGATCTCTGTGCATCCCCGTTGCACGGCAAGGAGGGTCGCCGTGCATGCGACCCGATTATAGGGATGCGCCGGCACGGACGTCAGGTCGTTTCGCGGGTGATTCACGCAAGTGCTTGTTCGAACTGCAATATGTCAAACCAGGGCGTCGTCGAAATAGCGGGCGACGAAGGTCCCGAACGGCAGCGTGTCGGCGGCCTCGACCTCGCGCTGTTTCTCAAGCGAATCAGCGGCTTCCGCCGCGAACTCGGCGAGGCGCGCCTCGTTCGGCGGGTACAGGTCGCGGAAATAATCGCGGTGCATGCGCGACATGGAGAGCGCCAGCTCGAAGAACGAGACTTGTTCCCGTTCCAGCTCGGCCAGCAGGCGCGCGGACGGCAGGCGCGCAGGATCCGCGAGTTTCCCGCGCTGCAGCTCGAGCGCGGTCGCATAGGGCCGGGCGTCGTCGGCGCCGTCGAGCAATTCGCAGATGCCCTGCATCTCGTCGAGCAGCTGCGCCGCCCAGTCGGCGAGCGGCAGCGCCGACGGCTCGTTCCACAGCACGAGGCCCGGCTCGCGGCCGCGGCTCGCGACCAGCACGTGATTCGCCTCGTAGCTCGCCGACTGCGCGGCGCTGAGCGGCTCGCTGCCGCGCAGCAGGCAGAGCGCGGCGAAGGCCTCGAGGAAGCAGAGCTTGTTGCGGTTGACGCCCACCGGGTCCCAGGCGCCGACGTCCAGCGAGCGCATCTCGACGTACTGCACGCCCGCGCGCAGCAGCGCCTTGGTGGGCCGCTCGCCCGAATGCGCCACGCGCTTCGGCCGGATGAAGCTGTAGTACTCGTTCTCGATCTGCAGCAGGTTGGCGTTGAGCTGGCGCCACTCGCCGTCCACCTCGACGCCGAGGGCCTGGTACGGCGGATGCGGGGTCGTGATCAGGCGCGAGAGGTCGCGCACGTACTCCGCGAGCGAGTTCACCGACACGTGCACGCCGGCCTGGCTCTTGTTGCGGTAGCCGAGGTCGCTCATGCGCAGCGAGGTCGCGAACGGTGCGATCAACGTGCCCTTGCCGAAGGGCTGCAGCCCCTCCGGGATCGCGCGCCCGCTGAAGAACGAGCGGCACACCGCCGGCGAGATGCCGAACAGGTGGAGGATCAGCCAGCCGAAGCGCCGGTAGTTGCGCAACAGCGCGAAGTAGGCGTCGTCCTGCAGCGGCTGGCCGCCCTGCTTCGCCTCCGTCACCGCCTCCCACACGGGCCACAGCCCCTGCGGGAACGAATAGTTGAAGTGCACGCCGGAGATCGCCTGCATCACGCGCCCGTAGCGCACGTCGAGGCCGATGCGGTACACGTGCTTCATGCGCCCGATGTTGGAGGTCCCGTAGCGCGCGATCGGGATCTCGGCATCGCCGCCCAGCACG
>DATBMQ010000258.1:0-2123 GCA_036554765.1 Steroidobacteraceae bacterium | reverse complement strand
GCCGTGTACGGCTTCATCCGCATCGCGTTCGAGCTGTCCGGCGAGCCGCAATGGTGGTCGGGCTTCCTGGTGCTGCTGGCGGGTGGCGCGACCGCGGTGCTGGGCGTGCTGTACGCGCTGATGCAGCACGACCTCAAGCGGCTGCTCGCGTACCACACGGTCGAGAACATCGGCATCATCTACATCGGTCTCGGCCTCGCGCTCGCATTCCAGTCGAACGGCCTGCCCGCCGCAGCGGCGCTGGCGCTGACCGCGGCGCTGTTCCACGTGTTGAACCATTCGCTGTTCAAGAGCCTGCTGTTCTTCGGCGCCGGCGCGGTGCTGGCGTCCACCGGTGAGCGCGACATGGAGCGGCTCGGCGGCCTGATCCACCGCATGCCGCGGACCGCCTTCGCATTCCTCGCCGGCTGCATCGCGATATCGGCGTTGCCGCCGCTGAACGGCTTCGTCTCTGAATGGCTCACGTTCCAGGCCATCCTGCAGAGCCCGGAACTGCCGCAGTGGGCGCTCAAGATCATGGTGCCGGCGGTCGGCGGGCTGCTCGCGCTCTCCGCCGCGCTCGCCGCCGCCTGCTTCGTCAAGGCCTACGGCATCAGCTTCCTCGGCCGGCCGCGCTCGGATGCCGCGCGCGGGGCGCGCGAGACCGACGGCTTCTCGCTGGCCGCGATGTTCGCGCTCGCGGCGCTGTGCCTCGCCGCGGGCATCCTGCCGGGCTTCGTGATCGATGCGCTCGCGCCGGCGATGCAGGCGCTCGTCGGTACGCGCATGCCGCTGCAGGCGGGCGTGGACTGGCTGTCGATCGTGCCGGTGGCGGCCGGGCGCAGCTCCTATAACGGCTGGCTGGTGTTCGCGTTCATCGCGCTGTCTGCCTCGCTGGCGGTCGCGATCATCCATCGCTTCGCCTCGCATGCGCGCCGCCGCGCGCCGGCCTGGGACTGCGGCACGCCGGATGCGGATCCCGCGACGCAGTACACGGCCGGCAGCTTCGCGCAGCCGATCCGCCGCGTGTTCGGCACGTGGATCTTCGCGGCGCGCGAGCAGGTCGAGATGCCGCCGCCGGGCAGCACCGCGCCCGCACGCCACGTCGCAGTCGTGCGCGACCTGCTGTGGGAATGGCTGTACGCGCCGGTCGCGGGCGCCGTGGCATTCGCGTCCGAGCGGCTGAACGTGCTGCAGTTCCTGACGATCCGCCGCTACCTGACGCTGGTCTTCCTCGCGCTCGTGACGCTGCTGCTGGTGCTCGCGATATGGCCCTGATGCCGGACCTGCTGGCGCAGTTCGTGCAGATGGCGCTGGTGCTGGCGCTCGCGCCGCTGCTGACGGGGTTCGTGCGCAAGCTGAAGGCGCGGCTGCTGCGCCGGCGCGGGCCGCCCGTATTGCAGCCCTACCGCGACCTGCTGCGCCTGCTGCGCAAGGAGGTCGTGCTCGCGGAGAACGCCTCGTGGCTGTTCCGCGCGGCGCCCTACCTGATCTTCGCGACCACCTGGGTCGCCGCCGCGCTGGTGCCGACCTTCGCCACGGGCCTGCTCTACAGCTGGAGCGCGGACCTGATCGCGATCATCGCACTGCTCGGCAGCGCGCGCTTCCTGCTGGCGCTCGCGGGCATGGACGCCGGCACCAGCTTCGGCGGCATCGGCTCGAGCCGCGAGGTCATGATCGCCTCGCTCGCCGAGCCCGCCATGCTCCTGATCGCCTTCACGGTCGCGCTGGTCGCGGGATCCACGCAGCTCTCGACGGTCGCCGCCTTCATGGGCTCCCCGGACGTGGGGCTGCGCGTCTCGCTCGGCATGGCGGCGATCGCGCTCGTGATGGTGGCGATCGCGGAGAACGCCCGCATCCCGGTGGACAATCCGGCGACGCACCTGGAACTCACGATGGTGCACGAGGCCATGGTGCTCGAGTACTCGGGCCGGCACCTGGCGATGATCGAGTTCGCCTCGTTCCTCAAGCTGCTGCTCTACGTCTCGCTGATCGCCTGCCTGTTCGCGCCCTGGGGACTCGCGCCGCCACGCGCAGGGGCGGGGGCCTATGCGCTCGGAGTCGCGGCCTGGCTTGGCAAGCTCGCAGTGGCGGGCGCGCTGCTGGCGCTGTTCGAGACCGCCATCGCCAAGATGCGCGTGTTC
>DATBMQ010000255.1:0-4199 GCA_036554765.1 Steroidobacteraceae bacterium | reverse complement strand
TCGCGGAAGGCGGACGTGTCCTGCGCTACGAGCTGGCCGGCGAGAGGTCGTCATGAGCCCGCGACGCGCGACATTCCTCGCTGTCCTGCTGTCGACGCTGAACCTCGCCGCCTGCCGCGAGGACCATCCGCCGATCGCGCTCGCCGAGAACGTGGACCTCCAGCGCTTCATGGGTGACTGGTACGTGATCGCGAACATCCCGACGCGCATCGAGCGCGAGGCCTGGGGCGCGGTCGAGTCCTACCGGCTGGAGCCGGACGGAACGATCGCGACGACGTTCACGTTCCGCAAGGGCGGGTTCGACGGCGAGCGCAAGGAATACAACCCGCGCGGCTTCGTGAAGCCGGGCACGGGCAACGCGGTCTGGGGCATGCAGTTCGTCTGGCCGGTCAAGGCCGATTACCGCATCGCGTACCTCGACGACGACTACACGCTGACCGTCATTGGCCGGCAGGCGCGCGACTACGTATGGATCATGGCGCGGCAGCCCGCGATCCCGGACGAGGACTACCGGCGGATCCTCGGCTTCCTGGCCGGCCAGGGCTACGACGTGGCGAAGATCCAGAAGGTGCCGCAGCGCTGGGAGGCCACGCCTTGAAGGGCTCGCGCATCGGCCTCGCCCTGCGCCGCTGGTTCGACAGCGGCGCGGCGGCCACCCCGGCCGGCGACGGCGACCGGCGCCGCATCGACTGGCCGCGCGTGGCGCCCTTCGTCCTGGTGCATCTCGGCTGCCTGGGCGCGATCTGGACGGGCGTCTCGGCCACGGCCGCCATCGTCGCCGCGGCGCTGTTCGTGCTGCGCATGTTTGCGATCACGGCCTTCTACCACCGCTATTTCTCGCATCGCGCCTTCGGCACTTCCCGCGCGGCCCAGTTCGCCTTCGCGGTGCTCGGCGCGAGCGCCGTGCAGCGCGGGCCGCTGTGGTGGGCCGCGCACCACCGCCACCACCATGCGCGCGCGGACCGCGCGGACGATCCCCACTCTCCGGGCGAGCACGGCTTCCTCTGGAGCCATGTCGGCTGGTTCCTCGCGCGCGAGAACTTCGGCACGCGCCTCGCGCTCGTGCCGGACCTGGCGCGCTATCCGGAGCTGCGCTGGCTCGACCGTTTCGACGCCGCGGTGCCCGCGGCGCTCGCGCTGCTGCTGTTCCTCGCCGGCGAGTGGCTCGCCGGCGCGGCGCCCGGCCTCGGGACCGACGGCTGGCAGCTGCTGGTCTGGGGGTTCTGCATCTCGACCGTCGCGCTGTGGCACGCGACCTTCACGATCAATTCGCTGGCGCACCGCTTCGGCTCGCGCCGCTATGCGACCAGGGACGATTCGCGCAACAACGCGTGGCTCGCGCTCCTGACGCTCGGCGAGGGCTGGCACAACAACCATCACCGCTACCCCGCTGCCGCGCGCCAGGGCTTCTTCTGGTGGGAGGTCGACATCTCCTGGTACCTCCTGCGGCTGCTCGCCGCGCTCGGCATCGTCCGCGACCTGCGCCCGGTGCCGGTATCCGTGCGCGATTCCCACCGCCGCCCGCCGCACGAGCTGCCGTGATGAAAGTCGCCATCGTCGGCGCCGGCATCGCCGGCAACGTCGCCGCGCACCGGCTGCACCGGGCACACGACATCACGGTGTTCGAGGCGGCCGCGCATGCCGGCGGCCACAGCCATACGCACGAGGTGGAGGTCGCCGGCCGGCGCCTGGCCATCGACACGGGCTTCATCGTCTACAACGATCGCACCTATCCGCGCTTCTCGGCATTGCTCCAGTCCCTGGGTGTCACGACCCAGGAGAGCAGCATGAGCTTCTCGGTGCGCGACGAGGCGAGCGGGCTCGAGTACAACGGCACCTCGCTGAACACCCTGTTCGCGCAGCGGCGCAACCTCCTTCGCCCCGCCTTCCTCGGCATGGTGCGCGACATCCTGCGCTTCAATCGCGAGGCCCCGGCGCTGCTCGATTCCCGAGGCGGTGAACTGCCGCTCGCCGAGCTGCTCGAGCGCGGCCGTTATGGACGGGCATTCCGCGAGCATTACCTGCTGCCCATGGGCGCCGCGATCTGGTCCACGGACGCAGGCCGGATGCTCGACTTTCCGGCGCGGTTCTTCGTCCGCTTCCTGCACCACCACGGCATGCTGACCGTGAGCGACCGGCCGGTCTGGCGCACGGTCACCGGCGGCTCGGCGCGCTACGTGGAACGGCTGACGGCGCCATTCCGCCAACGCATCCGCCTCGCGACGCCGGTCGAGCGGATCCGGCGCGTGCCGGGCGGCGTGATCGTCAAGGCGCGCGGACAGGAGGCAGAGCGCTTCGACGCCGTCTTCCTGGCCTGCCACAGCGACCAGGCGCTGGCGCTCCTCGCGGACGCCAGCGACGCCGAGCGCGAGGTGCTGGCGGCGATTCCCTACCAGCGCAACGAGGCCGTGCTGCACACCGATGCGCGCCTGCTTCCGCGCCGGAGGCTCGCGCACGCGGCCTGGAACTACCACCGGCGGCCGGGGGGCGGGCCGGTCGCGCTGACCTACCACATGAACATCCTGCAGCGGATCCGCTCGCCGGAGCCGTTGCTGGTGACGCTCAACCGCAGCGACGCGATCGATCCCGCGCGGATCCTGAAGCGGATCGTGTATCACCACCCGCTGTTCACCGCGGCGTCGGTCGCCGCCCAGGCACGCCAGCGCGAGCTGAACGGCGCGCGCCGCACCTACTTCTGCGGCGCCTGGTGGCAGAACGGCTTCCACGAGGACGGGGTGACGAGCGCCGAGGCCGCGGTCGCCCATTTCGAGCAGGACCATGCACAGCGCGCTCTATACCGGTCGGCTTAGCCACCGGCGCCACGCGCCGCTGGCGCACGCCTTCGGCTACCGCGTGACGCTCGCCTGGCTCGACCTCGCGGAGCTGGACGAGGTCTTCCGCGGCCGCTGGCTCTGGTCCACACGCCGCCCGGCTCCCGCCTGGCTGCGCCGCGCCGACTACCTCGGGGATCCCGCCATCCCGCTCGAGACCGCCGTGCGCGACCGCGTGGAGCGCGAGACCGGGACGCGGCCCACGGGGCCGGTGCGCCTGCTGACACAGCTGCGCACCCTCGGCTTCTGCTTCAACCCCGTGAGTTTCTACTATTGCTTCGACGCGCAGGACCGGCGCGTCGAGGCCATCGTCGCCGAGATCACCAACACGCCGTGGAACGAGCGGCACGCCTACGTGCTTCACGCCCGCGATGCCGGTCCGGACGCCCGGCTTCGCTTCCGTCTCGCCAAGGCGTTCCACGTGTCGCCCTTCATGCCGATGGACCTCGACTACGACTGGCGCTTCACGCCACCCGGCGAGATGCTGACGGTGCGAATGGAGAACCGGCGCGCGGGCCGGCTGCTGTTCGATGCCTCGCTCGTGCTGCAGCGACGCGAAATCACCGGACCGGCCCTCGCCGCGACCCTCGCCCGCCAGCCCTTCGCCTCGCTCAACGTGCTCGCGCGCATCTACTGGCAGGCACTCCGCCTATGGCTGAAGCGCGCGCCCTTCCACGCCCATCCCGCCAGGCACACGCCGGAGAAGACCGGATGAATGACACGACCCTCATCGAGCTCTCGCGGGCCGCGCCGCGGCCGAACCCGCTCGGCATGCTCGCGCGCCGCGCCGTGCTCGCGCGGCTCGCGGGCCTGTCCGGAGGTCTGCTGCGGATCCGTGAGGACGCCGGCACCCTCGCCTTCGGCGAAGGGGCCGGCCCCGAGGCCACCCTCACCGTGCACGACCCGGCCTTCTACGCCGAGACCGCCTGGGGCGGCTCGGTCGGCGCCGCGGAGTCGTACATGCTCGGCCACTGGCACGCCGACGACCTCACGGCCCTGATGCGGCTCATGCTCCGCAACCACGAGGTGCTCGACGGCATGGAGCGCGGCCTGGCCCGGCTGTCGGCGCCGCTGCGCCGGCTCGCGCACTGGCTGCACCGTAACACGCGCGCCGGCAGCCGCCGGAACATCGCCGCCCACTACGACCTCGGCAACGACTTCTTCCGGCTGATGCTGGACGAGACGATGATGTACTCCTGCGCGTTGTTCGAGCGCCCGGAGATGACGCTCGCCGAGGCCTCGACCGCGAAGCTCGATCGCGTGTGCCGGGCGCTCGCGCTCGGCCCCGCCGACCACGTGCTCGAGATCGGCACGGGCTGGGGAGGATTCGCGCTGCACGCCGCCTCGCGCTACGGCTGCCGCGTCACC
>DATBMQ010000237.1:0-14085 GCA_036554765.1 Steroidobacteraceae bacterium | reverse complement strand
CACCCGGCCGCCAAGGAGCTGCACGCCGGCGTGCACCGCGCCGCCTCGCTGCGGGCGTGCGGCGCGGGCGGGCGGGGTCCCGAGTGAGCGAATCCGGTCGCCGGCCTGAGCGAACGAGGGAGCCCCGCCCGCCCGCGCATCGCGTCTGATGCGCGCCGGCAGCGTGGTTAGGCGTTCAGCTTGGAGTGCCGCCGGCTGTAGCCGAAGTAGATCAGCAGGCCGATCACGATCCAGCCCGTCATCCAGTGCCAGTTGGCCTGGAACGACTGCCAGAACAGGTACAGGCAGGCCGCGGCGCCCAGCACGCCGACCACGGGCGCCGCCGGCACGCGGAAGGCGCGCGGCAGGTCGGGACGGGTGCGGCGCAGCACCGGAATGCCGATGCACACCGTCGCGAACGCGAGCAGCGTGCCCATGGACACGAGTTCGCCCAGCGTGCCGATCGGCAGCAGGCCGGCCAGGATCACGGCGGTCATGCCGACCACCACGGTGCCGACGTGCGGCGTGCGGAACCGGGGGTGAACGCGGCCGAATGCCGGCGGGATCAGTCCGTCGCGCGACATCGAGTAGAAGATGCGCGGCTGGCCGACCATCATCACCAGGATCACCGATGACAGGCCGGCGATCGCGCCGATCTCGACCAGTGTCTTGAGCCACAGCAGGCTCGGGTAGGTCTCGAGCGCGGTCGCGACCGGCTTCGGCGTGCCGAGCATCGTGTACGGCATGATGCCGGTCATCACCGCCGACATCGCGATGTAGATCAGCGTGCAGATCGCAAGCGAGCCGAGGATGCCGATCGGCATGTCGCGCTGCGGGTTCTTGGTCTCCTGCGCGGCGGTCGAGACCGCATCGAAGCCGATGTAGGCGAAGAACACGATCGAGGCGGCGCGCAGCACGCCGTCCCAGCCGAAGCGCTCCGGCCCCTCGGACTCCGGGATGAACGGCGTCCAGTTGTCGGGATCGACGAACTGCAGGCTGAAGCCCATGAACAGCAGGATCACCACCAGCTTGATCGCCACGATGATCGAGTTGACGAAGGCCGACTGCGTGATGCCGCGGTAGCAGAGCGCGGCGATCGCGGTCGCGATCGCGACCGCGGGCAGGTTGATCAGCGAGCCGGTCGGCACCAGGCGGCCGTCCACCACGTTGAGCGGGGCGGAGGTGAGCGCCGCCGGCAGCGCCAGCGACATGCCGGCACCGCTGCCGATCGAGTCGAGCAGGCCCGTGAAGTAGCCCGACCAGCCGACCGAGACGGTGGCTGCGGCAAAGGTGTACTCCAGCACCAGCATCCAGCCGATGAACCAGGCGGTGAATTCGCCGAGCGTGGCGTAGGCATACGAGTAGGCGCTGCCGGAGACCGGCAGCATGGACGCAAACTCCGCGTAGCACAGGCCCGCGAGGCCGCAGGCGACGCCCGCGATCACGAACGAGAGCACGACCGCCGGGCCGGCGTGGTTGGCCGCGGCGTGACCGGTCAGCACGAAGATGCCGGCCCCGATCACCGCGCCGATGCCGAGCAGCACGAGGTGGCGCGCGGTGAGCACGCGCTTCAGCGTGACCTCGCCCGGCTGGGCGGTGTCGGCATCCATGACCGCCTGTACCGGCTTGGTGCGGAATAGGTTCATGCGCGCTTCCCCCCGGAAAAATTCAGCGGACTCTAACCCAGCCCCGGCGTGATTGCGAGTTGCGGGCCAGCGCTATTGGCGAAGCTCGTCGGTCAGGAACTGCGCGAAGCACTCGACCAGCGCGGCGTAGACGCGCGGATTGCCGGTGACCAGGTTGCCGCCGTCCCGGTACTCGCCGCCGGTGAGCGTGCCGACGCGCCCGCCTGCCTCGGTGATCATCAGGTTGCCCGCGGCGGTGTCCCAGGGCGACAGCCCGACCTCCCAGAATCCGTCGAGACGACCGGCGGCGACGTAGGCGAGGTCGAGCGACGCGGCGCCGGGACGCCGCACGCCGGCGACGCGATCCATCACGTGCTGCAGCATCGCGAGGTAGGGCCCGAGCCAGCGCTTGTTCTCGCGGTACGGGAAGCCGGTGCCGATCAGCGCGCCATCCAGGCCCGGACGGCCCGACACGCGCAGGCGCCGGCCGTCGAGCTGCGCCCCGCCGCCGCGCGCGGCGGTGAACAGCTCGTTGCGGATCGGGTCGAGCACGACGCCGGCCTCGACGCGGTCGCGATGGCGGCAGGCGACCGAGACCGCGAAATGCGGGAAGCCGTGCAGGAAGTTGGTGGTGCCGTCGAGCGGGTCGATGATCCAGGTGTACTCGTCGCCGGGGTGGTGCCCGCTTTCCTCGGCGAGGATGCCGTGGTCCGGGTAGGCCTTGCGGATGGTCGCGATCACCGCCTGCTCGGCGGCGCGGTCGACCTCGCTGACGAAGTCGTTGCGGCTCTTCTCGCTGATGGCGACGCCGCCCGCGCGGTCGAGGTTGCGCAGGATGAGCTCGCCGGCGCGGCGCGCGGCGGCGGTGGCGATGTTGACCAGGGGATGCATGCCCGCTCCGGCAGTAGAATGGAGGCCATTCTCCGGGAACCCTCATGCCCGCCGCAATCCGAATCGTGCTCGTCGACACCAGCCATCCGGGCAACATCGGCGCCAGCGCGCGCGCGATGCGCAATATGGGCCTGGACTCGCTGGTGCTGGTGCGCCCGCTGGCGCCGCCGGACAGCGAGTCCCTGGCGCGCGCCGCCGGCGGCGCGGACCTGGTGCGCCACGCGCGCACCGAGCCGTCGGTGGAGGCCGCGGTCGCCGATTGCGGGCTGGTGCTCGGCACCAGCGCGCGGGCGCGCAGCGCGAACTTCCGCGTGCTCGACGCGCGTGCCGCGGCCGCCGAGCTGGTGGCGGCATCCGCAGCCCGCCCCGCGGCGCTGCTGTTCGGCGGCGAGCGCAACGGGCTGTCGAACGAAGACCTCGCGCGCTGCCATGCGCTGGTCCGCATCCCGGCCGATCCCGGCTATGCGTCGCTCAACCTGGCCCAGGCGGTGCAGATCCTCTGCTACGAGATCCGCCTGGCGGCGGGCGCGGCATCCGCGCAGCCGGGCGCGGAACCGCCCGCCAGCGTCAAGGAGCTGGCGGCGCTCTGGGCGCACCTCGACGCGGTGGCGGGGCGCGCCGGCTTCATGCACGACGGCAATGCGGCGCAACTCGCGCCGCGCATCCGCCGGCTGCTCGCGCGCGCGGTGCCGGACGCCGGCGAGGTGCGCATCCTGCGCGGGCTGCTCGCGGCCATCGAGCGCCGGCTGCCGCCGGGAGCGGCGGGCCCGTGAGCGGCGGCGGCCCGGTGTATCTCGACTGGGCGGCGACCGCGCCGCTCGACGCGCGCGTCGCCGAGGCCCTGTGCGCCTGCCTCGCCGATCCGGCCGCGCAGGCGAACCCGTCGTCGGGGCACGCGGCAGGCCGCGCGGCCGCTGAATTCATCGCCCGCGCGCGCCTCCAGGTCGCCGGGCTCATCGGCGCGCCGGCCGAGGCGGTCATCTTCACGTCGGGCGCGACCGAGAGCGTCAACCTGGCGATTCTCGGCGCGGCGCGGGCATCGCCCCGCGAGCGCCGGCACGTGGTCTGCTCGCGCGTCGAGCATCGCGCGGTGGTCGGCGCCTGCCGCGAGCTGGAGCGCGAGGGCTTCGAGGTCGGCTGGCTGCCGCCCGCGGCGGGCGGCGCCATCGATCCGGCCGCGGTGGCGGCGGCGCTGCGCCCGGACACGGCGCTCGTCACGCTCATGCACGTCAACAACGAGACCGGGGCGGTCACGGACATTGCCGCGGTCGCGAGGCTCTGCCGCGAGCGCGGCGTGCCGTTGCACGTCGATGCGGCGCAGAGCGCGGGCAAGCTGCCGCTCGACGTCGGCGCCGACGACGGCATCGCGCTGCTCTCGTTCTGCGCGCACAAGCTGGGCGGGCCCAAGGGCATCGGCGCGCTCTATGTGCGGCGGCAACCGCGTCCGGCGCTGCGGCCGCTCATGGCGGGCGGTGGGCACGAGGGCGGGCTGCGCCCCGGTACGCTGGCGACCCACCAGATCGTCGGCTTTGGCGTCGCCTGCGAGCTCGCGCGCGCGGCGCTGGCCGGCGGGCCGGCCCGCATCCGGGCGCTGCGCGAGCGGCTCTGGCAGGCACTGCAGCCCGCGGCACCGCTGTGGCGCAACGGCGTCGAAGAACCCTCGGTGCCCGGCATCCTCAACGTCGGATTCGCGGGCATCGAGGGCGAGAGCCTGCTGCTCGCGCTCGACGGCACCGTGGCCGTGGCCAGCGGCGCGGCCTGCCACTCCGCGGTCGCGGAACCGTCCTACGTGCTGCGCGCGCTCGGCCGGTCCGACCTCGCGATCCAGGCCTCGCTGCGCTTCAGCCTCGGCAGCGGCACCACGGCCGACGACGTGGATCGCGCGGCGGCACAGGTCGTCGCGGCCGTGCGCCGCCTGCGTGCAGTGCTGCCGCCGGGCGCACTGGAACGCGTCGCATGAGCGGCGAGCCGGTGCCGTACTCGCCGCGCGTGCGCGAGTTGTTCGCGACGTTGCCTGGCGGCGGCGCGCTGGCGCCGGGCGCAGGCGTGGTCGTGCACGGCGAGGCCGCGGCGCTCGACCGGGGCGCCTGGGTGCGCTTCGAGGCGCGCGTGGCGGACGGCCGCATCCTCGACGTCGCATTCCGCGCCTGGGGCTGTCCGCATACGCTGGCGGCGGCCGCGCTGGTGGCGCAGGCACTGCGGGGCGCCGCGGTCGCGGGCGCGGCGCCGGCCGCGGTGCGTGAACTGGCGCACGAAATCGGCGCGTCGGCCGGGAAACTGGGCCGCTTGCTGGTGGTTCTGGATGCCGAGGCCGCACTGCTCGCCGCGGCGCGTGCGGTACAATGACGCACGCCATGGCCGTCACGCTCACGCCTGCCGCCGCCGACCGGGTGCGCCGCTTCCTCACGGAGCGCGGGCGCGGCGTCGGCCTGCGCCTCGGCGTGCGCAAGACCGGCTGCTCGGGCTTCGCCTACGTGCTCAACTACGCGGACGAGCAGCAGAGCGGCGATCGCGTTTTCGAGAGCCAGGGCGTGCGCGTGCTGGTGGACCCCGACAGCCTTGCACTGATCGACGGCACGGAAGTCGACTTCGTGCGCCACGGGCTCAACGAGTCGTTCCGCTTCCGCAACCCGAACGTGCGCGGCGAGTGCGGCTGCGGCGAGAGCTTCAGCGTCTGATTTTTCCTTTGGCGGCGGGCACTTCCGGGACCGCGGCGATTGCCGCGGGAAGCCCCCGGACGCTAGAATGCGCGGCCCGGACCGTCCCCCTGGCCGGCAGAGGAACCCATGGCGCTCGAGCGTACCTTGTCCATCGTCAAGCCTGACGGCGTCGCCCGCAACCTGATCGGCGATGTCTATCGCCGCTTCGAGTCCGCGGGGCTTTGCATCGTCGCCGCCCGCATGCTGCAGCTGTCGAAGGGCCAGGCGGAGGGCTTCTACGCGGTGCACCGCGAACGCCCGTTCTTCCGCGACCTCTGCGCCTACATGACCTCCGGCCCGGTGATGGTCCAGGTGCTGGAGGGCGAGTCCGCGGTCGCGAGGAACCGCGAGATCATGGGCGCGACCGACCCGAAGAAGGCGGCGCCGGGCACGATCCGCGCCGATCTCGCGAGCAGCATCGAGGAGAACGTCGTGCACGGCTCGGACAGCGCCGAGAACGCCGCGCGCGAGATCGCGTTCTTTTTCGCCGACATCGCCCTGTGTCCGCGCACCCGCTAGGCTGCACGCCGCGATGAATGCCAGCGGCCCGCGCACCAATCTCCTGGGCCTGACGCGGACCGAGCTGGCGGCGTTCGTGGCCGGCCTCGGCGCGAAGCCGTTCCGCGCGCGGCAGCTCCTCAAGTGGATCTATCGCCGCGGCGAGTCCGACTTCGCGCGGATGACGGATCTTGCCAAGGACTTCCGCGCCGGGCTCGCCGCGGTCGCCGAAGTGCGTGTGCCGGAAATCATCACCGAGCGCCGTTCCGCGGACGGCACGCGCAAGTGGCTGCTGCGCATGCCGGGAGCGGTCGCGGCCGAGCAGGCGATCGAGACCGTATTCATCCCGGAACCGGGGCGCGGCACGCTGTGCATCTCGAGCCAGGTCGGCTGCGTGCTCGACTGCGCGTTCTGCGCGACCGGCCAGCAGGGCTTCAACCGCAACCTCACCGCGGCCGAGATCATCGGCCAGGTCTGGCTCGCCAACCGCGAGCTCGGCCACGACCCGGACGGCCGGCGCGTCGTCACCAACGTCGTGCTGATGGGCATGGGCGAGCCGCTGGCGAATTACCGCAACGTGCTGCCGGCCATGCAGCTGTTGCTGGACGACCTCGGCTACGACCTGTCGCGCCGCCGCGTGACGCTGTCGACCTCCGGGCTGGTGCCGCAGATCTACCGGCTCGCCGAGGACGCCAACGTCGCACTCGCGGTCTCGCTGCACGCACCGAACGACGCATTGCGCGACGAACTCGTGCCGATCAACCGCCGGCACCCGATCGCGGAGCTGCTGGCGGCCTGCTGGCATTACCTCGAGCGGCAGAACGGCCGCAGCGTGACCTTCGAATACACGATGCTGGACGGCGTCAACGACCATCCCGCGCAGGCGCGGGAACTCGCGGGCCTGCTGCGGGGTCATGACGCCAAGGTGAACCTGATCCCGTTCAATACTTTCCCAGGCACGCGATTCCGGCGCTCCGCACCCGAGGCGGTCCGCCGGTTCCGCGACCTGCTGGTGCAGGGGGGCGTGATGGCGACGATCCGCAAGACCCGTGGCGACGACATCGAGGCGGCCTGCGGCCAGTTGCGCGGGCAGGTGCTGGACCGCACCCAGGTGCGGCTCGGGAGCAGGCTCGTGCGGCTGGCGGTGCGCGCATGACGGCCCGCATCGCGGCATTCATCGCGGCCTGCCTGCTGGCGCTGCCTGCGGCGGCACAGCAGGAACTGGCCGACCCGGTGCTGGAGGCGGGCCGCATCAACGCCCGGCTCGCGATGGAGTACCTGAAGCGCGAGCAGCTGCTGGTTGCGCGCGACAAGGTCGAGAAGGCGCTGTTGCAGAATCCGCGCGACGTCACGGTGCAGATGGCGGCCGGGCTCGTGTACGAGCGCCTGCTGGAGAAACAGCGCGCGGAGAAACACTTCCGCCAGGCTCTGCGTGCGGATGCGGACAGTCCGGAGGCGCAGAACGCGTTGGGCGCGTTCTTCTGCCGCAACCGGCAGCACGACAAGGGCGTGGGGATGTTCCTGAAAGCCGCGCAGAACCCGGTCTATCGCACCCCCGAGGTCGCCTACACCAACGCGGGCGTCTGTGCGCGCAGCGCCGGCCGGCTGGAGCGCGCGGAGCAGTACCTGCGGCAGGCGCTGGCGCTGCGTTCCGATTACCCGGAGACCTACGTGCAGCTGGCGGGCGTCTCGCACGAGCGCGGCAGCTACCTGCAGGCGCGGGCCTTCATCGAGCGCTACCTGGCGATCGCGCCGCCGTCGCCGGACGTGCTGCTGCTGGGCTACCAGATCGAGGCCGCGATGAAGGACACCGCGGCCGCGGCGGGCTTCGCGGAGCGCCTGCGCAAGGAGTTCCCGGACTCGCCGCAGCTGCGCGCGCTCGACGACCTGGAACGCCGGAACCGGGGATGAGCGCGGGCCGCGCCGCGTCCGCCGGGATGCGCCTGCGCGCCGCCCGCGAGGCGCTCGGACTCTCGATCGAGGACGCCGCGGACCGGCTGCGCCTGAATGCCGCGCTCGTCCTGGCGATGGAGGAGGACCGGTTCGCGCTGCTCGGCGCGCCCGTGTTCGCGCGCGGACACCTGCGTAACTACGCGCTGCTGCTCGGCGTGCCCGAGCGCGAGGTCGTCGCCGGCGCCGGCGTCGACGACGTGCCGGAGCCGAGCTTCCTGCCCGCGCTCGACCTGAAGCCGCGCGCGTACCGCCGGGCGCGCTGGGCCTGGCCGGTGGCCGCGCTCGTGCTCGCGATCGCAGTGGTAATCGCATTCTGGTGGTGGACGGCGTCGAACGCATGACGGATCGCAGGCTCCAGGCGGTGCGTGGCATGAACGACCTGCTCCCGGGCGAGCTGCCCTGGTGGCAGCGGGTCGAGCGCGCGGTGCGCGAGCTGTTCGCCGACTATGGCTACCAGGAAGTGCGGGTGCCGCTGCTGGAGCATGCCGAGCTCTTCTCGCGCTCGATCGGCGAGCACACCGACATCGTCGAGAAGGAGATGTACACGTTCGAGGACCGCGGCGGCGACCTGCTGTCGCTGCGGCCCGAGGCCACCGCGGGCCTGGTGCGCGCCGCGATCGAGCACGGGCTGCTGCACAACCAGAAGCAGCGGCTGTGGACCTCGGGACCCATGTTCCGCCACGAGCGGCCGCAGGCCGGCCGTTACCGCCAGTTCCACCAGATCGACTGCGAGGCCTTCGGCTTCGAGGGCCCCGACATCGACGTCGAGCTGATCCAGGTCGCGGCGCGGCTGTGGCGCCGGCTCGGCATCCACGACGTCCGGCTGCGCGTCAACTCGCTCGGCACGCCGGAGTCGCGGCGCGGCTATCGCGCGCGGCTGGTCGAGCACTTCGAGCGGCACCGCGCGGCGCTCGATGCCGACAGCCTGCGCCGGCTCGGGTCGAACCCGCTGCGGATCCTGGATTCCAAGAACCCGGCGCTCGCCGCCGTGATCGCGGAAGCGCCGGTCCTCACCGAGCACCTCGACGAGGGTTCGCGCGCGCATTTCGAGCGTTTCTGCGGCCTGCTCGAGGCCTGCGGCCTGCCGTACGAGGTGGACCCGCGCCTGGTCCGCGGCCTCGACTACTACACGCGCACGGTCTTCGAGTGGACCACCCGTGCGCTCGGCGCCCAGGATGCCGTCTGTTCCGGCGGTCGCTATGATGGCCTGGTCGCGCAGCTCGGCGGGGAACCGACCCCGGCCGTCGGCTGGGCGCTCGGCATGGAGCGCCTGGTCGCCCTGCTGCAGGCGGCGGGCGGCCCGGCCCCGGACGCTGCCCCGGCGGTCTACCTGGTGCTGGCTGGCGAACGCGCGGAGCGCGAGGGCATGGCGCTGGCGGAGCGCCTGCGCGATGCGCTGCCGGGCGCCGGTGTGCAGGTGAACATGGGTGGCGGCAGCTTCAAGGCGCAGCTGAAGCGCGCCGACCGCAGCGGTGCGGCGATCGCCGTCATCATCGGCGACGACGAGGCCGCGCGCGGCGTCGCCGCGCTGAAGCCGCTGCGATCGGAAGCGGGCCAGCAGGAATGTGCCATGGGCGAGCTGCCGGCCCGCATCGCGGGCCTGGTGCGCAGGAACTGAGGGAACGAGGGCATGGTCGACGAATACCTTTCCGAACGCGAGCAGGCGGAGCAGCTCAGGCACTGGCTGCGCGAGAACTGGATCTGGATGGTCGCCGGCGTCGCGCTGACGCTGGGCGGCTTCTATGGGTGGCGCTGGTGGGAGTCGCGCCAGGCCGACCGTTCGGTCGTGGCCGAGGCGCGCTTTGCCGCAATGGTCAACGCGCTGGCGGGCAACCAGCGCGACGAGGGCCTGCGCATCGCCGGCGAGCTCACCGGCGAATACGCGGACACGCCGTACGCGGACCAGGCGACGCTGGTGCTCGCGCGCCTCGACGTGGAGGGTGGCGAACTGCAGAAGGCGGGCGAACGGCTGGCGCAGGTGATGGAATCCTCGGACGACCCGGAACTTCGGCTGGTGGCGAGGCTGCGGCTCGCGCGCGTGCAGCTCGCGCAGGCCCAGTACGACGCGGCGCTCGCCACGCTGCAGGGCGCCGGCGAGGCGTCGGTCGAAGCGCGGGTCGCGGAACTGCGCGGCGACGTGCTGTACGCCAAGGGCGACCGCGCGGCGGCGCTCGAGGCTTACCGGCAGGCGCAGGCGGCCGCCGCCACCGCCGGGCCCGGGGCCGAGCTCCTGGACGCCCAGCTGCTCGCGCTCAAGATCGACGAACTGGCCGCCGCGGCGGCGACGGAGTAGGGCATGAAGGCGTACCGCTCGATCCTGCCGCTGGCCGCGCTGCTGGCCCTGGGCTGCAGCAAGGAAAAGGACGTCGCACCGCCGGCGGAGCTGGTCAAGTTCGAGCCGGTGGTCAGCGTGTCGCGCGCCTGGAGCGCGGGAACCAAGGGCGGCGATGAAGTGCTGCGCCTCGGCCTGCGCCCCGCCGTGGCGGACGGGCGCGCCTACGTCGCGGGCCACGGCGGCGACGTGCAGGCGCTCGACCTGGCGAGCGGGCGCACGATCTGGCGCACGGCGACCGAACTCGAGCTCGCGGGCGGCCCCGGGGCCGGCGAGGGACTGGTGGCCGTCGGCACGAGCGACGGCGACGTGGTGGCGCTCGACGCCGGGACCGGTGTGCAACGCTGGCGGGTGGCGGTGGGCGGCGAGGTGCTGGCCGCGCCCGCGGTCACGGGCGGCCTCGTCATCGTGCGCACCGTGTCCGGACGCCTGCTCGGCCTGCGGGCCGCGGATGGCGGCGAGGCGTGGAGCTACGAGCAGCCGGTGCCGCGCCTGTCGTTGCGCGGCAACGGCGCGCCGGTCGTGAGCGGCGACATGATCCTCGCCGGCTTCGACAACGGCCGCGTGATCGCGCTGTCGCTGGAGGACGGCGAGCTGCTGTGGTCCGCGACGGTCACCCCGGCGCAGGGACGCACCGAGATCGAGCGGCTGGTGGACATCGACGCGCCGGTGCGCGTGCTGGGCCAGGACGTCTACGTAGCCGGGTTCCAGGGCCGGGTCGCGATGCTGGCGCGGGATTCCGGCCAGATCTGGTGGGGCCGCGAGCTGTCGAGCCATCGCGGGCTCGCCGCGGACGATGACCACCTCTACGTGACGACCTCGGACAGCGTGGTGGTGGCGCTGCGCCGACGCGACGGCACCGAGATCTGGCGCCAGGACCAGATGATGCGCCGCGGACTCACCGCCCCGGCGCTCGCAGGCGGCGCGCTGGTGGTCGCGGACTTCGAGGGCTGGCTGCACTGGCTCGACGCCGCGACCGGGCGCCTGGTCGGACGCGCCAAGGCCGGCGGCGGCCGCATCAGCAACACGCCGGTCGAAGCCGGCGAACTCACGCTGGTGCAGACCGACTCGGGCGAAGTCCAGGCCTGGCGCGCGACGCCGCCTGCGAGCGGCTGAGCGGGCGCGGGCGCGCATGCCATGCTGCCTGTCGTCGCCCTGGTCGGCCGGCCCAACGTCGGCAAGTCGACGCTGTTCAATGCCCTGACCGGGACCCGCGACGCGCTGGTCGCGGACGTGCCCGGCCTCACGCGCGACCGCCAGTACGGCTACGGCCTGTTCGAGCCGCATCGCTTCATCGTCGTCGACACGGGCGGACTGGTGGAGTCGCCGCGCGGCATCGAGCAGCTCATGGCGCAGCAGACACGCCGCGCGATCGAGGAAGCCGACCACGTCGTGTTCCTGGTGGACGGCCAGGCGGGCATCGACGCCTCGGACCGTTTCATCGCCGACCTGCTGCGCAGGAGCGGCAAGCCGGTCACCATCGCCGTCAACAAGTGCGAGGGCCGCGATCCTGACGTGGCCGTCGCGGAGTTCCACGGCCTCGGGCTGGGCGAGCCGCTGCCGCTGTCCGCCGCGCACCGCCAGGGGCTGGATGCCATCGTCGAGCGCGCGCTCGCCGGCCGCGTGCCGCCGCCGGAGGAAGCGGCGGCCCCCGGCGCCGCCATCCGCGTCTGCGTGGTCGGCAGGCCCAATGTCGGCAAGTCCACGCTGATCAACCGCCTGCTGGGCGAGGAGCGGATGATCGCCTTCGACGAGCCCGGCACCACCCGCGACGCGGTCGAGGTCCCGTTCGAGCGCGAGGGCCAGGCCTACGTGCTGATCGATACCGCCGGCATGCGGCGCCGCGCCCGGGTCGAGGAGGGCGTCGAGAGGGTCAGCGTCATCAAGACCCTGCAGGCGATCGACGACGCGCACGTGGTGATCGGGGTGCTCGACGCCCGCGAGCAGGTCGCCGAGCAGGACGCGACGCTGTTCGGGATCGTCGCCGAGCGCGGGCGCGCGCTGGTGATCGCGGTGAACAAGTGGGACCACGTCGCCACGACGCGGCGCGAGGAGCTGCGCGGCGAACTCGCGCTGCGGCTGCGGTTCCTCGATTTCGCGCCGCTGCACTTCATCTCGGCGCTGCACGGCAGCGGCGTCGGCGAGCTGATGGGCTCGGTGCGCGCCGCATTCGCCGCGGCCATGCGCGAGATGCCGACCCCGGACCTGACGCGCGTGCTGGAGGCCGCCATGCGCCAGCACCAGCCGCCGCTGGTTCGCGGCCGCAGGATCCGCCTGCGCTACGCGCACCAGGGCGGGCGCAACCCGCCCGTCATCGTGGTGCACGGCGCGCAGGCCGAGCGCACGCCGGAAGATTACCGCCGCTACCTGATGAACTGCTTCCGCGAGGCGTTTCGCCTCGCCGGGACGCCCGTGCGCCTGGTGTTCCGCAGCGAGGAGAACCCCTTCGCCGGGCGGCGCGACGGGCAGACGCCGCGGCAGCGGCGCACCCGCGAGCGGCGCGCGCGGGAGAACCGCTAGGAAACCCTGCGGTCAGTCGCGGCGCGTCACCCGTGCGCGCAGCCGCCCGCGCGCAAGCCGGATGGCGAGGTCGGTGCCGGCGGGCGCCTGCGCCGCGTCGGTCACGATCCGGTCGCCTTCCGCCCGCGTGACGATCGCGTAGCCGCGCGCGAGCGTCGCGAGCGGGCTCACGGCATGCAGGCCGCGCGCGGCCGAGTCGAAGCCCGCCCGCGCCAGCGCGAGCCGGTGCCGCAGCGCCGGCAGCAGTCGCGCGCGCGCGTGCGCGATGCGCGCGGCGAGCGCGGCCACGCGCGCGGCCGGGGACCGGGAAGCGAGTTCCGCGCGCAGCCGTGCCACGCGCTCCTGCCGCGCGACCACGAGCCGGCGGGCGGCGGCGGCGGCGCGTGCCTGCAGCTCGTCGAGGCGTTGTGCGCGCTGTGCCAGCGCCTGGGCGGGGTGCAGCGACTGCAGCCGGCGGTCGGCGCGCGCGAGCGCCTCCTGCCGCTGGCGCAGCGCCCGTTGCACGCCGCCGGCGAGCCGGCGCTCCGTGACCAGGAAGGACGCGATCCAGGCGGCGGCGTCCGGCACCGCCAGTTCCGCCGCCGCCGAAGGGGTCGGCGCGCGCACGTCGGCGACGAAGTCGGCGATCGTGAAATCCACTTCGTGGCCGATGCCGCAGATCACGGGCAGTCCAGTGGCCGCGATGGCGCGGGCGAGCGTCTCCTCGTTGAACGCCCAGAGGTCCTCCAGCGAGCCGCCGCCCCGGACCAGCAGCAGCACGTCCACCTCGGCCCGCGCGTCGGCGAGCGCGAGCGCGGCGGCAATCTCGCGCGCCGCCGCGGCGCCCTGCACGGCCACGGGGTAGATGAGCACAGGGACGACCGGGCAGCGCCGGGCGAGCACGTGCAGCACGTCCCGGAGCGCCGCGCCGGTCGCCGAAGTCACCACCCCGATGCGGCGCGGGAATCGCGGCGGCGCGCGCTTGCGGGCGGCGTCGAACAGGCCTTCGGCGGCGAGGCGCAGCTTGAGCGCCTCGAAGCGCCGGCGCAGTTCGCCCTCGCCGGCTTCCTCGAGGTGATCCACGACCAGCTGGTAGTCCCCGCGCGCCTCGTAGAGGCCGACGCGGGCCCGCAGCAGCACCTGCATGCCGTCCCGCGGCGTTGCGCGCACCAGCAGGTTGCGCTGCCGGAACATGGCGCAGCGCACCTGGGCCGCCTCGTCCTTGAGCGAGAAATACCAGTGCCCGGAAGCCGGGCGCGACAGGTTCGAGAGCTCGCCCGTGATCCAGAGCGAGGGCAGGCCGGCCTCCAGCAGGCCGCGCGCCTCCCGGTTCAGGCGGCTGACCGTGTAGATATCCCGGCCGCCGGGGTCCTGCATCGTGCCTGCGGGCATGCGCTCATGGTAATATGCGCCGCTTCCTTATATGCGCATCCTCCAGGAAGCACTCACCTTCGACGACGTCCTGCTGGTTCCGGCGTACTCGGAGGTGCTGCCGCGCGAGGTGGACCTCGGCACGAGGCTGACGCGCGGCATCCGGCTGAACCTGCCCTTCGTGTCCGCGGCGATGGACACCGTGACCGAGGCGCGCCTCGCCATCGCGCTCGCCCAG
>DATBMQ010000147.1:0-13822 GCA_036554765.1 Steroidobacteraceae bacterium | reverse complement strand
GCGCACCGACGAATGCCGCGCCTGCCGCGCCGAGCTGCACGTCTGCCGCATGTGCCGCTTCTACGACCGCAGCAAGGCGAAAAGCTGCGCCGAGCCGGTGGCCGACGAGGTGCACGACAAGGACCGTGCGAATTTCTGCGGATACTTCGAGCCGGCCGGCGGGCGCTACCGGCCCGCAGGCGCCGGGGCGGATCGGTCCCGGGACGCCCTGGAGGCGCTGTTTGGCCCCAAAAAGTGAATTCGCGACACAATTAGCGCCACACCGGGCCCCGCATTGAGCCACAATAAAGCTCGACCCCTCTGGTCCTGGACCTGGCGACATGAACGTGACCGACCCTGTGGCTGAACGGCCGCGCCTGCTGTGGGCGAACATCCTGATGTTCGCGCTGACCTTCGCGGCGGCGCTCGTGATCGTGCCCTGGTACGGCTTCGCCGTGGGCTACAGCGGCGCCGCCTGGGCCTGGTTCGCCATCCTGCTGTATGCGAACGGGCTCGCGATCACCGGTGGCTACCACCGGCTGTGGTCGCACCGCACCTACGACGCGCACTGGTCCATCCGGCTGGTCTACATGATCCTCGGCGCCATGGCGCTGCAGAACAGCGTGCTGGTCTGGGCTGCCGGCCACCGGGACCACCACAAGTACACCGACGACAACGACCGCGACCCCTACTCCGCCGGCCGCGGCCTGTGGTTCTCGCACATCGGCTGGATGCTGCGCCGCTACCCGAGCGGCGAACCGGATTTCGACAACGTCCGCGACCTGCAGAAGGACCCGCTGGTCGCATTCCAGCACCGCTACTACTACGTGCTCGCGATCGGGCTGAACGTGCTCGTGCCGCTGGCGCTCGGCTGGCTGCACGGCGACCTGTGGGGCGTGTTCCTGCTGGCGGGCGTGCTGCGCCTCGTCGTCAGCCACCACTTCACGTTCCTGATCAATTCGGTCGCGCACTACATGGGCCGCCAGCCCTACGGCGACGGCCACAGCGCGCGCGACAACGGCTGGCTCGCCTTCCTGACCTATGGCGAGGGCTATCACAACTTCCACCACCAGTTCGCGCACGACTACCGCAACGGCATCCGCTGGTGGCAGTGGGACCCGAGCAAGTGGATCATCTGCTCGCTCTCGTGGGTCGGGCTCACGACCAGGCTCAAGCGCACGCCGGCGGTCGCCATCCACCGCGCCCGGCTGGCGATGCAGTTCCGCCGCGTCGAGGCGGGACTCGCGCGCGGCAGCCTCGCGCTGCCGCACCTGGACGTCGCGGAGCTGCGCGAGCGCGTCAGGCGCGAGTACGATCTGTTCACGGCGACGCTCGCCGAATGGTCGCGGCTCACCGATGCCTGGTATGCCAGGACGCGGGCCACGGTGGTCGCGCGCTGGGAGAAAGCCAGCTTCCGCGCGGAAACGCGCGCACTGCTCTACGCGCTTCGCATGCAGCACCGCCGGCTGGAGCTGCTCGGTGCCCAGCTCGCCTGATCACCGGCTGCCGGTCGCGGCGGCGGCATGCCTGTCCGCGCTCATGGCGGCCTGTGGCGGCGGCAGCGGCGGCGGAGTCGTACCCGGCGGATCCTGCTCCGCGACCAACCAGAAGAACTTCGTCCTGAATGCCACGCGCGAGTGGTACCTGTTCCCCGAGCTGCTCCCGGCCAACGTCAGCGTCAACGACTACGCGACCGCCGGCGAACTGCTCGACGCGCTGACCGCGACCGCGCGCGCCCAGAACAAGGACCGGTTCTTCAGCTACCTGACGACCCCGGCGGCGGACAGCAGCTTCCTCCAGGAAGGCCAGTTCATCGGCTTCGGGTTCCGCACGCGCATCGAGGGCAGCCGCCTGTTCGTGCCGGACGTCTACGAGAACAGCCCCGCCGCGCAGGGCGGGCTCGGCCGCGGATCCGAGATCACCCACGTGGACGGCGTCGCGATCGCGACCATCCTGCAGACCGACCCGAACCTGGAGAGCGCATTCGGCGCCGCGACCCAGGGCGTGCAGCGCAGGCTGCGCTTCATTCGCGTGGACGGCCAGCAATTCGAGCCGCTGCTCACCAAGACCATCGTCACGATCCCGCCGGTGCCGGCGAACGGCACGGCGGTGCTGGCCCTGCCGTCCAGCCCGAACGTCCCGGTCGGCTACGTCAACCTGCGCACCTTCATCTCGACCGCCGAGACGCCGCTGCGCAGCGCGTTCCAGCAGTTCCTGAACCAGGGCATCCAGTATTTCGTCTTCGACCTGCGCTACAACGGCGGCGGCCTGGTCAGCATCGCCGACCTGGTCGGCGACCTGTTCGGCGGCGGCCTCGACGGCGATGTCTTCGAGCAGATGCAGTTCAATGCCAGCAAGTCGTCGAACAACTCGGTGCACCGCTTCGATGAGCAGCTGCAATCGGTCGCGCCGGTGCGCATCGCCTTCATCACGACCGGCGGCTCGGCCTCCGCGAGCGAGCTGGTCGTCAATTCCATGGACCCCTGGGTCGAGGTGGCGATCGTGGGCTCCGACACCTACGGCAAGCCCGTCGGGCAGTCCGCCTTCGACCTCGCCGGCTGCGACCTGCGCCTGCGCCTGGTGACGTTCAAGATCACCAATGCGCTGAACCAGGGGGATTATTTCGACGGGCTGGCCCCGACGCTCAGCTTTGCCTGTGCCGCGGGCGACGACTTGAGCCGGGACCCCTGGGACAGCACCGAAAGCTCGACCGCCGCGGCGCTCTTCTGGCTGCAAACCGGCACCTGCAGCGCCGTCATGGGAGCGCCCCTGGCGCCCGCACTCAAGGCACAGGCCGGCATGCGGATTCCGATGATGCGCCGGCCCACTCCGGCGCAGGACGCCCTGCCAGGCCTGTTCTAGCGGTCCCGACTACCCTGACCGCACTGTCGCCAGTTGGCGACAGTGTCCGGCGCATCGGCCTCGAGGCCCGCGGCGCTCGCCCGCGGCCCTGCAACTGGCTACTCTTGGCGTCCCCCCACCCGGAGGACACGCCCATGGCGATCTGGAAGGACATCGTTGCAAAGGACTCCCCTGACGACGCGCCGGCCCCGGCCGCTCCGGTCGCGCGCCCGCGACCGGAACCCGTGTCCGCGGCTCCACAGCCCGTCCCCGGCGCCCGCCGCGAACTGAAGGAATCCGTGCTCGCGGCCGGCCTGACGTTCGAGGGCAAGATCGAAGGTTCCGGGCACGTCCGGATCGCGGGCCGCTTCAAGGGCGACGTGCACGTGGACGGCTCGCTGACCATCGAGACGGGCGCACACCTGGCCGGTTCGGTGCGCGCCGCGTCGGTGATCATCGCCGGTGAAATCGAGGGCAACGTCGAGAGCGCCCAGAAAGTGGAGCTGCACCAGACCGCCGTCGTCAACGGCGACGTCAATGCGGGATCGCTCTCGGTCGCCGGCGGCGCACGCATGCGCGGCCGGGCCGAGTTCGGCTGGAGCGAGGCCGGGACGCCGAAAGCCGTCACCCGGAACTGAGCCCGCCCATGGCGGTGAACCGTCGCGTCGTGACCGCCGGCAAGACGAGGTCGTGCCCGCATTGCCGTGCCACGATCCTCGAGAGCGCGGCGGTGTGCCCGGCGTGCCGGCACCACCTGCGTTTCGAGCGGCGCAAGGACGTCCCGGAGGAACAGGCCGGGCGCGTGGCACTCAAGGTATCCGGACAGTTTTCACGGCCGGCGGCGGATGGGTCGGGGGAGTACTCCGTCGTCGTCGTGATCCGTGATGCCAAAGGTGCCGAACTCGCGCGCAAGGTGGTCGGTGTCGGCGGCCTGCAGCCTGGCGACGAGCGGCAGATCGACCTCACGGTCGAGCTGTACGATCCGCCGGCGGCGCAATGACCCTGAAGGTCGTCGAGCTGCACCACCACGCGGTGCGCGTCGCTCCGGGACCCGACGCGACCGCCGCCATGCGGCGCTTCTACGGGGAGGTGCTGGGACTCGAAGCCGACGCGGCGCCCTGGGACCGGCCGGAGGAATGCCTGCGCATCAACGCGGGCGGCTCGGCGCAGATACACGTGCTGGCGCAACCCGCGCGCCAGCCGCCGCCCGGTGAGTTCGACCCCACGGCGCCGCACGTCGCGCTCGCGGTCGCGAGCATCGAGGATGCGCAGGCCGAGCTCGACCGGCTCGCGGTGCCGTACCGCGTGGTGCACGGCCGGCTCGGGCCCGATTCGCGGCGGCTGTTCGTCACGGATCCCGCCGGCAACCTGATCGAGCTGCACCAGCAGGACAGCTGCCGCTGCACGGCGCGTGCGCGCAGCGGACTGGGCCAGGCCCGAGTCAGCGGCACGGTGCTGTTCGCCGATATGCGCGGATTCACCTCGGTGGCCGAACGACTCACGCCCGCCGAGGTCGTACCGCTGCTCAATGAATACTTTTCGATGCTGTCCGGGGTCACCCACGAACATGGCGGCGCCGTATTCCACATGGCCGGCGACGGCCTGATGGCGGGATTCGGCCTGCCGAACCCGTCGGACGACGCCAGCGAGCGGGCGGTCGCGGCCGCGCGGCGCATGATCGAGGGCTTCGCGCACCTCGCCGCCGACTGGAAGGCCCGGCTCGGCCTCGACACCGGCCTCGGCATCGGCATCCACGCCGGCGACGTGATCGTGGGCGACGTGGGCGCGCCGGAGCGCCCCAACTACACGCTGATCGGCGACACGGTGAACGTTGCGGCCAGGCTCGTGCAGCGCGCGCGCGCCGGCGAAGCGCTGATCTCGCGTGCGGTGCGGCAGGCGCTCGACCCCGCCATCGGCGGCATCATCGAGCTGCCGCCACTGGTGCTGCGCGGCCGTTCGCGGCCGGTCGAGCTCTATTGCATGGCCGCGGAATCGCGCCTCGACCTGCGCCCCGCCACGGCCTGAGCCGGCCCGGCGACCCGCGTATAATGCGGCAAACACCGACCGGGCTGTGCCATCCATGTCATTGCTGCTGAAAGCCGCCACCCGCGCGGCCACCGGAATCTTCGCCCTGCTGGGCGCGCTGGCCCTTGCGGGCTGCAGCGACGTGTTCGGCGAGAGCCCGCCGCACGCGGCACCCGCGAATCCCGTCGCCGAGGGCGCGGACGGCCGGGTCGAGTTGACCTGGAACGCGGTGACCGGCGCCGAGACGTACGCGATCTTCTGGAGCGACGCGGCGACCGGCGAACTGACGAATGTCATCGCAGACCTCACCGGAACGAGCTTCAGCCACACCGGCCTGACCAACCTGGTCACCTACCGTTACCGCATCGCGGCGGAGACGGGCGGCGGGCGCGGGCCGCAGAGCCTCCTCGTGAGCGCCGAACCCGGGCCGGTGCCCGGCCCCGTCGAGTGGGCGGTCGTTACGGCCCAGGACCCGGGCCACACGGTTCATTTCGCACCAGCCACGCAGGCGACCGGCTACCGCATCTACCTGGGCACCACGCAGGCGCAGCTCGGGGGCCGGCGCCCGAATGCGCCCTTCGAAGAGGCGACGGCTTCGCCGCACCTGCGGGCCACCGTGCCGCTGTCGAGCGCGGTCTATTACCGGGTGATCGCCATGAATGGCAGCCGCATCGGCACGGGTGGCCCGGTCGTCGTGTCGCCGGCCCGCTCGGTGAGCACGCTCGACCACCCTCGCGCCGGCGTGGCCTTCGGCGACCCCAACGACGACGATTGCCATGACACCGTGACGGCGCTCGGCAACAAGACGGGCAGCGCCTGCCTGAACACTTTCACGGCGCGGGTGCTGGCGGACGTCGGTCTCGGCGACCTGACGGCGGCCGGCCGCACGACCGGCGATTCGCGTTACGCCGATTTCAGCGGCGACCTCCGGGACGACCTGTTCAGCACCACGCTGTCCCCCGCGGGCACCGCGGAATCCGTCGCGCTGCTGCACGTCAACCAGGGCACCGGCAATTTCCAGACCTCGGCGGGCGTCTCGGCGCTCGCGATCGGCGGCTTCGGCGGCACCACGCTGGCGGCCGATTTCGACAACGACGGCGACGTCGACCTGTTCGCCCCGAACGACCACACCCAGGGCGACGGGGCGCGCAACTGGCTGCTGCGCAATGCCGCAGGCACGTTCACCGACATCGCGGCGGCCGCGGGCGTGGACGGCAACCCGGCCGGCGCGGACTTCGTGCCACGCGGCGGCCAGGCCGTCGACTTCGACGAGGACGGCTTCGTCGACCTGCTGTTCGGGTCGCGGCTGCTGCTCAACGACGGCGACGGCACCTTCAGCGACGGCAGCGCGGCGGTCGGCATCCCGGTCCGCGCGGACCATGGCCTCAAGCTGATCGACGTCGATCTCGACGGCGACTTCGACCTCCTGCACCACGACGGGGCCGCCATCCGCCTGCACCTCAACACCGCAGGCGCCTTCGACGCCGGCACCATCGTCGCCGAGGACGCCACGCAGGCCACCTTCGGCGCCGGCCTCAATGCCTGCGATCTCAACAGCGACGGCTTCGATGACGTCCTCTTCGCGCGCAATGCGACGGCGACCGGAACCGGCACGCCGCAGATGCTGATCAACGTCGCGGGCCAGTTGATGCCGTCCGCGGTCCAGAGCGGGTCGGTGGCGGCCGGCGACCTGCTCGCGGCCAACGACCTGCTTGCCTGCGCCGACTTCGACGCCAATGGCGTGATCGACGTCATGGCGCGCTGGGGAACCGGCTATCGCTCGCTCGCGGCGCTGCAGCCGCTCACCTCGGTCATCCGCATCCGCGTGCTGGGCGCGGGCGGCGAGCGCAACCAGCAGGGCCGCGTCGTGCGCGTCACGCCGGAGGACCAGCCGGACCGCGTCATGACGCGTGCGGTGGAGACGGGCTCGGGACTGCGCGCCCAGAACCAGTACGACCTGCTGGTCGGCGCGCCCTGGCCCGGCGAATACGCCGTCTCCGTGCGCTTCGCGGCGGGCGTCGTGAACGCGACCGCGGAACCCGGCGACAGCCTGACGATCTACGCCGACGGCCGGGTCGTCGACGGGCTGCAGTAGCGGCGCGAGGCGCCGTCAGCCGAGCGCCTGCTCAAGGTCCGCGAGCAGGTCCGATGCCTCCTCGATCCCGATCGAGAGCCTCACGAGCGAGTCCGTGATGCCGAGTTGCGCGCGCGTCTCGGGCGGCACCGAGGCGTGCGTCATGATCGCGGGGTGATCGACCAGGCTCTCGACGCCGCCGAGGCTCTCGGCCAGCGTGAAGAGCCGCAGGCGTTCGAGGAAGCGGCGCGATTCCGCGAGGCCGCCGCTGACGAAGAACGTGACGATGCCGCTGCCGCCGGCGGCCATCTGCCGGCGCGCGAGCGCGTGCTGCGGGTGCGACGGCAGGCCGGGATAGAGGACCTTCTCCACGCGCGGGTGCCGCTCCAGCCAGCCCGCGATCGCGAGCGCCGATTCGCTCGACTGCCGCATGCGCAGCGGCAGCGTCTTGAGCCCGCGCAGCGCCAGGAAGCTGTCGAAGGGCCCGCTGACGGCGCCGATGGCGTTCTGCAGGAACGCGATCCGGTCGGCCAGCGCCTCGTCCCGCACCACCGCGACCCCGCCGACCATGTCCGAATGGCCATTCAGGAACTTGGTCGCCGAGTGCATGACGATGTCGGCGCCGAGCTCCAGCGGGCGCTGGATCCACGGCGTCGCGAAGGTGTTGTCCACCACGAGCAGGATCCCGCGCGCGCGCGCAAACTTCGCGATCGCGGCGATGTCGGCGAGCCGCAGCATCGGGTTGGTGGGCGTTTCGAGCCAGATCATGCGCGTCTTCGGCGTGACGGCGCGCTCCGCCGCCGCCGGGTCGCCGAGGTCGGCGAAGGTGAAGTCGATGCCCGCCGACCGCCGCCGCACCTTCTCGAACAGCCGGAACGTGCCGCCGTACAGGTCGTCCATCGCCAGCACGTGGCTGCCGCTGTCGACGAGCTCGAGCAGCGTTGCGGTGGCCGCCATGCCCGACGCGAAGGCGAAGCCGCGCGTGCCGGCCTCGAGGTCGGCGATGCAGCGTTCCCACGCCATGCGCGTGGGGTTCTGCGTGCGCGAATACTCGTAACCCTTGTGCACGCCGGGCGATTCCTGCGCGTAGGTGGACACGGCGTAGATTGGCGGCATCACGGCCCCGGTCGACGGGTCCGGCGACTGGCCGGCGTGGACCGCGCGCGTGGCGAAGCCCTGCGGTTTGCTCGGTTTGCTCATCGGTTCCTCAATGCGGCATCGGCGCCGGCATCTGGCGACGCAGGTAATTGAGCACGTCGGCGCGGGTGATCAGGCCCTGGAACTGCCCGCCGTCCATCAGCGCCGCGTACGGCTGCACGTCCAGCATCGCGACCAGGTTGTTGAACGACATCGTCGGCTCGACCACGAGGTAGTTGGTGTGCATGGCCTCGCGCACCGGGTCGTTGAAGCGTTCCGGGTCGCCGAAGGCGTGACGCATGATGTCGTCCTCGTCGATGAACCCGACCAGGCGCTCGCCCTCCATCACCGGCAGCTGGCTGAAGCCGGCGTTGCGCAGCCGGTTGTGGGCGGTCGTCAGCACGTCGCCGGGCCCGACCGTGATCGTCGCGCGTTCGCCGTGGGGCCGGCCGACCAGGTCGCGCAGGTTGCCGTGCCCGGGGCGCCGGATGAAGCCCTGGTCCTCCATCCAGAAGTCGTTGAACAGCTTCGAGAGGTACTTGTTGCCGGTGTCGCAGGCGAAGGTCACGACCCGCTTCGGCTGCTGCTGCTCGCGGCACCAGCGCAGCGCGGCGGACACCAGCGTGCCCGTGGACGAGCCCACCAGCAGGCCCTCGCGGCGCAGGATCTCCCGCGCCGTCGCGAACGACTCCGCGTCGGGGATGCTGTAGGCCCTGCGGCACATCGTGAAATCGCAGATGTCCGGGATGAAGTCCTCGCCGATGCCCTCGACCAGCCAGGATCCCGCGCGTCCGTAGCTGCCCTTGTTGACCTGGTCGGCGAGCACCGAGCCCTCCGGGTCCGCGAGGATGATCTCGGCCGACGGCGCGCGCTCGCGGAAGCACTGCGTGAGGCCCGCGATCGTCCCGCTCGAGCCCACGCCCACGACCACCGCATCCACGCGGCCGTCCATCTGCTCGAGGATCTCGGGACCCGTGGTCAGCGCGTGCGCCTTCGGGTTGTCCGGGTTGCCGAACTGGTTGATGTGGTACCAGCCATTCTCGCGCGCGAGCCGCGCGCCCAGGTCCTGGTAGTACTCGGGATGGCCCTTCTCCACGTCGGAGCGCGTGAGGACCACTTCGGCGCCCATGGCGCGCAGGTTGAAGATCTTCTCCTGGCTCATCTTGTCGGGCAGGACCAGCACGACGCGATAGCCCTTCTGCGCCGCCACCAGCGCGAGCCCGAGCCCGGTGTTGCCGGCGGTCGCCTCGACGATGGTCCCGCCCGGTTTCAGGTCGCCGCGCCGCTCCGCCTCCTCGATCATGGTGACGCCGATGCGGTCCTTGATCGAGCCGGCCGGATTCATGAGCTCGAGCTTGAGGTACAGCTCGCAGCGCCCGGTGTCGAGCTTCTGCACGCGCAGCATCGGCGTCCGGCCGACCATCTCGAGCACGTTTCCGTAGATCTTCATGTTGTCGCTCCGGCCGCAGGACGCTAAGGTGCCTGCCGATTGTAACGGGAGACGGGGCCGCCGATGAGCGAGCGTGCCATGCGCATCCGGGGCGTGCTGCTGATGCTGGCGGCGGTCGGCGTCTTCTCGGTCATGGACGCGCTGATGAAGCAGCTCTCCGGCCGCTACCCGGCGATCCAGATTGCCTGCCTGCGCGGCGCCGCCTCGCTGCCATTCGTGCTGCTGACCTACGCCTGGACCCGCGAGCTGCGGTCGCTCGTGCCGGTGCGCTTCGCCCTGCACCTGCTGCGGGCGGCGCTCGCGGTGCTGATGCTCTGGGGGTTCCTGTGGGCGCTCGCCCGCGCCAGCATGGCCGACACCTACGCGGTGTTCATGTGCGCGCCGCTGCTCGTGGTGCTGGTGGCCTCGCTGCTGCTCGGCGAAAAGGCCGGCCCGCACCACTGGCTCGCGATCCTGGCCGGGCTCGGGGGCGTGTTCGTCATGCTCAGGCCTTCGATCGAGGGCCTGGCGAGCCTGGCAGGCCTGGCCACGCTCGGTTCCGCGCTCGCCTATGCGGTCATCGTCGTGCTGGTGCGCATCCTCGCGCGCACCGACACGACCGCTTCCATGGTGTTCTGGTACCTGCTGATGCTCGCGATCGGCGCCGCCGCCATCGCGGCGCCCGTCTGGGTGCCGATCGCCGCCACCGACTGGCCGTGGATCGCCGCGATCGGCCTGACCGGCTGGGCCGGGCAGTACCTGATCACCGAGGCATTCCGGCTCGCGCCGGCGACACTGGTGGCGCCTTACGAATACACGGCGCTGGTCTGGGCGGTCGGCCTCGACTGGGCGATCTGGCAGGTCCTGCCGGGGGCACGCATGCTGGCCGGCTCCGCGATCGTGGTCGCCGCCGGCCTTTACCTGCTGCACCGCGAACGCATCAAGGGCGCCTAGCCGCCCAGGTCGCGCAGCAGGCTGCGCCACTGCAGCAGCGCCCCGTCGATCGTCGCGACCGGCACGCGCTCGTCGAGGCCGTGGGCGTAGTTGTCGCGCGGGCTCATGAACACGCCACCGACCCCGTAGCTCGGCACCCCGAGGTTGCGGAAATACAGGCTGTCGGTCGCACCCGCGGACATCGTGGGCACGATCGGCAGTCCGGGCGCGCGCAGGTCGATTGCGCGTCGCAGCGCCGCCATCACGTCTTCGCGCAACGGCGAGGCGTCGCTCAGGACCGGCTGGTTCGCGAGCCGGAATGTCGCGCCCGGGTCGTCGATGACGCGCGCGAGCGCCGCCTGCACGTCCTCGACGCGCTCGCCGGGAAACACGCGGCAATTGACGTTGACCATGGCGCTCTGCGGCAGCGCGTTCGGCGCGTGCCCGGCCTTCGCCATGGTCGCGACGCAGGTGGTGCCGAGCTGTCCCACGTATTCGGGCAGTGCCGCGAGGTGCTCGTAGGCGGCGCGGTCCGCGGGGTCCTCCGCGTAGCGCAGCATCGCCGCACCGGTCTCCCCGGGCGTCAGCGGGCCCGCGGCGCGGAAATACGCGCGAGTCAGCTCGCTCGCGCGCGCCGGGAAGCGGTGCTGGGAGATGCGGGTGATCGCGCGGGCCAGGGAGTGGATGGCGTTGTCCGCGGACGGCCGGCTGCTGTGGCCGCCCGGGTTCGTGAAGCTGATCTCGAAGTCCACGTAGGTCTTCTCGGCCGCCTGCAGGGCATAGACGACGGGTCTGCCGTCGTCGCCCAGCGACGCGCCGCCCGCGTCGCTGTTCAGCAGCATCTCGGCGTGTCGCCACTGCTCCGCGAGGACGGCCGTGGTGGCCTGCGAGGTTTCCTCGTCGCCGGTCAGCGCGAGCACGATCTCGCGCCGCGGCTGCCAGCCTTCCTGCCGCAGCCACAGCAGCGTCGCCACCATCGTCGAGATGCCGAACTTGTTGTCCACGGCGCCGCGCCCGTAAACGTAGCCCTCCTCGACCGCGGCCGTGAACGGGTCCCGTTTCCAGTCCTCGCGATGCGCGGGCACCACGTCCATGTGCCCGATCAGCAGGATGGGTTTCAGGGTCGCATCGCGGCCGGGCCAGCGCGCGACCAGCGTTGCGGTCTCGCCGAAGGACGTGATCGCGATGTCGGACGCGCGGTAGCCGCCGGCCTGCAGCACGCCCGCAAGATAGCCGGCATAGGCCGGCACCTGCCCTTCGCCCTTCACGGTGCGGTAGCCGACCGATTGCGTGAGGATCTCGAGGGCCTGCGCCGAAACGCCTGCCGGCACCGCCGGCTGGGCCCCCGCGGGCAGCGCGAATGAGAGGATCAGGAACGCGGCACCCAGGCGCCGCCCGGCAGCGAAACTCGGCATGCGGACTTCCTCCAAGGGGTGCGCGCATTGTCTCAATGCGACGCCCGGCAGTGCAAGGTCAGTGCCGGTCGAGATGGCTCATGAGCGTGTGCCACTCCAGCACCTCGCGCAGCAGTGCGCGCTCGGTCTGGCGCACGAGTTGCTCGAGGCTGCGCCAGCTGTGCGTCACGCCGGCCTGCCGGTGCGCGGCCTCGAGCAGTTCGCACATCTCCCGGTAGCGCGCCACGCGCCGGTGCAGGTCGTTGATGGACACGAGCGCCACGAACGCGGCCGCGACGACCGGCAGCACGATCGGCAGGAACTGGAAGACGACCGCTTCCACCGGCGCCGGCGCGGATGGCAGCCCGAACGCGCCGTGCACCGCGTAAGCGGCCATGCAAAGGACCGCGAGCACCGTGCTGGCCGCGAACCCGGCGCGCAGCCATGTCAGCAGCGGCGCGGCGCGGCCGACGCGGGCCCGGTAGTAGCGCAACTGGTCCTCGAGCCGCTCGCGCCGGTAGGCCTGGCGGAAGGTGTCGAGGTTCGCGCGACGCCCGGGTGCTCCGCGCCGGTGCAGAATGTGCAGCGAACGCAGCAGCTGTCTCGCGCCGGGCAGGCCGAGATCCTCGAACAGCGCGGCCCGGCGCGGCATGCCCCAGGTCGCGAGCGCGGCACGGCAGATCTCGGCGGCCAGCCGGCAGCGCACCCAGTTGCGCTGCGCGCGGTAATGGCGGATCGCCAGCGCCGCCGCGAGTGCGCCGAGCACCAGCAGCAGCTTGGCCCATGGCAGCACCGGCGCGTGCCAGGCGAATGCGAGGCCCGCCGTCGCGACGATCGTCGCGGCGACGTGCAGCAGCACGGTGGCCGCGGTCAGCAGGCGGAATTGCGGCGCGCTGCGGTTGGCGGCCGCATCGGCCCTGCGATAGAGGCGGTGCACGGCCTCGCGCGCCTCGCCCCCGGTATCGCCGGCGCCGGCCGTGTCCGGCAGCCCGTTCAGGAATTCCAGCTCCGGGTCCGCCGGCTGGAAGCGGGCGAAATCCTCGCGGCGCGTCTCGCCCGTGTCGGGGTCGATGACGAGCAGCGGCTTCTGCAGCTCCCGGGCGTAGGTCACCATGTCGGCAGTGCCGCCCATGCCTCGTGCGGGCTCGCCGTCCCAGAGCGCGATGAGCACGTCGCAGGCATTCACGGTCTCGATCCCGCAGTCGAGATACCCCTCCTCCCGGGTCGCGCTGCCGGACAGCGCCGTGACCGATTCCGCCGAAGCGAGCAGCGCCTCGGCCTCGCGCCATTCCTGTTCGCCGAAGTCCTTGCGGAATTCGGCCTCCGCCAGCGGCAGGATCGCCTGCCAGGCGATGTTCCGGTCCAGCGCGGCGCGCGCAAACTGCAGGTCGCTGCCCGCGGCGGCGGACGACACCGCGATCCACTCGCCCGGCGCCAGCGCCTGGAGCTCCGCCAGGGCCGCGGCCAGCCAGCCCGCGGCGGCAGCCGGGTCCCTGAGCTGGCGGTGCCCGGTGAATCCGACGACGTGGAACTGCGGCAGCCGGCCTGCGTCTGGCATGCGGTCTCGCTGAACGGTGTGTGGCGCTCGTGGCGGCCGCGCAGTGTCGTCACAGCGGGATCGCGGAGTCAATCGCAGTGCGCCGCCGGTCCGGCCACGCAGCGCGCGCGGTAGACTGCCGCCTCCATGGGGGAAAGCGTCTCACGCCCGGCGGTCTTCCTGAGCTACGCGCGCGCGGACCAGGATCGCGCGGCGAGGCTTGCGGCCGCGCTGGAAGCCGGGGGGTTCGACGTCTGGTGGGACGCCCTGATCGAGGGCGGCGCTGCCTTCGCGAAATCCATCGAGGCGGCCCTCGAGAAATGCGATGCGGTGATCGTCGTCTGGTCGCGGGCCTCGGTCGCCTCCGACTGGGTGCTCGACGAGGCGGCGCGCGGGCGCGACCTGCGCAAGCTGGTGCCCGTCTCGATCGACGGCACCGAGCCCCCGCTCGGCTTCCGCCAGTACCAGTCCGT
>DATBMQ010000146.1:0-21556 GCA_036554765.1 Steroidobacteraceae bacterium | reverse complement strand
ACGCAGTCGAACCCCAGCTCCTGGTAGAGCGCGATGGCGGCGCGGTTGGAGCGGCGCACCTCGAGGTAGGCGTCGCGCACGCCGCGGTCGCGCGCATGCCCGAGCACCGCGAGCAACAGCTCCCGGCCGATCCCGCGGCGGCGCAGCGCCCCGGCGATGCAGAGATTGAGCACGTGCGCCTCACCCGCGCCCATCGACAGCACCGAGTAACCCATCACGCCGTCCGCCGTCTCGACCACCACGCAGTGATAGCCGACGCGCAGGCAGTCGGCGAAGATCTGGTCGCTCCACGGGAATGCGTAGGACTCGCGCTCGAGCTCGGCGACGCGCGCCAGGTCGCCCGGCGTCATCGGCCGCAGCGTCCAGGCCAGGCCCGGCAACTCCTCACGCGCCGTGGCCATCGGCGCCTCCAAGCACCCTCAGGGCAAGTTGCAGATCGGCCCAGGACTTGCGCTTCTCGCCGGGCGAGCGCAGCAGGTAGGCCGGATGATAGGTCACGACGACCGGCACCTCGCCGAGACGATGCACGCGCCCGCGCAGCCGCCCGAGCGTCTCCTCGCAGCCGAGCAGCCGCTGCGCCGCGATGCGCCCGACGCAGAGGATCGCGGCGGGACCGACCAGCTCGATCTGCCGGCGCAGGTATGGCAGGCAGCGGTCGGACTCCTCCAGGCTGGGGTCGCGGTTGTTCGGGGGCCTGCACTTGAGGACGTTCGCAATGTAGACCTGCCCGCGCTCGAATCCCGCCGCGCGCAGCATCGAGTTCAGCAGCATCCCGGCGCGGCCGACGAAGGGCTCGCCCTGTCGGTCCTCCTCCGCGCCGGGCGCCTCGCCGACGACCATCAGGCGCGCGCTGCGGTCGCCGGTCCCGAAGACCGTCTGCGTGCGCGTCTCGCAGAGCCCGCACAGCCTGCAATTGCGTACGGTCCCGGCGAGTTCTTCCCAGTCTGTCGATCCCGCGCTGCCGGGCGCGGCGTGCCGCGCCACGTAGGCGGTGACGCCCATCGCATCGAGGATGGCGTGCCGGCGGGCCTCCATGGGCTCAGTCCTGCGCGGCGCCCGCGCCGCGCGGACGCCGCCGCAGCTTGACCCAGCTCCAGGCGATCGGGCCGGACAGGGCGAAGCCGAAGAACAGCAGGAACAGCACGACCGGCGGATCCACGGCGATCAGCGCGAGCACGAGCGGCACCAGCAGCAGCTTCGAGTAGCGCACGCGCTCGCCCGCCGCGCGGTCCTTGAAGCTGCGGTACGGGAAGCGGCTCACCATGAGCACCGCGGCGAGCACCGTGATGCCGAACGCGAGCACCAGGCCGGTCAGCCCGGTCAGGTCGAAGCCCAGCAGGCCGTCGGCCTCGTACTTGTGCGCGAGCCCGATGAAGGCCGCGACGATCGCCGCCGCGGACGGGCTCGGCAGTCCCTCGAAGTAGCGCTTGTCCTGGATCGCGGAGCGCGCGTTGAAGCGCGCGAGCCGCATCGCCGTGCACGCGGCGAAGAAGAAGGCGGCGATCCAGCCGAAGCGCCCCCAGGCGGCGCCATACTCGGCGATGCGCGCGACGCCCCACTGGTAGCACACGATGGCGGGCGCGATGCCGAACGCGACCATGTCCGCGAGGCTGTCGAACTCCTTGCCGAACGCGGTCTCGGTGCCCATCAGGCGCGCCACGCGGCCATCGAGCCCGTCGAAGACCATCGCGACGAAGACGGCGATCGCGGCGCGGCCGAAGTTGCCGTCGATCGCCGCGACCACGGCGTAGAAACCGCCGAACAGGCAGCAGGTCGTCAGCAGGTTCGGCAGCAGGTAGATCCCGCGGCGCGTGCGGATTTCGTTGAAGTCGACTTTCATGCGGATGACATGGCAAGGCCACCGGGCAGCGCCTAAGATACCGCGCTTTGGGGCCGGTCACACGCCGGCCCGCAGGTGGGCCATGCGACTGTCCAGTTACCCGATCCAGAACCTCAAGGAAGTGCCGTCGGAGGCCGAGGTCGCGAGCCATCGCCTGATGCTGCGCGCGGGATTGATCCGCCGCGTCGCGGGCGGCCTCTATACCTGGCTGCCGATGGGACTGCGGGTGCTGCGCAGGGTCGAGCGCGTGATCCGCGAGGAGATGGACCGCGCGGGCGCACTCGAGATCTCGATGCCGGTCGCGCAGCCGGCGGAGCTGTGGGTGGAATCCGGGCGCTGGGACCAGTTCGGCCCCGAGCTGCTGCGCTTCAAGGACCGCCACGACCGCGACATGGTGCTGGGGCCGACGCACGAGGAGGTCGTCACCGACCTGGCGCGGCGCGAGCTCAAGAGCTACCGCCAGCTGCCGGTCAACTTCTACCAGATCCAGACCAAGTTCCGCGACGAGATCCGCCCCCGCTTCGGCGTCATGCGCGCGCGCGAGTTCGTGATGAAGGACGCCTACAGCTTCCATGCGGACGAAGCCTCGCTGGCGGAAGGCTACCGCCGCATGTACGACGCCTACACCGCCATCTTCACGCGCCTCGGCCTGCGCTTCCGCGCCGTGCACGCCGACACGGGTGCGATCGGCGGCAGCGCCTCGCAGGAATTCCACGTGCTCGCCGACTCCGGCGAGGATGCGATCGCGTTCTCGGACGGCGACGACTACGCGGCGAACCTGGAACTCGCCGAGGCGCTCGCGCCGGCGTCGCCGCGTCCGGCGCCGTCCGCCGCCAGGGCGGAGGTCGCGACACCCGGCGCGCGCACGATCGTGCAGGTCGGCGAAGTGCTCGCGCTGCCCGCCTCGCGGCTGCTCAAGACGCTGGTGGTCGAGGGCGCGGACGGCGGGCTGGTCGCGCTCGTCCTGCGCGGCGACCACGAGCTGAATGCCGTCAAGGCGCAGAAGCTGCCGCAGGTCGCGAAGCCGCTGCGCATGGCGGACGCTGCCCGCATCGTGCAGGTCGCGGGCTGCGAGCCCGGCTTCCTCGGGCCGGTCGGGCTGCCGGTCCCCGTGATCGCGGATCGCGCCGCCGCCGCGACGGCCGATTTCGCCTGCGGCGCGAACCGCCGCGACGCGCACCTGACCGGCGTCAACTGGGGCCGCGACCTGCCGGAGCCCGCGGTCGCGGACCTGCGCAACGTGGTCCAGGGCGACCCGAGCCCGGGCGGGCGCGGCACGCTCTCGATCGCGCGCGGCATCGAAGTCGGTCACATTTTCCAGCTCGGGCGCAAGTACAGCGAGGCGATGGGCGCTACCGTGCTCGACGATGAAGGCCGCACCATCGTCATGACCATGGGCTGCTACGGCATCGGCGTCACCCGCATCGTCGCCGCGGCGATCGAGCAGAACCACGACGAGCGCGGCATCATCTGGCCTGCGCCGCTCGCGCCCTTCGACGTGGTGCTGGTCGGCCTCAACTGGGAGAAGGCGGCGGCCGTGCGCGAGACCGCCGGGCGGATCTACCGCGAGCTGTCCGGCGCGGGCGTCGAAGTGCTGCTCGACGACCGCGACGCGCGGCCGGGCGTCAAGTTCGCCGATGCCGAGCTCATCGGCGTGCCGCACCGCGTGGTCGTGTCGGAGCGCGGCATCGCAGCGGGCCGCCTGGAGTACCGCCATCGCCGCGCGCCGGACAACGAGGAGTTCCCGCTCGACTCGGCGCTGCCGTTCATCCGGGAGCGCCTGGCCGCATCCGCGTGACCGGCGCGGCGATGACGCGACCACGCCTGGCGGTCCTCGCCGCGGTCCTGGGGCTGGCGCTCCCGGGCGCTGCCCTGGCCCAGGGCCAGCGCGACCCGGGCCTGCGCGAGGTCCTCGCCGCGGCGATCCGCGCCACGCCCTGCTTCGAGGGCAAGTACGACGACGTCGTCTGGTTCGCGCTGATGCGCCCGCGCGTCGAGGCGCGGCTGCGCCAGTTGCCGAAGGACCTGCGGCTCGGCGACGACACCGCCGTGGCGGCCGAGCGCATCCTGCACGCGGTCCATTGCGAGTCGCGCAAGCACGACATGCTGCGCGACCGGCCGCACCTGGTGCTCGCCGTCATCGATGTCGAGAGCGCGTTCGACCCGTTCGCCGTGTCGTCCGCGGGCGCGGTCGGGCTCATGCAGGTGATGCCGTTCTGGCCCAACCAGCTCGGCCTGTCGAACCGGGACCTGATCGACGTGGAGATGAACGTGCGCATGGGCACGAGCATCCTGGCCTACTACCTCGACCGCGAGCGCGGCGACTACCGGCGCGCGCTCGGCCGCTACAACGGCAGCCTCGGCAAGCGCCAGTATCCGGACCTGGTGCTCGGGCGGCTGAACTCGCGCTGGCGGCGCTGAGCCCGCGGTCAGCGCGGCTCGAAGCCCCGCGGCCATTCCAGCGACGCCGGATCGATTTCCTCGACCTCGACCGCCTCCACGCGCGCCATCGGCGGCCCGCGTCGCAGCCAGGCCGCGAGTTCCGCGAGCGCCACGCGCGAGCCGGCCGCGAGCACCAGCACGCTGCCGTCGTCGAGGTTCTGCGCGCGCCCGCACAGCGCGAGCGACCGGGCGAGCTCCGCGGTGCTCGCGCGGAAGAACACGCCCTGCACGCGGCCGCGCACCCGGATGCGCCTCGCCGCCTCGGGATTGCGGCTAGAATCCGCCATGATCGACATCCTCGTACTCTACTACTCGCGCCACGGCACGACCGCCGAGCTCGCGCGCCAGGTGGCGCGCGGCGTGGACGGCGTGGCGGGAGCGCGCGCACGGCTGCGCACCGTGCCCGCGCTCGCCCCCGGCGCGGGCGCCGTGCCGGCGGACGGCGCGCCCTGCGCGACGCACGACGACCTGCGCGAGTGCGCCGGCCTCGTGCTCGGCAGTCCCGTGCGCTTCGGCAACATGGCCGCGCCGCTGATGGCCTTCTTCGATTCGACCTCGGCCCTCTGGCTCTCGGGCGTGCTGGCGGGCAAGCCGGCGGGCGCTTTCACGTCCGGCAGCACGATGCACGGCGGCCAGGAGACGACGCCGCTCGGGATGCTGCTGCCGCTGCTGCACCATGGGATGCTGATCGTCGGGCTGCCGTTCACGGAACCTGCGCTCTCGAGCACCACGGGCGGCGGCACGCCCTACGGCGCCAGCCGCGTGGTGCAGGACGGCGGTTCGCGCACGCTCGCCGACGCGGAGCGCCAGCTCGCGCAGGCACTCGGCCGGCGCGTCGCCACGATCGCGTTGCGCACCTCCGCCACCGTCCCATGAACGCCGCCCGGCCCGGGCGTGCGGGGCGTGCCGCGCTGCTGGCCTGGCTTGCGCTCATCGCGTCGGTCGCCTGCTGGCCGCTGGCCGGCACCGGCGCCGCGCTCGCGGCGCTCGCGGGCCTGCCGCTGCTGCTGCCGGTCGCGGGCCTCGCGCGCGGCACGCCGCGCACGCTGCGCTGGGCGCCCCTCACGCAGGCGCCCGCCCTGGCGCTCGCGCTCACCGAAGTGCTCGCGAATCCCGCGGCCCGCAACGCCGCGTCGCTCACGCTCGCGCTGCTGCTGCTGGCCTTCGCGGCGGTGATCGCGGCGCAGCGCCTGGCCGCGCGCGGCTGATTCAGGATCCGGCGCGCGCGAGCCAGTCGCGCACGAACGGCACCGTGAGGCGGCGCTGCGCCGCCAGCGACTCGATGTCGAGCGCATCGAGCAGGCGGCAGAGCGACGCGAAATCCCGCGGTGCGCGGCGCGTCAGGTACTGGAGCGTCTCCGGCGGCAGTTCGAGGCCGCGGTGGCGGGCACGCTGCACCAGCGCCTCGCCCTGCTCGCGCTCGGCGAGCGGCTGCAGCCGGTGCACCTGCGACGAGGCCAGGCGCGAGGCGAGGTCGGGCAGGCCGAATGGAATGGCCGCGGGCGCCGCGGCGGCCGCGAGCACCAGCCGCCCGCCATGCTCCGCCAGTCCGTTCCACAGGCTGAACAGCGCGCGTTCCCAGCCGGCGTCGCCGGCGACCGCGTCCACGTCGTCGAGCGCCACCAGCCCGAGCCGCTCGAATCCCGTGAGCATCGCCGGGTCGCCGGAGCGCGCGGCGCCCAGCGGCAGCCACGCGGCCGTCAGCCCGCGCTCGCCTGCGCGCGCGCAGGCGGCCTGCAGCAGGTGGCTCCTGCCCGAGCCCGGCGGGCCATAGAGCCACAGCGGCGGGCCGCCGGCCTCCGCCTGCGCCGCCAGTGCGAGCACGGCCTCGCGGTTGCCGCCGTCGTGGAAGGTCTCGAAGCGGTGCGTGACGCCGAGCTGGACGCCGAGCGGCAGCTGGCGCATCGGGGACCCCGCGGCCGGCCTACGCCGCCGCGCGGCGCGCGCGGCTGACCGCCACCGCCTTGCGCGCGTACGTCACGACGTAGTCCACGCCGCTCACGAGGGTGGTCACCAGCACGAGCGCGCCCAGCGCCGTCACCGGCCACTGCGGAAAATCGGCGAAGGCCGCGCGCCACACCACCGCGATCACGAACAGCAGCTGCACCAGCGTGTTCAGCTTGGACGGCGCCGTCGGTCGTCCCTCCAGCGGCCCGAACAGCCACTTGTACACGCCGGCGCCGATGCCGATGACGAAGTCGCGCGTGACCGCGACCGCCGCCAGCCAGCCCGGCACCAGGCCGAACCAGGCGAGCGTGATGAAGACGCTGACCAGCAGCAGCTTGTCCGCGAGCGGGTCCAGCACCTTGCCGAGCTCGCTGGTCCAGCCGAAGGTCTTGGCGAGGTAGCCGTCGAGCACGTCGGAGGCCGCCGCGATCGCGAACAGCACCAGCGTCGGGCCGTAGCGGCCCTCGGCCAGCAGCAGCACGATCGGCACCGTCAGCGCGATGCGCATGATGCAGATCAGGTTCGGGACCGCCGCCAGGCTCATGGGCGCAGCGAGAAGATCATGCGCGACGCGTCCACGCCGATGAACCGCCCGTGGCGCAGGATCGCGTCGGCGAGCGCCGCCGGGTCGCCGCGCACGTTGACGAGGAACGAGACCGCGTCCGGCGTGACCTCGTCCACCGCGATGCCGCGCACCGGCGCCAGGCGCGAGAGCATGTTCATGGCCTGCGCGTAGTCCTCGAGCGAGTCGACGCCCATGACGGTCACCATCTGCTCGGTGCGCTGGGCCGCGCCGCGCGAGGCATAGAGGCCCGCATAACGGTCGGCGGCGAGCTCGGGTCCCGCCTCGAGTTCGCCCGCGGCGCGCGCCGTCAGCCCGGCCGCGCTGAAGGTCCAGTCGACCTCGAGGCCGCCCGATGGCGCGGGCCTGGCGCGGCCGATCAGCACGCCCCCGGCGCCGTAGCGCTGCGCGGCCTCGACCAGCGGCGCATGCTCGCCGGACCACGCCTGCTGCAGCGAGCGCACCAGGTCGTCGCCCGGGCCCGGCCACACGACCGGCAGGCCGCGGCGCGCGGCGCTGCGCTCGATGCGCGCGCGCTCGTCGCCGGCCGTGCCCGCGTGCACCAGTTCGCGGCGCCCTGCGCCCCGGTCCAGCGCCAGCCACACCAGCGTCAGCGGGCGCTCGTCGCCCCAGTAGGCGAGGCCGGCAGCGTCGATCGCGTTCTCGATCGCCGGCCCGTCGAAGATCACGGCCAGCTGTCCCCCCGGCGAGCGCCGGAAGCTCTTCACGTAGCGCGAAGCCTGCGCCACCAGCGGCGCGAGGTTCTCGAGCACCGGCGCGTCGGGCCGGCCGGTCACGCGCACCAGGATGTCCTGCATCGCCTCGCGGAAGGCCGCGTCGTTGTTGCCCGTGTACGGCACCGTCACCGAATACAGGTCGCCGACGGATTCCGCGGCGGCGGGCTGCCAGGCCTGCGTGCAGGCGGCGAGCGCGAGCCACAGGCTCGGCAGGATTTGGCGGCAGCGGTTCGGCCGGTGGCTCACGTTACAATAGTACACCGCCCGCACCACGGGCCCGCCTGGCGCCCCGTCTCCACCCGATGACAGAACGCCGCTCACTGACCTACCGCGATGCCGGCGTCGACATCGACGCCGGCGATGCGCTCGTCGAGCGCATCCGGCCGCGCGTCGCGCGCACGATGCGCCCGGAAGTGCTGGCGGGCGTCGGCGGATTCGGCGCGATGGTGGAACTGCCGCCGGGGCGCTGGCAGCGACCCGTGCTGGTGGCGGGCACCGACGGCGTCGGCACCAAGCTGCGGCTCGCGATCGACACCGGCCGCCACGACGGCGTCGGCCAGGACCTGGTCGCGATGTGCGCGAACGACGTCGTGGTGCAGGGTGCCGAGCCGCTCTTCTTCCTCGACTACTACGCCACCGGGAAGCTCTCGGTCGAGGTCGCCGAGCGGGTCATCGCCGGCATCGCCCGGGGCTGCGAGCAGGCCGGCTGCGCGCTGGTCGGCGGCGAGACCGCCGAGATGCCCGGCATGTACCAGGGCGCCGACTACGACCTCGCGGGCTTCTGCGTCGGCGTGGTCGAGAAGGACCGCATCATCGACGGCTCGCGCGTGCGCGCGGGCGACGCGGTCATCGGGCTCGCCTCCTCCGGCCCGCATTCGAACGGTTACTCCCTGATCCGGCGGCTCATCCGCGACACGGGCGCCGGCCCCGGCACGATGGTCGCCGGCACGGCGCTGTTCGACCTGCTCATGGAGCCGACGCGCATCTACGTCAAGCCGCTGCTGGCGCTGGCGCGCTCGCAGGAATTGCGGGCGCTGGCGCACATCACCGGAGGCGGGCTCACGGACAACATCCCGCGCGTGCTGCCGGCGGGCCTCGGCGTGCGGCTCGAGGCGGCGGCCTGGCGGCGCGCGCCGGTGTGGGACTGGATCCAGTCGTCGGGCGCGATCACCGACGCGGAGATGCATCGCACCTTCAATTGCGGCATCGGCATGGTGGCGATCGTGGCGGCCACTGCCGCGGATGCCGCGGTACGGCAGCTCGTCGAGGCCGGGGAGCGCGCAGGCGTGATCGGCGAGGTGACGGCGGCCGAAGGCGTGCAGATCAACGGATGACGCAGGCCCTGCCCTTCGCCGTGCTGATCTCCGGGCGCGGCAGCAACATGCTCGCGCTCGCCGCGGCCGTGCAGGGCGGCGGCATCCGCGGCCGCATCGTGGCGGTCATCAGCGACCGCACCGATGCGGCGGGGCTGTCGGCAGCGGCCGGGCTCGGGCTTGCCACCCGCGTGCTCGCACCCGACGCCGGGGAGGATCGCGCCGGTTACGGCCGGCGCCTCGACGCGGCGCTGGCCGCTACCGGCGCGGCACTGGTGGCGCTCGCGGGCTTCATGCGCATCCTCGATGGCGCCTTCGTGCGCGCCTGGCAGGGGCGGCTGCTCAACATCCACCCCTCGCTGCTGCCGGCCCACCGTGGATTGCATACGCACCGGCGCGTGCTCGAGGCCGGCGACCGCCTGCACGGATGCACGGTCCATTTCGTGACCGAGGAACTCGACGCCGGTCCCGCGGTCATCCAGGGGCGCCTCGCGGTCAGGCCCGGGGACGACGAGCAGTCGCTTTCAGCCCGCGTTCAGCAGCTGGAGCACATCATCTATCCGCGCGCCACGGGCTGGTTCGCCGACGGGCGGCTGGCCTGGCGCGACGGCGCGGCCTGGCTCGACGGCAGGCGCCTGGCGGAACCGGTCATCGAGGAGGCCCCATGAGGGCATTGGGACTTGGCCTGCTGGCAGCGATCGTGTTCGGGCACGCTGCGCCGGCCCATGCCGACGATGCCGGCCTCGAGCCCTTCGTCGCCGCCTACGACGTGCGCTACGGCAGCATGTCGGTGGGCAGCAGCCGCACGGAACTGCGGCGCGCCGCCCTGGGCCGCTGGGAAATCGTGTCGGAGTCGCAAGCCAGCGGGCTCGCCAGGCTGGTCGCGAGCGGCACGCTCTCGCAGCGCTCGGTGTTCGAGCTGGAAGCCACCGACGTCCGGCCCATGACCTACCGGTTCGACGACGGCACGCAGCGCACCGGCCGCGACGTGTCGCTGGACTTCGACTGGCGCGACGCCCGCGTGCGCGGCACGGCCGAGAACGAGGCGGTGGACCTGCCCGCCGCGCCCGGCCTGCAGGACGCGGCCTCGATCCAGGCCCTGGTGCAGTTGCGGCTCCGTTCGGGGGCCGAGCCGGGCCTGGTCGCGATGATCGAGAAGGACTACGTCAAGCAGTACCGCTACACGCTGCTGCGCCGTGAGCGCCTGAAGACTGCGATCGGGACCCTCGACACGGTGGTCTACCGCAGCACCCGGGAGGGCTCTTCGCGCGAGACCCTCTTCTGGTACGCGCCGGCACTCGGCTTCACGATGGTGCAGGCGGAGCAGCGGCGCGACGGCAAGCGGGCTTTCCAGACCTACATCCGCAGCTACCAGTCCGGGCGCTGAGGGGCCCTCAGGTCCGCGGCAGCGTGACGCCCTTCTGCCCCTGGTACTTGCCGCCGCGGTCGCGGTAGGAAGTCTCGCAGGCCTCGTCCGACTCGAAGAACAGCATCTGCGCCACGCCCTCGTCCGCGTAGATGCGCGCCGGCAGCGGCGTGGTGTTCGAGAACTCGAGCGTGACGTGCCCCTCCCATTCGGGTTCGAGCGGCGTCACGTTCACGATGATGCCGCAGCGCGCGTAGGTCGACTTTCCGAGACAGATCGTGAGCACGTTGCGCGGGATCCGGAAATACTCGACCGTGCGCGCGAGCGCGAACGAGTTCGGCGGGATGATGCAGACCTCGCCGTCGAAGTCCACGAAATTCTTCGGGTCGAAGTGCTTCGGGTCGACGATGGTCGAGTTGATGTTGGTGAAGATCTTGAATTCGCGCGCGCAGCGCACGTCGTAGCCGTAGCTGGAAGTGCCGTAGGACACGATCGGCCGGCCACCCAGCGAGCGCACCTGCCCCGGCTCGAAGGGCTCGATCATTCCCTGCGCGGCCATGCGGCGGATCCAGCGGTCGGACTTGATCGTCATCCTTCGCCCTCGATGCTGATCGCCGGCAGCCGGGCGGCGCCCCGGATCGCGCTCGCGGCCAGCGCCCCCGCGGCGCGCCGGGCGATGGTGTGGAAGACCTGGGCGGTCGCCGACCCGGGATCGGAAACCACGGTCGGCGCGCCCGAATCCGCCTGCTCGCGGATGCGCGCGTCCAGCGGCAGCTGCCCGAGCAGGGTCGTGTGGTAGCGCGCGGCGATCGCGTCGCCGCCGCCGGCGTCGAAGATGTGCGACTCGTGGCCGCAGGCCGGGCAGCGGTGCAGGCCCATGTTCTCGACGATGCCGAGCACCGGCACGCCGACCTTGCGGAACATCTGCAGCCCCTTGCGCGCGTCCAGCAGCGCGATCTCCTGGGGCGTGGTCACGATCACCGCCCCGCTGACCGGGACCCGCTGGGTCAGCGTCAGCTGGATGTCGCCGGTGCCCGGCGGCATGTCGACGACCAGGTAGTCGAGCTTTCCCCAGCGCGTGTCGGCGAGCATCTGCGCGAGCGCCTGGGTGACCATCGGGCCGCGCCAGACCATCGGCTGGTCGGCGTCCACCAGGAAGCCGATGGACATGACCGGGATGCCGTGGCCACGGGGAGGCTCGAGCGTGCGCCCGTCCTGGGTCGTCGGGCGCTCGCCGGCGATGCCCATCATGCGCGGCTGGCTCGGCCCGTAGATGTCGGCATCCAGCAGGCCGACCCGCGCGCCCTGCGCCGCCAGCGCCAGGGCCAGGTTGGCCGCGACCGTGGACTTGCCGACGCCCCCCTTGCCCGAGGCCACCGCGATGACGTTGGCGACGTCCGGCAGCGGTCGCTGCTTCGGGTCGGCCACGAAGGCCGGGATGCGGCTTTCCACCTCGAGCTCGAGGCCGGCCGGCAGGCCCGCCTCCTTCAGGTGCAGGGCCAGCGCCGACGCGAGCGCCTCGTGGTAGCCCGCCACGGGGAAACCCAGCACGATCTTCACCGCCGCGCCGTGCGCGCCCGCGCGCACCGACTCGAGCGCCGCCGCCTCCCCGAGCGTCATGCCGAGGTTCGGCTCGACATAGCGCGCCAGCGCGTCGTGCAGCAGGGTATGCGCGTCGTCGGGCATGGGTCCGTTCCGGATCGGGGGCGGCATTGTAGCCCAGGGGCCGGCCCGTGAACGGCCCGGACGGGCCCTGTGGCATACTCCTAAATCGGCATTTTTCCTCAGGTCCCAAAAGAAAAGCCGGGGTTGGATGGGAATCTTCGGAGGCTATCGCGCGGATCGCCTGATCGCCGAGGTGCGCGAGAGCGGCGACCCGGACAGCGCGAAAGCGAAGTCCGCGCTCGCCAAGCTGCAGAGCCTCGGCGGCGCCGCGATCAAGCCGATCGTCGACGCACTCGCCACCGCTGACAAGCGCGAGACGGTCGCTTTCGTCGAAACGCTGACGCCGCTGGTCGACACCAAGACCTTTCCGGCGCTGGCGGAGGCGCTGGCCGACGAGAATCCGCGCGCAGTGGCCGGCGTCGCCTGGGCGCTGGCTTCGTCGCGCAACTACCCGCCCTCGCTGCTGCTGGAGCTCCTGTCCAAGCCCGGCGTCTCGCGCCCGGCCGTGCTCGACGTCATCGCCGCGCAAAAGCAGCGCTTCCAGCTGCGCGAACTGCTGAACGCAGCCTACCAGCAGGACCCGGCCGAGAAAGCCGCCCTGTTCCGCATTGCCGGCGACCTGGTGGACGACAGTTCCGTGGACGAACTGATCTCGCGCGTGCAGGGCAAGGACCCGATCGCCCGCACCCACATCATCGCCCTGCTCGCCCGCTTCAGTTCGCCCAAGGTCGTCGCGGCGCTGCAGGGCACGCTCAAGGACCCGAACAAGCTGGTGCGCGCGGCGGCGCTCAAGGCGATCACGGCCGGAAGCGGCCAGGTGGACCCGGCGCAGGTCGCGCCGCTGCTGCGGGATGCCGAGCTCGACGTGCAGAACCAGGCGATCGAGCTGCTGTGCCGCAGCAAGCACCCCGACACGGTGCGCCACCTGGTGCCCGTGCTCACGGACGAGTCGGAGTACGCGCGCCGGGCCGCGGTCGAGGTGCTGAATGTCGTCGGCGACGAGAGCTCGGTGAAGTACCTGCTGAAGGCGATCCGCGACGCCGACTGGTGGGTGCGCAGCCGCGCGGCGGACGCGCTTGGCAAGATCGGCGGCCCCGTGGTGATCGGCGCGGCGATCTCGCTGGTCTCCGACAAGGACGAGGAGGTCCGCCGCACCGCGATCGAGATCCTGAACCAGACCAAGGACGAGCGCGCGCTCGCCCACCTGCTCGAGGCCACCAAGGATCCCGACTGGTGGGTCTGCGAACGCGCGGTGGACGCGCTCGGCGAGATCGGCAGCAAGAAGTCCGTGCCGCGGCTGATCGAGATGATGAAGTCGAACCCCAAGTCCATCCCGAGCGTGGTGCGTGCGCTCGGCAAGATCGGCGACACCGGCTCGACCGCGATCGTGCTGGCGGCGCTCGACCGGCCGGAAACGGACGTGCGCATCGAGGCCATGTCGGCGCTGGTGCGGCTCGCGGACGACCGCAACATCGACCCGCTGCGCGCCAAGATCGCCCCGCTCGCCTCGCTGAGCGACCAGTCGGTCGCCGGCGCCGCGATCCGGGCGCTGAACGAGCTCGATGCGCGCTTCGGCAGCTCGGCCGCGATCCCGGCCCTCGGCCGGACCGCCGCGCAGGCCGGGGCCGATGCGCAGCGCACGCTGCTGATGGAGTCCGCGGACGTCTCCGCGATCATGAAGCAGGCCGAGGCGCAGGCGCGCCTCGACATCGCGACGCTGAAGCCCGGCGACGTGCTCGAGGGCCGCTACAAGTACATCGAGCGCATCGGCCGCGGCGCCTTCGGCACCGTGCTCCTGATGGAAGACACGGTCGTGGACGAGCGCCTGGTGCTCAAGTTCCTGAACCCGAACATCTCGACCGACGAGGAGATGATGCAGCGCTTCGTCCACGAGTTGCGCTACAGCCGCAAGATCACCCACCCGAACGTGATCCGCATCTACGACTTCCTGCAGATCCGCGGCAATTACGCCATCTCGATGGAGTACTTCCCGTCGCACACGGTCGGCACCGAAGTCGCGGACGGCAAGCCGCTGGCGCAGCGCCGCGCCGTGCGCTTCGGCGTGGACATCGCCAAGGGCATGGCGGTCGCCCACGGCGTCGGCATCATCCACCGCGACCTCAAGCCCGCGAACGTGCTGATCAACGACGAGGGCGTGGTCAAGGTCGTGGACTTCGGCGTGGCCGCCGCCCAGCACCAGGGCGACACGCAGCTGACCAAGACCGGCTACGTGATCGGGTCGCCGAAATACATGGCGCCCGAGCAGATCCTCGGCAAGAAGGTGGACGAGCGGGCCGACATCTACTCGCTGGGCGTGATCCTCTACGAGATGCTGACCGGCACGCCGCCCTACCATCGCGGCGACCATATGTCGGTCATGTACCAGCACGTCCAGGGCCGCGCCCGCCCGCCGCTCGAGCTGAATCCCGCGCTGCCGCAGGCCCTGTCCGACGTGGTCATGAAGGCCATGGCAGTGGACAAGGAGAAGCGCTACGGCTCCATGGACGAGCTGCGGGTGGCGCTGGAACCGTTCTTGTGATTCACTCGCGCGGCAAATGCCGCGCATCGACGCCTTCCTGAAGCTTGGTTCGACCCAGGGGTGCTCCGACGTCCACCTGGCCGTCGGCGTGCCGCCCATGCTGCGCATGAACGGCGAGCTGATGCCGATCCGGTTCCGCGAGCTGGCCGCGCCCGAGCTCGAGGCCTACGTCATGGAGATCCTGTCGCGCAACCTCGCCGACCGCTTCCGCGGCGGCCACGACGTGGACATGTCCTACGTCACCGAGGACGGCGGCCGCTTCCGGGTCAACATCTTCCGCAAGGACTCCGGGGTCGGCGCGGTGTTCCGCGCGATCCCGGCCGACATCCCGACGCTGGACTCGCTCAGCCTGCCGCCGCTGATCAAGAAGCTCTGCGACTACCACCAGGGCATGGTGCTCGTGACCGGCTCGACCGGCACCGGCAAGTCCACGACGCTCGCCGCGATGATCGACCTCCTGAACTCGACCCGCGCGCTCAACATCATCAGCCTCGAGGACCCGATCGAGTTCGTCCACCGCAGCAAGCAGAGCCAGGTCGTGCAGCGCGAGCTCGGCACGCACCTGCCTTCGTTCGCCGAGGGCGTGCGCGCGGCCATGCGCGAGGACCCGGACGTGATCCTGGTCGGCGAGCTGCGCGACGCCGAGACCATCTCGATGGCGATGACCGCGGCCGAGACCGGCCACCTCGTGCTCGGCACGCTGCACACCACGAGCGCGGTGAAGACCGTGGACCGCCTGATCGACGCGCTGCCCGCCGACCTGCGCGAACAGACCAAGAGCTTCCTCGCGCAGAGCCTGATCGCGGTGGTCACCCAGGTGCTGGTGCGCCGGCCCGAGAATCGCGGCCGCCGCGCGGTCTGCGAGGTCCTGGTCATGAACCGCGCCATCGCCAAACTGATCCAGACCGACCAGACCCACCAGATCCCGGCGCAGCTGCAGACCGGCAAGGACCTCGGCATGGAGCTGATGGACCAGGCGCTGCTGCGGGCGATCAAGGCGAAGGAAGTCGACCCGGACGACGCCTACGCCTACGCGAGCGACAAGAAGCTGTTCTCGAAGTTCGTCGTGGACCGCAGCCTGCTGCCCAAGTTCGACACCGTGGACTGAGGGAGCGCCGTGGCCAAGATCGACGAGTTCCTCGAGGAGATCCTCAAGCGCGACGGCTCGGACCTGCACTTCATGGCGGGCGACCCGCCGCGCATCCGGCAGTACGGAAAGCTGTCCTCCCTGCGCCCGGAACGGCTCGCCGCCGACTTCGTGCGCGAGGCGCTGTACGAGATCATGCCGCGCAAGGCCATCGAGCGCTTCGAGGCCCGCGACGGCACGGATTTCGCCTACTCGCTCGGCACGGTCGCGCGCTTCCGCGTCAATGCGATGCGCCACCTGAACGGCATGGGCGGCGTATTCCGCGCCATCCCGTCGCGGGCGCAGTCGCTCGAGCAGCTGAAGATGCCGGACGCGGTGCGCAACCTGTGCAAGGTGTCGAACGGGCTGATCCTGGTCACCGGCAAGACCGGCTCCGGCAAGTCCACGACGCTCGCGGCGATGATCGACGACATCAACAGCCGCATCAAGGGCCACATCGTCACCATCGAGGATCCGATCGAGTTCGTGCACGCGCGCAAGAACTGCCTGATCAGCCAGCGCGAGGTCGGCGTGCACGCCGAGTCGTTCCTGACGGCGCTGCTCTCGGCACTGCGCGAGGACCCGGACGTCATCCTGGTCGGCGAGTTGCGCGACCTCGAGACGATCTCGACCGCCATCACCGCCTCGGAAATGGGCATCCTGGTCATGGCGACGGTGCACACGAATGGCGCCGCGGCGACCGTGGACCGCATCGTGAACGCCTTCCCGGCGGACAAGCAGAGCCACGTGCGCACGATGCTCTCGACCTCGCTGCGCGGCGTGATCTCGCAGCAGCTGCTCGCGCGCAAGGGCGTGGCGGGCCGCGTGGCGGCGCTCGAGGTGCTGATCAACACGCCGGCCGCCGCCAACCTGATCCGGCAGGGCAAGATCGACCAGATCGAGTCCGTGATGCAGGCCGGCGCCGGCGCCGGCATGCGCACGATGGACGCGGCCATCGAGCAGCTGCTCGACCAGGCGCTGATCAGCGGGCGCTCGGCCTACGAGAAGGCGTTCAACAAGTCGAAGTTCGAGCAGTATCGCGACTCGAACTGAGCCCATGCCCCGCCGCATCCTCGTCACGAGCGCACTGCCCTACGCCAACGGACCCACGCACCTCGGCCACATGACCGAGGTCGTGCAGTGCGACATCTGGGTCCGCTACATGAGGCTCGCGGGCCACGACTGCCTGTACGTCTGCGCCGACGACACGCACGGCACGCCGATCATGCTGAAGGCCCAGGCGGAGGGCGTGACGCCGGAGCAGCTCATCGCGCAGGTCGGCGCCGAGCGCCGGCGGGACTTCGCGGCCTTCGGCATCGGCTTCGACAACTACTACACCACGCACTCCGAGGAGAACCGCCGCCTCACGGTGCGGATGTACCAGGCGCTGTCGCAGGCGGGGCACCTGACGCGCCGCAGCGTGCGGCAGGCCTACGACGAGAAGGCGGGCATGTTCCTGCCGGACCGCTACGTCAAGGGCACCTGCCCGATCTGCCGCAAGCCCGACCAGTACGGCGACAGCTGCGAGAACTGCAGCGGCACCTACACGCCGCTCGACCTGATCGACCCGGTCTCGGTCGTCACCGGCACGCGCCCCATCGCCCGCGAGTCCGAGCACATCTTCTTCCGGCTCGGCGACTTCGAGCCGATGCTCAGGGACTGGACGCGCTCCGGCGCCCTGCAACCCGAGGTCGCCAACAAGCTCGACGAATGGTTCGAGGCGGGTCTGCGCGACTGGGACATCTCGCGCGACGCGCCCTACTTCGGCTTCGAGATCCCGGACGCCCCGGGCAAGTACTTCTACGTGTGGCTGGACGCGCCGGTCGGCTACATGGCGAGCTTCGACAACCTCTGCGCCCGCGAGGGCCTGACCTTCGACGACTACTGGGCGCCCGGCAGCGACGCCGAGCTGCACCACTTCATCGGCAAGGACATCCTGTACTTCCACTCGCTGTTCTGGCCGGCGACGCTCGAGGGGGCGGGCTTCCGCAAGCCCACCGCCATCCATGCGCACGGCTTTCTCACCGTGAACGGCGAGAAGATGTCGAAGTCGCGCGGCACCTTCCTGACCGCCGGGCGCTACCTCGCCGCGCTGCCGCCCGAGTACTTCCGCTACTTCCTGGCCGCCAAGCTCGGGCCGGGCCTGGTGGACGTGGACCTCAACTTCGACGAGTTCGCGACCCGCATCAACGCGGAGCTGGTCGGCAAGCTGGTCAACATCGCGAGCCGCTGCGCCAGCTTCATCCACCGCGGCCACGGCGGCAGGCTGGCCGCGGCGCTGCCGGACCCGGCGTTGTACCGCGAGTTCGTGGACGCCGGCACCGGCATCGGCGAGGCCTGGGAGGCGCTGGAGTACGCGGCCGCGGTGCGCGAGATCATGGAGCTCGCGGACCGTGCCAACCTCTACATCGACCGCCAGAAACCCTGGCTCGCCGCCAAGGACCCGGCACGCGCGGCCGAGGTGCAGGCGGTCTGCACGCAGGGACTCAACCTGTTCCGTGCGCTGATGACGTACCTGAAACCGGTGCTGCCGGCGACCGCGGAACGCGCCGAGGCGTTCCTGCGCGCCCCCGTCGCGCGCTGGAGCGACGTCGCCAGGCCGCTGCTCGGCAGCCAGATCGGCGAGTACCAGCCGCTCGCGACCCGCGTGGATGCGACCGCCGTCGGCAAGCTCGTGGAGACCCCGATGACCGACACCGAAAAACCCGCCGCGCCGGAACGGCCCGCCGAGATCTCGGCCGACGAGTTCGCCCGCGTGGATCTGCGGGTCGCGCGCATCGAGGCGGCCGCGCTGGTCGAGGGCGCGGATCGCCTGCTGCAGCTGACCGTGGACCTGGGCGGCGAGCGCCGCACCGTGTTCGCGGGCATCCGCTCGGCCTACGAGCCCGCCGCGCTGGTCGGCCGCCACGTGGTCCTGGTCGCCAACATGAAGCCACGCAAGCTGCGCTTTGGCACCTCCGAGGGCATGGTGCTGGCGGCCTCCGGCGACGCCGGCCTGTTCCTGGTCGCACCGGACGCGGGCGCGACCGCGGGCATGAAGGTGAGCTGAACGCGCATGGAGTCCGCGGATTCCCTCGCGGATCGCATCGACGCGCTGCTGCCGCAGACGCAGTGCCGGCGCTGCGGCTACGACGGCTGCCGGCCCTATGCGCAGGCGCTCGCGCGCGGCGACGCGGAACTCAACCGCTGCCCGCCGGGCGGCGCCCACGTGATCGGCCGGCTGGCCGCGCTGCTCGCCCGCGTGCCGCTGCCGCTCGATCCTTCCTGCGGCCGCGAGGCGGCGCCGGCCGTGGCCTGGGTCGATGAACCGGCCTGCATCGGCTGCGCGCGCTGCCTGGACGTCTGCCCGACCGACGCGATCGTCGGCGCCCGCAAGCACATGCACACGGTCATCGCGGCGGACTGCCCGGGCTGCGAGCTGTGCCTGCCCGTCTGTCCCGTGGACTGCATCCACATGGTCCCTGCGCCGGGCCTCCCGGCCCGGCCGCTGGCCGGCGCGGAGATCGACGCGCGCGCGCCGCATTTCCGGCGGCTCTACGAGGCGCGCCTGGCGCGGCTCGCGGCCGCCGAGGCCGAACAGCAACGCGCGCTGCGCGCGAGCCTTCCCGGCGATGGCGCGCAAGGCGGCTGAACGCACGCTCCCGGCCGCCGCGCGCCGCGCGTTCTTCGAGCGGCTGCGCGCCGCCAACCCGCGCCCCCGGACCGAGCTGAGTTACCGGTCGCGCTACCAGCTGCTGGTCTCGGTCATGCTGTCGGCACAGGCGACCGACAAGAGCGTGAATGCGGCGACCGGCCCGCTGTTCCGCGTCGCGCCGACGCCGCAGGCGATGCTGGCGCTGGGCGAGGACGGGCTCGCCGGCTACATCCGCACCATCGGGCTGTGGCGCGTCAAGGCGCGCCACGTGATCGCAGCGTCGCGCATCCTCGTCGAACGGCACGGCGGCCGGGTGCCGGGCGAGCGCGCGGCGCTCGAGGCGCTGCCGGGCGTCGGGCGCAAGACCGCCAACGTCGTCCTCAACACGGCCTTCGGCGAGCCGACCATCGCGGTGGACACGCACATCTTCCGCGTTGCCAACCGCACCGGCCTCGCACCGGGGCCTGACGTGCGCCGGGTCGAGGAGCGCCTGCTCGAAGTCGTGCCGGCGGAATTCCGGGCCGACGCGCATCACTGGCTCATCCTCCACGGCCGCTACGTCTGCAAGGCCCGGCGCCCGTTGTGCCCGCGCTGCCCGGTCGCCGATCTCTGCCGGTTCCCGCAGAAGACGCGCGCGGACGGGTAATATCGGGGGCCGTTTCCCGGTCCATCTCCTGCAAGCCATGCACCAGCCGACCACCAGCACCGCACGCTATCCCGTATCCGGAGCCGGGCTCGGCTTCCGGCGCGCGCTGGTGCCGGAACTGCGCGCCGGCGGCGCCGCCGGCATCGACTTCTTCGAGCTGGCCCCCGAGAACTGGATCCATGCCGGCGGCTCGCTCGCGAAGGACCTGCGCCATTTCACCGAGCGCCACCCCTTCGTCGCGCACGGGCTGTCGCTCTCGCTCGGCGGGCCGGCGCCGCTCGACCTGGAGCTGCTCGCCGAAATCCGCGCCTTCCTGGACACGCATGGCATCCGCGCCTACACCGAGCACCTGAGCTACTGCTCCGACGACGGCCACCTCTACGACCTGATGCCGATTCCCTTCACCGAGGAGGCGGTCCATTGGGTCGCCGCGCGCATCCGGCAGGCGCAGGACGCGCTCGGGCGGCCGATCGCGGTCGAGAACGTCTCCTACTACGCCGCGCCGGGCGCGCGCATGAGCGAACTCGAGTTCGTCAACGCGGTGCTCGCCGAGGCCGACTGCGGGCTGCTGCTGGACGTCAACAACATCTTCGTCAACTCGATCAACCACCGCTACGACGCGACCGCCTTCCTGCGCGCGCTGCCCGCATCGCGCGTCTGGTACATGCACGTCGCCGGCCATTACGTGGAGGCGCCGGACCTGCGCGTCGACACGCACGGCGCCCCGGTCAGCGGCGACGTCTGGTCGCTGCTCGACGAGGCCTACCGCCTGCTGGGGCCCGTGCCCACGCTGCTGGAGCGCGACTTCAACTTCCCGCCGCTCGCGGAACTGGTCGCGGAAGTCGCCGGCGTGCGCGCGCGCCAGCAGGCGCCGGCGCGGCGCGCGGCGGCAGGCTGAACATGGCGCTCGCCGACCAGCAGAAGGCCTTCGCCGCGCACCTGCGCGACCCGGACCGCGTGCCGCCCCCCGCGGACCTCGAGCCGCGGCGCATGACGGTGTACCGCGAGCTTTTCTTCAACAATCTCGTGGACCTGCTCGGCGGCGCCTTCCCGGTGCTGCGGCGGATGCTGGGCGATGCGGGCTGGCGCGCGCTGGTGCGCGAGTTCTATGCGCGTCACCACGCCCAGACGCCCTACTTCCTGGAACTGCCGCGCGAGTTCCTCGAGTGGCTGCAGGCGCGCGCCGCGCCCGGCGCCGGCGACCTGCCGTTCATGGCGGAGCTGGCGCATTACGAGTGGGTGGAGCTCGCGCTGGCGATCAGCGAGGAAGAGGCGCCGCCGTCCGGGACGCTGCCTGCAGATCCCCTGGGCGCCCCGCTCGCGGTCTCGCCGCTGGCCTGGCCGCTGGCCTATCGCTGGCCGGTGCACCGGCTCGGTCCGGACCATCGCCCTGCAGAACCACCCGCCGAGCCCACGTTCCTGGTCGTGTACCGGGACGCCGGCGACCGCGTGCAGTTCCTCGAGATCGGCGCCGCGGCCGCGCGCCTGCTGGATGCACTCGAGCAATCGCCCGGCACCACGGCGCGGATGGCGTACGCCCGCGGCGGCATCGAACTGACGCCCGACGCCGCGCGGGCGGCGACAGACTCGATCCGCGACCTGCACGCCCGCGGCGTGCTGGCCGTCGTCACCTGAACCGGAGACTCCCGCATGCATGCGATCGTCGGACTCGTGGAAGCCGCGCACCGCGGCCTCGACCGCATCGGCAGCTGGCTGCCGCAGCTCGCGCTGCGCGCACT